>JBEIHC010000022.1:0-30766 GCA_040381555.1 Bacteroidia bacterium
ATTCAATTTGGAAGCAAGATTTAATTGATTGGTACCGCCGCTTTGGATTTCATTTGGCTTGGTTCAAGAATGGTGAGCGAATAGAATACGCCGATTATTTATTGCAAATAAGTCGGGATGGACACGAGCCTGCAGATACCAACTTGAACAGAATGGTGTTGGAGATTACCGAAAAAATGGAAAATCTTCCTACTCCTTCTGATTCTGGTTTTATTCAAGAGGCTTTGAAGGTAGAGGTATCTTTGAGTTTGCTGTTTTTAAATTATGCCAACCAACATTGGGTCGGCATTTCAGAGGAATCACGCCAAAAAACAGGTTGGCATATTCCTGGAATCGGGAAAAAACCGATACAATTGTTAAGTGAGTTTTTGTTTGGCGCAGATCATTCCGATTTTCAACGCAAAGTAGTCTATTCCCAACATGGAAAATTAGAGCAATCGTTGGGAAAGTATCAGAAAATTAAAGATTCAGGGGGCTGGCCCACAATGGAATGGCCTGAAGAAAGGCTAAAATCCGGAGATACGGCAAGTGTATTGACCGACCTGCGAAAATATTTATTTATACTTGGAGATTTACCAGAGAATTCAGAATTGCCTGTACTCGACACTACTTTAGCACTAGGTATTCGAGCTTTTCAACGACGACATGGTTTATATGAGAATGGCATTCCCGATTTGTTGACGATTCGGGCAATGAGTTATTCTGTGGAGGATAGAATTCGTCAGATATTAATTAATATGGAAAGATGCCGTTGGCTGCCGCCAGAGCCCAATGGGAAATATCTTGCCGTGAACATTCCGGATTTTCGACTCATGGTGTTTGAAAATCAACAATTACTTTGGTCTTGTAGAGCTGTGGTAGGCAGAGAAAAAACAGGCACGGTCATTTTTAGCAATCAGCTTCAAACAGTGGTATTTAACCCCTATTGGAATATTCCTCGGAGTATTTTAGTGAACGAAATCCTTCCAAAAGTTCGAAATAACCCCGGGTATCTTTCCAGTCAGAATATGGAAGTTTACACAGGAGGGGGAACTGTGGTGCCTGCATCCGGAATCAATTGGAATGAGTACAATGGACGGTCTTTTCCCTATAATATCCGACAAAAACCAGGTCGGAATAATGCTTTGGGTAAAGTGAAGTTTCTTTTTCCCAATGAGCATAATATTTACATGCACGATACGCCTGCTAAAAGTTTATTTGCAGAACCTATTCGAGCTTTTAGTCATGGGTGTATCCGGATTCAGGAACCTGTACGCCTGGCAAAAGAACTATTGAAGGGAGATCCAGAATGGACAGAGGAAAAAATTCAAACTGCTATGGAAGGTTCACGGGAAATTCAAGTGAAACTCCGGGAGCGTGTCCCTGTTTTCATCACTTATTTCACTTCTTGGGTAGATGGTTCAGGACAAATACACTTTCGGGAAGATATTTATAAGCATGATTCAAAAACAGGGCAGATATTATTTCCGGAGTAAAAAGGCTTGCCGCAAGCGAAATCCTCCAAGAGTATAACACAATACTTAAAACTACGTATAACTCATTGCATGTCTAGTATCTTAGGTTTCGTTTTTTATTCCATACTGTCCATTTGGGGATTCATCCCAGAAGGTACCACCACTTTAAAACATAAGGAAGATCTCTCCCAGCTGCATGAACTATACACACAGTTGAATTTGCAGAATAAAGGGTTGAGTAAAATTGCCTTTGATCAAGCCATAGATGGCTGGCTGCTATTAAAGCAAACCAATAGTTTGCAAAACTCCAGTAGACTAGCGGTAGCTGATTTTAGTTTGTCAGCCAATGTAAAACGCTTGTTCCTGATTGATGTTCCTGGAAAAAAATTACTCTTACAAACTTATGTAGCTCATGGACGGAATACAGGAGAAGAATTTGCTCAATCCTTTTCTAACCAATCAGGATCTTTTCAGTCCAGTCCGGGTTTTTACTTAACAGGAAATACCTATTCAGGAAAACACGGATACTCCCTTCAATTAACTGGTTTGCAAAAAGGAATTAATGATCGAGCATTTGACCGGGCAATTGTTCTGCATGGTGCTGACTATGTAAGTGAATCCTTTATTCGAAACAATGGAAGACTAGGACGCAGTTTGGGCTGCCCGGCAGTACCAGAAGATCAGGCCACTCAAATTATTGATGAAATCAAAGGAGGCTCCTGTTTGTATATTTATAGCCCCGGAATACCTGCACTGGAATTAAATTAGCACTAATACTCTTAGCTGGTTTTGGGATTTTATCCTGATCCTGAAAATCACCAAGTATGAGGTCTGTCTTAATACTTTCTCAATCTAGCCTTGAAAGTTAAAAACAGACAAAACAAATAAAATGACTGTTTTGAACGATTGCGAATTCTAAAAACATAAGTCCATTAGTAGATAATAACACTTCCTTAATTGCAAAGAGTGTAATCTGCAAAATACATCTCGGAGAGAGAAAATTTTCAATAAAAACCAAAACAATAACCCGCCCCCAAAATCTGCCTAGCGATGTTGCCCTAAAATTAATCTTAAGACATCTGCGCCTTCTGCGCCTTCTGCGGGCAAAACCCCAAAAATCTACCTAGCGATGTTGCAATAAAATTATTCTTAAGGCATCTGCGCCATCTGCGCCTTCTGCGCCTTCTGCGGGCAAAACCCAAAAAATCTGCCTAACGATGTTGCCCTAAAATTATCCTTAAGCCATCTGCGCCTTCTGCGGGTAAAACCCCAAAATCTGCGTAGCGATGTTGCCCTAAAATTATTCTTAAGGCATCTGCGGTATCTGCGCCTTCTGCGGGCAAAACCCCAAAAATCTGCCTTGCGATGTGGCCCTAAAATTATTCTTAAAGCATCTGCGCCATCTACGCCATCTGCGGGTAATAAATCTCTGCGGGCAAAAACCAGTAACCGAGGTCATGCACCCAGCCTATCTCCAAAATCAATTTTATCACTAATTTTTCCTTTCCTCCAACTCCATCCATCTTTCAGTTAATGACTCCAATTCTTCCTGAGTCTTTTTAATGTTAGAGGATAGTTTTTCCAGTGCAGCATAATCCGCTCCTGTTTCGTGCAACTGAGATTCTAGATTGGACTTCTCTACTTCCAATTGAGCCATTCTGGTTTCAATGGTTTCCAATTCCTTTACTTCTTTATAACTTAATTTACTTTTTAGGGTAGCAGAAGGCATATCCGCCACAGGCAGTGACTTTTCAATTTTTTCCTGTCGCTTTTTCTCCTTTTCATTCTGTAATTGCTCCTCCCGAAATGCAGTGTAGGTCCCATTCCAGGATCTCACAATTCCATTTCCTTCAAATACTAACAATTGGTCTGTCAGTTTGTCCAGAAAATACCTATCGTGAGATACTATCAGCAAGCATCCACCAAAGCCCATTAAGAAATCTTCTAATACACTTAAGGTGTCCAAGTCTAGATCATTCGTAGGCTCATCTAAAATAAGAAAATTCGGGCGCTTCATTAAAATCATCACCAATGCCAAGCGCCTGCGTTCCCCTCCACTCAAGCGTGAAACATAGGAATAGGGCATATCTCCCGTGAATAAAAACTTTCGAAGCCATTGCAATGCACTAATTTGAGTGCCATCTGGAAGCTCAATGTACTCAGCAATTTCTTCTACTACTTCAATTACCCGTTTGTCTTCCGGTAGCTGAATTCCTTCTTGAGAAAAATGGCCAAAAACGATGGTCTCTCCTGGTGAGATAATTCCTGAATCTGCCTGAACTTTATTTAGAATTAAGTTCAGAAAAGTGGATTTACCCGCACCATTGGGACCCGTAATGCCCGTTCTCTCCCCCCTTCGGAATGTATAGGAGAAATCATCCAAAATAGTTTTCTCCCCGTATTTTTTCTTGACATGCTCCATCTCCAGGATTTTATTTCCCAAACGACTCATTTTCATGCCCAGCTCTACTTTTCCGGCATCATCTATCGGTTTCGACTTTTCCTTCAATACCTCAAAAGCATCCTTCCTAGCTTTAGATTTGGTCGTGCGTGCTTTGGGCATTTTACGCATCCATTCCAATTCCTTTCGGTACAAATTACTCGCTTTTTCAACCGATAGTTGTTCCGAGTATTCTCGTTCAGCTTTTTTCTCCAGATACAAACTGTAATTGCCCGGATAGGAATAAAGGGACTGATTGTCGATTTCTAAAATTCGGGTACAAATGTGATCTAAAAAATATCTATCGTGGGTAACGAGTAAAAAGGTTCTTCCAGATTCACTGAGCCATTCTTCCAGCCATTCTGTCATCTCTATGTCCAAATGGTTAGTAGGCTCATCTAAAAGAATGAGATCCGGTTCTTCAATGATTAATCGGCAGAGAGCTACGCGTTTTCTTTGCCCCCCGGAGAGTTCTCTCATTTTTCTACCCAAATCATGAATGCGAAACCGATCTAAAATTCGGGTAATTCTAGATTCTAAATCCCAGAGTTGAAGTGTCTCCATTTGGGGCATGAGGTCCTGAAGTTTTTCTTGGGCTTCTAGTTGCTCAGGATGATCAATCATTTGCTCATGCCAATATTCATACTCACGCAATACTTTGGCAGACTGAGAATCTCCAGATAAAATATTTTCTAAAGCGGTTTTATCTTCCTCAAAGATTGGTTCTTGGTGAAGAATGCCCACTCTAATGTCTTTGCGAATAACCGCCTGACCTGTATCCGAAGATTCTAAGCCTGCAATAATTCTGAATAAAGTGCTTTTGCCGGATCCATTCCGGGCGATGAGGGCTGTTTTGTCCCCTTTATCAATGCCAAATTTTAGGTTTTCAAACAGGGTTCGATTTCCCAGTCTTTTGCTCAGGTTCTCTGCGGAGAGGTAATTCATACCGCAAAGTTGAGAAGATAATCGCGAAGAGTAAGTATTAGTTTAAAAAGGAGTAAAGGTTTATGGGTAAATATTCCCCGTAATAATCATTTTCTCTCCTTAATAGCCAATTGACCGCAAGCGGCATCCACATCACGACCCCTGCTCCGGCGCACATTGACAATCATTCCCTTGGATTCCAAATATTCTTTGAACCTATGCATCCTGTTGCCAGAGGTGTTTTGCAAATCAGACCAGCTAATGGGGTTGTATTCAATGATATTTATTTTACAAGGGATATCTCGGGAAAATTGGTATAATTCTTCTGCGTCTGAAATATCATCATTAAAGTCTTGAAAAATGATGTATTCAAAAGTTACTCTTGTGCCTGTTTTTTCATAGAAATACTGCAAGGCCTCTTTGAGTGCATCCAAACTGTTATGCTCATTGATGGGCATAATCTGGGATCTTTTTTCATCATTGGCCGCATGCAGCGAGAGAGCAAATTCTACTTTAGTCTCTTCGTCGCCTAGTTTGCGAATCATTTTGGCAATGCCTGCTGTAGAAAGGGTGATTCTTCTGGGTGACATTCCCATACCATTAGGGTCGGTAATCAACTGAATGGATTCCGAAACATTTTTATAGTTTAGCAAAGGTTCGCCCATCCCCATATACACGATATTACTCAGGGGAATCCCATAATACTCTAGGGCTTTTTTACGAATTAAATCTACCTGGTCATAGATTTCATAGAACAAGATATTGCGCTTTAAATCCATGTATCCTGTTGCACAGAACTTGCAAGTAAGAGAACAACCAACTTGTGAGGAAATACAGGCAGTCATTCGGGTGGAGGTTGGGATGAGCACTCCTTCTACTTTTTCTCCGTCATAAAGTTGAAAGCCAAACTTTACGGTACCATCTGAGCTTCTTTGCTCGGTATAGATGCTCACTTTATTGAGTTTGAAGTTGGCTTCAAGGAATTGGATGAGTTTATTGCCTAGATTGGCCATTTCTGCGAAGGAACTGGCATTTTTTTTCCAAATCCACTCATAAAGTTGTTTGGCACGAAAAGCAGGTTCTCCTGCTTCCAGCAAAATGGTTTTGAGTTCTTCTGGAGATTTGAGGCGGATATCGGAGGGGTCTGCAAGCATATAGACCACAAAATTGCAAAAATTCTATCGGGTGCAGCAGCCTATATGTCATTTTGGCAGAAAACTTCCTGTGGCATTGGTATTGTTAAATGGGAGAAACGGAAAAATTTAGAACATCCGGAAGCAAAAACACATTTTTAAAAGATTATGGGAAAAATTATCGGAATTGACCTCGGCACTACGAACTCCTGCGTCTCTGTGATGGAGGGTAATGAACCGGTGGTGATCGTGAATCAAGAAGGAAAAAGAACCACTCCTTCTGTAGTAGCCTTTACTGAAGAAGGAAAAGGAGAAAGAAAAATCGGAGATGCTGCCAAAAGACAAGCAATGGCAAATCCCCAAAATACGATTGCGTCAATCAAGAGATTTATGGGTCGCAATTTTGAAGAAGTAAAAAACGAAATTGCTGAAGTAACTTATAATGTCATCAAGGGAGATAATAATACTGCCCGAGTTAAAATTGCAGATCGCATATTTACGCCTCAGGAAATTTCTGCCATGGTGTTGCAGAAATTAAAAAAAGCTGCTGAGGATTACCTTGGTCATGAAGTAAAAGAAGCTGTCATTACAGTACCTGCCTATTTCAACGATGCTCAGCGTCAAGCTACCAAAGAAGCCGGAGAAATTGCCGGATTGGAAGTGAAGCGGATTGTAAACGAGCCCACTGCTGCCGCATTGGCTTATGGTCTCGATAAGCAAAATAAAAGTATGAAAATTGCCGTCTTCGATTTGGGAGGAGGAACTTTTGATATCTCCATCCTTGAATTAGGGGACGGAGTATTTGAAGTACTCTCAACCAATGGGGACACCCACCTAGGAGGAGATGACTTTGATAAGATCATTATCGATTGGATGGCAGAAGAGTTTTTGCAAAGAGAAACAATCGATTTACGCAAAGATCCTCGCACCTTGCAGAGATTGAAAGAAGCAGCTGAAAATGCGAAAATTGAGCTTTCCAATCAAACTCAAGCTGAAATAAACCTGCCTTATATAGCCATGACGGATCAAGGCCCCAAAAACCTTGAGCTAACCTTGACCCGCTCCAAATTTGAACAACTGGCTGATAAGTTGTTTAAGCGTTGTATGGAGCCTTGTAAAGCGGCATTAAAAGATGCCAAAATTACCGTCAATGATATCAATGAAGTCATTCTGGTAGGAGGCTCTACCCGTATCCCTAAAGTGCAGGATATGGTGAAAGATTTCTTCGGAAAAAGCCCAAACAAAACAGTAAATCCGGATGAGGTAGTGGCAATCGGTGCGGCTATCCAGGGTGGGGTACTTTCTGGAGATGTAAAAGGAATTGTCCTATTAGATGTTACTCCTCTTTCTCTTGGAATTGAAACAATGGGTGGGGTAATGACAAAATTGATAGAAGCCAATACCACCATTCCTGCTAAAAAATCTGAGGTGTTTTCTACTGCTTCAGACAACCAGCCTTCCGTTGAGATTCATGTGCTTCAAGGAGAAAGACCTATGGCCTCAGACAATAGAACATTAGGTCGCTTTCACTTGGATGGAATTCCCCCTGCACCCAGAGGTGTTCCACAAGTTGAGGTAATCTTTGACATTGACGCAAATGGCATTTTGAGTGTTACAGCCAAAGATAAGGCAACCAACAAAGTTCAAAATATTCGAATCGAAGCCTCTACAGGCCTGAGTGATGCCGAAATCGAAAAAATGAAAAAAGAAGCCGAACTCAATGCTGATGCCGATCGTAAACGCAAAGAAGAAGCTGAAAAAATGAATCAGGCAGATACTTTAATCTTTACAACCGAGAAACAACTAACCGAGTTTGGAGATAAATTATCTGAAAATCATAAATCTGCAATTAATTCGGCCCTTACTGAGTTGAAGGACGCACACAAAAACAGAGATTTGGTAAAAATAGATGCCTCTCTGACTGCATTAAATGCTGCTTGGAGTGCTGCTTCTCAAGAATTATACAATGCACAACAACAATCTGGGCAGCAGTTCCATGCTGAAGATGGTCAAGCACAAGGCGGAGAATCTCCAGGCAATGCAGATCAACCTTCAGATGTAGCGGATGTTGATTATGAAGAAGTAAAAGACGATAAAAAATAATCGGTTCTTTTTTAACCATTGCAAAACCCTCTCAATCGAGAGGGTTTTTGTTTTCAAGTACCCCTTCTTTTTTCGAGAAAGACCTCTTTAAAAGTCACCTAAACAAGTTGCCTTAACCGGCATTGCCTTACCTTCCTCATTACCCTTTGACTATTGGATGGTTTGCTAATAATTTCGATGCCTTTTATTATGTTATTTCCCGGCAAACCTTTCTAAATATAGGGAGGGGAATGTATTTGAGCTCCTACTACCGAGGGAAATGCTTCCACAAAGTCAGCTCCATTTTGAAAAGCATACTCTACTGCCGCTTTTATTAAGGGTTCACTCAAACTCAAACCTCTTTATCCTGCACTTATAATTAAACAGGTTTTGCACCTGACTTCTCCTTCAAAATCAGTTTACATGATTCGAGATTTCTGCATTCTCGGAAACGCTGACTTCGGTGCAATTGAAATCCAACCGAACAGAATACCAGCCTTATAAGCCAAGAAAACAGTAGATTTTACCTCCTCATCTTTTTCCTGTAGCCGCTTTGGATAGATTTCCCCCTTCCCTAACTCAAAGTAATTTTTCAAACAACGATAGTTCATATACAAACACCCGCTGCAAGCCCCTCTTGAACCAAATAAAATTTCCAAATCTGACCAAATATCAGAATCCAAAGGAAGAATGGAAACAACATTCACGTACTTTTTTGTAATGAACCTTCAAATAAAACTTTGTTTGTATTAGGGCGTTTTATATCATACATCCTCTCAGTAACCTTGAATTCCTTACTAAAAAACAATAAGCCAGCAAGCACATTAGCAGAATTTAATCCCTAATGGTTTATTTCTTGAATTTTACCACACATTCCCTAATTGCAATTTTAGCTAAATTTGTTCGATTGATATGTTCAAATCGTTAAGCAAAAGAAAATACGTAATATGAAATTTAGCCTGACTGCAGTTATTGCTCTGTTTGTTTCTGTACTTTTTTATCCTGCCTTTGCCCAAAACACTACTTCATCTTATTGGACCCAGGTAACAGAATCTGAAATTCCTTCAAATGGAAAAAGACAGATAATTCCAAAGAGATATCAAACCTGGCGTTTAAATCTTGTGAAACTTAAATCAATTCTGGCATCGACGCCAAATGAAAAATCAGTTCCAATTCACCTATCTGAAACGCTCATTGAGCTGGTTGATCCATCCGGTCAATTGCAAACATTTAAAGTAGTGGAAGCACCAATGATGGAAGCCGAGTTGGCTGCGGCTTTTCCAGAAATTCGAACATACAACCTTAAAGGGGTAAGCGATAAATACGCCAATGGAAAATTAGATTATAATGATTTTGGGGTGCATGCCTCTATTCGAAGTCCCAAAGGAGACTATTTCATTGATCCCTATGCAACTGAAAACACCCAAGATTACATTGTTTACTTTACTACTGATTTTGAGAAGGATCCAAATTTAATTATTCCTGAGGCGGGTGTGATTCAGGAGGAGGGTGAGCAAAAGCCTGCCATACAATTTGAGGAATCTGATTCAAAAAAAAAAATAAGCGCAAAAGTCGCCGGCGCGGCATGCGTAGGGGATAGGCTTAGAACTTACCGCTTGGCAGTTGCCTGCACCGGAGAATATGCTCAGGCAGCCACCGGAACAAGCACCCCTACCGTATCACAGGTGCTTTCCCGGGTTGTTACCACGGTCAATAGAGTGAATGGGGTATATGAATCTGAGGTTTCCATTCGACTGGTGTTGATTTCCAATAACTCTAGTATCTTATTTACCAATCCTGCTACTGACCCATTCAATGGAAACAATAATTCTGGAACACTTATATCCGAAAGTCAGTCAGTTATTGGAGGAACAATTGGATCTAGCAATTATGATATTGGTCATACCTTCAGTACGGGAGGGGGAGGCTTAGCGAGTCTGGCTTGCGTTTGCACCTCTTCCAAAGCCAGCGGAATTACCGGAAGTCCGGTGCCGGTTGGAGACCCATATGACATCGATTATGTTGCTCATGAGATTGGTCATCAATTTGGGGGAAGACATACCTTCAATGCCCTTACAGGTTCATGCTCTGGAAATCGGAGCGCCAGCACTTCAATGGAACCGGGAAGCGGCATTACCATTATGGCATATGCAGGCTTATGCGGTGGCGCAAATAACCTAGCTTCCAATAGTATTCCTTATTTTCATGCAATCAGTTATGATGAACTTGTAAATTTTTCGAATGTTTCAACGGGTAACAATTGCGCAGCACCCTCCAATACCGGCAATAATGCGCCTGTCGTAGACGCACCCGTTTCCTTTACGATTCCCAAGATAACGGCATTTGAATTAGAAGGTTCTGCTACGGATGCCGATGGGGATGCCCTGCTGTATTCTTGGGAAGGTTTCGACAAAGGTCTTAGTGGCGGCAATTGGAACTCAGGGAGTGTTCCTTATTTTCGTAGTTATGCTCCGGATACTATTGCCTACCGCATGTTCCCAAAACTTTCTGTTGTATTAGGAGGGTCCACTACAGGTATCAAGGGAGAATATTATCCTCAATCAGCCCAGACCTTAAACTTTAGACTGGCTGCTAGGGATGGCAAGATGGGGGGTGGAGGCGTTTGTTATGCTGCCACTCAGGTAGTGGTTGCCAATTCTGGTCCTTTTAAAGTAACAGACCCCAACACAGCTGGAGTCGTTTGGTATCAGGGAGCTTGGCCAGTTGTGACTTGGGATGTTGCCGGAACAGAAGCAGCACCCGTTTCCTGTGACAAGGTCAATATCCTAATATCTACCGATGGAGGCGCCAATTTCTTCGAAGTAGTTGGTAACACAGAAAACGATGGAGTAGCCTCTGTCCCAGTGCCTGCAGTAAGTGCGCCAATTTCTACCTGCCGCTTAAGAATAGAGTGTGCCAACAACATCTTTTTTGATATCAACGATTTTAACTTTGCCATCAGTGATATCGTAAATACAGACCCTTATTCATTGGAATCCCCTCCAGTTTTAAAGATTCAGCCAAATCCAGGTAGTTCCTTGTTTGTTTTAAATGTGGATCAAGATCTGTTTACTGAAACAATGCACCTGAAACTAACCGATTTGAGCGGAAAAGTGATGCGATCAGAAGTTTTTGCTGGAAACCAATTTAGTACACAATGGGATTTAAGCACCTACGCTGACGGGATTTATCTATTGACCGTATCCTCAACTAATGGAAAAACAGTACAAAAATTAATTAAAACTTCCGGAAGCAATTAACGATGTATCGCTAGAATCCAGTCTATGTCCTCAGGTTTGTCCAACTCCAAAAATTTTATTAATCGGGAAATTTCCTGGATTCGATTCAATGAACGCGTTCTGGAGGAGGCTCGCAATACGCGTCATCCTTTATTAGAAAGACTGAAATTTTTATCCATTTTCAGTTCTAATCTGGATGAGTTTTATATGATTCGGGTAGCTGGCTTGAAGGAACAAATACACAATAACATTTTTGAACCCGCTGCCGATGGGATGAAACCGAGTGAATCTTTAAAACTTATTTCGGAGTTACTTCATCCCCTAGTGCAGCAGCAATCTGATTTGATATCAGAAGATATTATTCCAGAATTGCGAAAAAAGGGGGTCCGGATTAGAAGTACGACCACCCTAACACAGACCCAATCGCTGGAGCTTAAAAAGTACTTTAAAGAAAAAATATTTCCTGTTATCACTCCTTTGGCTGTTGATTCTGGTCATCCTTTTCCAAAGCTAAGAAGCTTGGGATTAAATTTGTTGGTCGAACTTAAGACGCCCTTTAAGCGAAATGAAAACAAAATAGCGGTTGTTCCTGTGCCACTATCCTTACCCCGGTTTATTCCGGTTTCCAGTCGCAGAGGAGACGATTTTGTTTTATTGGAGCAACTGCTTAAAGAGCATCTGGACTTGCTATTTCCCAATATGAAAATCAACCGTGTGTCCGAATTTAGGATTACTCGGAATGCAGATATTGATTTATCGGAAGCTGAAGCAGATGATTTACTCAAGCAAATCGAAAGGGAGCTTAGAAAGCGTCGCTTGGGTACTGTTATTCGATTGGAAGTAAGCTCTAAAATTAGCCCTGAATCCAGAAAGTTTTTAATGGAAATGAATGGACTAACAGAGCAAGAGGTTTATGATATTTCTTCTTTCATAGATATTGCCTCGTTTATGAGCCTTATGGATTTGGACTATCCAGAGCTAAAAGACTTACCCTTTACGCCTGCGCTCAATACCCATATTGTAAAACATGAGAATATTTTTCAAGCTATTCAAAGTCAGGACATTCTATTGCACCACCCTTATGATTCATTTCACCATGTGATTGAGTTTGTGCAGGAAGCCGCCAAAGACCCCAATGTAATGGCCATTAAAATGACCTTGTACCGCACCAGTGGAAAGTCTCCAATTGTACAAGCCTTGAAAGATGCTGTTGCGAATGGAAAACAGGTAACCGCTTTGATTGAGTTGAAAGCCCGTTTTGATGAAGAAACCAATATTGTTTGGGCAAAAGAATTAGAGCGGGTAGGTGTAAATGTGGTGTATGGTTTATTAGGATTGAAGACCCATTGCAAAACTTGTTTGATCGTTAGACAGGAAGAAGATCAAATTGTGCGGTATGTGCATTTAGGTACGGGAAATTACAATGTAAGAAGCTCCAGAATCTACACTGACTTAGGAATTTTTACCTGCAATCCTGAAATCGGAAAAGATGTTTCTGAGTTGTTTAATATGCTAACAGGATATTCTCGCCAGGAAAAATGGCGTAAGATTTCTGTAGCACCGGTAAATCTCAGGGAGAGTTTTGTAAAAATGCTCCATGAATGTATACGACATCATACGACCGAAAACCCTTCCTCAATTCGATTAGTCATGAATGCTTTGGTTGATCCACAAATGATTCAGCACTTATATCGGGCATCTCGCAAAGGGGTGAAAATTGAGTTGATTATTCGTGGAATATGTTGTTTAATTCCGGGAATGAAAGATATTAGCGAAAACATTTCCGTTCGAAGTATCGTTGGAAGGTTTCTGGAACATGCCAGAATTTATTCTTTTACCTGTAATAACCATACGCGGTTGTATTTAGGAAGCGCTGATTGGATGCAAAGGAACTTAAATAGAAGAATAGAAGTTATGTTTCCCGTTGAAAGTTCTGACTTGAAATCCTATATTTTAAATGTGTTAGAAATAGGATTTAAAGATACTGTTAATGCAAGAATATTAGGTACTGATGGTATGTATCGAAGGCTGAAAAAGCGTGAAGGAGAAAAAGAAGTCAATTGTCAGCAAATCTTCCTACAAGAGGCCATACGAAGACAAAGAATTATCGACACCATTAATTAACCGATTCTATGATACCAGATGAAACAATGTCACCCGCAGAAAAAGCTGAAATAGATGCTTTTTTTGAATCGGAAATGATGGTTCACATTCGACCCTTGTATCACTTTGCCTTCAGACTCACCAATGATGAGGATGATGCAAATGACTTGGTTCAAGATACCTTTCTTAAAGCTTATCGCTTCATTAAAAGTTTTGAAAGAGGTTCCAATGCAAAAGCTTGGCTCTTCAGAATTCTCAAAAACAGCTTCATTAACAATTACCGAAAAAACTCAAAAGAACCCTCCCAAATAGACTATGAAGAAGCTGAGAACTTTTTAAATACCGGAATTTCTTCTTGGTCTGAATCCATTGACTTAAGAGACAAACTTTTCAGAGGTCTAGTAGGGGATGAAATTACCAATGCCCTCAATCTACTTCCTGTAGATTTTAAAACAGTCATTATTCTCTGTGATATTGAGGAATTTAGTTATGAAGAAATTGCCAAAATTACAGATATCCCTGTTGGAACAGTCCGTTCCAGACTTCACAGAGCCAGAAAACTCCTGAAAGATCAACTGGCCGAGTATGCCCGTAAAATGGGCTATTCTACAGAAGATGAGCTGGTAGATATTCCAGCTTTGGAAACCGAAATCGAATAAAAAGAGTTATACCCAAACAAATCCTGATAATTTATGAAAGAAAAACTCGGCGCCGGACTGCGAAAGCAGGGCTCTCCTTATTCTGATACCGAATGCGAGGATATCATCCGAAAACTCGAAGCTATGCTTGATGGAGACCAAGATGTTACTCAGGACAAGGATTTTATGGAAAAGGTAAATAATTGTGAGTATTGCCTCGAACAGTATGAAATTGAAAAGTCCTTTAAAGAATTGGTTAAAGCCAAACTGAGAGGTTTGGTCGTGTCCAACTCCTTAATACAATCGATTAAATCAAAACTCTCGCTTCACAGGGATTAAGGTTATGGCAAGGATTTTGCTATTCAATTCAAAATTTTAGTTATGAAAGCTACCCTTTTGTTTTTATTCGCACTCGTTGCTGTTTCCGCAAATTCCCTTTTTGCTCAAGATTTGCCAAAATTTTCCTTTTATGATGCTGCCAAAAAAACATTTTCTCAGACAAATCTGAAACCGGGCCAACCTGTAGTGGTTGTTTATTTTGATCCAGATTGTGACCATTGTAATAAGCAAGCTCAATTAATCAAAGCTGAAGTGACAAAATTTGCTTCTGCTCAACTGATATGGGTCGCTTTCCCGGCCTCCATTGAAGCTATTACTGCTTTTGGTAAAAAATACTTCTCTGCTCAATTTGGAAAAAACTTTCACTTCCTAAGAGACAACGATTACACCTTCGATCGTTCTTTCGGCTACAGTGAAGCCCCTTCCATCTATGTATATAATAAAAGTTGGAAGCTCGTTAAATCTTACAGCAAAAAAGAAGTGCCTGCTGCAGAATTGGCTGCTCTCCTAAAGTAATTCAATATGCTATAGCTGAGAATCCCGGTGAATCCTCTGTATTTCACCGGGATTCTTTGTTTATCCTTATCTTTGAGGCCTGAATGAATTCATTGACAGACACACATTACCAAAGTTTTAATCAGAGTTGGTTTTGCTTGTTAACTTGGGTTTTGTTTACGGATTTTTGCAATTCACCTCTCTGTTTATGGCCATAGAAAACAGTACATATCTTACTCTGGCTCCGTTTTTTAAGAGATTTTTTTTCTTTTTCACAGGGCGACAAATTGGGGTGCTTCTCTATTTGGGCATTTCGGTTTCGTTCAACTGGAATTTTACTTCCTTACAGGCTCAATCTTCCCCGCCTCGATTTAAGAAGTTTCAAATGGGAAATTCAGCTTGCTTTTTACATTTTCCTTTAGAAAGCCTTGAAGTATATTCTGATACGCTAGATGATGCCATTCAATACTACACTTCCGGAAGATTAGATAAACATATTTTCCAAGCAGAAATTATTCGCTTTCATCAACCTCTTTTTGCTCCAGAAGTAGAAATAACATCAGAAGATTCTTTCCCAGAAGCTTTGCCTATTTTAGATCCAATCGATAGTTTGGCAATCTTATGGAAAGTTAAATGGATGAATAAATATCGACTGATTTCAAATGGAGAGTGGATACCTACCAATCATCCTTCAATACCGGATGCTCATGGTTGGCAGGAAACTTGGTCCTCAGAAGATGGCAAAACCGAAGCGGTTGTTCAGATTTGGGCACACCCCGCTGCTCTTGTATTTTTGATGGTTTCGGGAAGAACAACTTATGAGGATGAAATTGTAAAAGGAATCTTTTTTCGGAATATCATTTTGCCTAAAGTATATCGCGAGTGAGTAATACTTCTCTCAATAGTTTAGTTGGATTTAAACAGTTGCGCATGCTGCTACTAAGGGAGGTGCAGCTGGAGTGGCAGC
Organism: Bacteroidia bacterium; assembly: GCA_040381555.1. Taxonomy (GTDB): domain Bacteria; phylum Bacteroidota; class Bacteroidia; order J057; family RFSG01; genus CANHCC01. The sequence continues at coordinate 15,815 of JBEIHC010000022.1, forward strand.
AGAAATACACTCTTTCTGGCATTTTGTTCTATGCTTTTTGCATGGTTTTTATAATTTCCTTGAGTTTGAGCCGCTCTGTTAACCCAGCTATTTGGAATGGTATTTTTTGGATCATCCTCTTATTTGCTGCCGTCAATACTGCTGCTAAGAGTTTTTTATCTGAAAGCCCAGGACAACGGTATTATCTATATCAACTGGCAGGGCCAGGAATGTTGATTTTGGCCAGAATCCTTTACAATGCAAGCTTGTTGATTGCATTAAGTTTGGTTATCCTAATTCTTTATGCCCTGTTTTCCGGATTTCCCGTGCAAAGTCCAGGTATGTTTGCCCTTTGTGTGGTTATAGGGTCAACCGGATTTGCTTCTGTACTTACTCTTATCTCTGGCATTTCCGCCTTAGCAGGAAATCGTCCTGCCTTAATGGCAATTTTAGGCTTCCCGATTTTAATTCCTTTTTTAAATGTGCTCATTCGCATGTCCAGAATAGCCCTCGATGGTCTGGACAATTCTTTAATGCAAGGCGATTTTTTCTTTTCCGGAATGATGATTCTCCTTTCAATCACGCTCTCATATCTCCTGTTTCCGTATCTTTGGCGGGAATAAGTAATGCTAAAATTTTTACAAAAAAACGGATATAAATTTCTTGCTGTTGGCCTGATTGGGTATGCACTCATTTTTGGTTTACTACGCGAACTTCCAGATATGGGAGGAAATATGGCTCAAACCAGTCGAAATGTATTTTATCATGTGCCCATGTGGTTTACCCTGTATTTACTCATGGGGATTTCTGTGGTGTATTCCATCAAATTTCTACTTAATGGAAATGAATACAATGATACCGTTGCGACTGAGGCTGCACGAACCGGAATGCTTTTTGGATTATTAGGACTTTCTACAGGCATTATCTGGTCAAGAGTTACTTGGCGTGAACTCATTCCTTCTGATTCATTCGCTGCTTGGTGGTCATGGGACCCTAAGCAAACCATGGTGGTAGTTGCCTTGATGATTTATATCGCCTATTTTATTCTTCGTGCCGGAATTGAAGAGTCTTCCTCTCGTGCCCGTATAGGTGCTGTCTATAATATTTTTGCCGCAGCGTCTTTAATTCCGCTTACCTTGATTCTTCCCAGAATGCTAGGGGGCTTGCATCCTGGAGGGGATGAAGGAAACCCATTGGAAAACATTCGCTTAAGTATTGAATTTCGGGTGGTGTTTTATCCTTCGGTTCTCGGGTTTATGTTGTTATCTATCTGGATTCTTGAACTCCGGGTGCGCCTTTCATTGTTATATAATCGAATGTTTGATGCTGAATAATTTAATCTTGTTTTCTTTACTCTTGCAATCGGATGCAGGATTACTATTTCGAAGTGATAAAATTTTCACTGTACTCACAGTCGTATTGATTATTTTTTCAGGAATGATTTTGTTTTTATGGAATCTTGACCGACGGATTTCCCGTATGGAGCAGAAAGAAAAGGAGTCGAAGAAATTATGAAACCGCGAAATCTCATTGCCCTCATTTTGGTAATCGTTTTTTTAGTCATTTTGCTTACCAGCCAGTTAAGTAATCAAAGTTATTATACAGATTTTAAAACGGCGAAAACCAGCGGAGACAAAGTACATGTTGTCGCAACCTGGGTTAATCGCGAACAATCCAACTATAATGCAGACGAAGATGTTTTCACATTCTACTTGCAGGATACCCTTAGCCAAGTGGCTTTAGTGAAATACCACGACCCCAAGCCGCCCAGTTTGGAATCAGCCGAAAAGGTCGTTATCGAAGGAAAGTTTAAGGGTGAACATTTTGAGGCCGAACATATTTATCTGAAGTGTCCTTCCAAATACGAAGATAAAGCCCTAGCTGGAGAAGACCCTGCCATTCATCCATCTAATATTCCCCGATAAGCAATGGAAATCTCTATTTGGGATGTTTTATTTTCGGCCGGAGGTTTAGGTCGAGCTTTTGCCAATTTGGCTTTTATATCCGCAGCGATTTCTTCCATTGCTTATTTCTTTACCCTGAGAACTCCTGCCCCGGAAGGAGATCATTGGAAAAGGATGGGAAATACCTTCTTCCTGATTCATGCAGCATCGGTACTGTCCGTAATTGTAACTTTATTTCTGATGATTTATTTTCATCGGTATGAGTATCATTATGTCTGGAGTCATTCCTCCAATGAACTTCCAGTTCATTTTATGATTTCCTGCTTTTGGGAAGGACAAGAAGGAAGTTTTTTACTCTGGTCGTTTTGGCATGTAGTATTGGGGTTGGTGGTATATTTCAGAGGGAAATTCTGGAAAACCGGGGTACTTGCCGTGTTAGCATCCGTTCAGGTAATGTTGAGCAGCATGCTATTGGGGGTTTGGATTCAGCCTTTAGGGGTTCAGGTTCTCTTAAGCATCCTATTACTGGTTTTGATGCTTGCCTTGTTTCTTCAATCAGATAAGGCTGCCCTTAGAATCAAGATTGCTGGGAGTATTGTGGGGTTTCTGGCATTAGTTTCCGTCTGGGCTGGTTATACAGGAATTGGTATTGACTTTTTTAAACAGATAACCTTACTCATCACTCCTGACTCTGCAAAGGATACAGGAATTTACACCATTCTTTGGTCGATATTCTTAGCAATTTCATTTTACCTTTTAGTAATAGAATTATCTAATTGGAAGTATAAAAGCAGTATTCCCGGAGTAGTGTTAACTATTCTCTGGGGCTTGAGTTTCGTACTGTTTTTGACTCCTGTTGCCGGTTGGTCTATTGGCTCTTCCCCTTTCTTATTGCTTAGAGAAGCCATGCCCAATGCCCCAATATTTAGTTCGAATCCAGATTTTATTCCTACAAATGGCAATGGACTAAATCCTTTGTTACAGAATTATTGGATGGTCATTCATCCCCCTACGCTGTTTTTGGGATTTGCGTCAACATTAATCCCTTTTGCCTATCTCATCACTGGATTGTTAACAGGGAAATCAACCGAATGGATTCGGGAAGCCACGCCTTGGAATTTAATCACTGCATTAGTGTTAGGAACAGGTATTCTGATGGGGGGATATTGGGCATATGAAACTTTGAGTTTTGGAGGATATTGGAATTGGGATCCTGTAGAAAACTCATCCTTAGTACCTTGGTTAACCTGTATTGGGTCTTTGCATGCTTTCGTTGCTTGGAATCAAAAGAAAAGTCAGCTTCGATATGCCTATTTACTGGTCATACTTACATTCCTGCTCGTTTTATACAGCACCTTTTTAACTCGTTCCGGAATTTTAGGAGAAGCCAGTGTGCACTCGTTTACAGACTTGGGGTTATCTGGTCAATTGTTGGTTTTGCTAGGCGTTTATTTTACCGGAGTGCTACTCGTTTGGATTCGTAAAAAAGATGGCTTACCTGAAGCAAAATCCGAAACACGCCTTTGGACAAAAGAATTCTTTCTTTTTCTAGCCGCAACCGTCGTGCTCTTTGCTGCGATAGAAATTATATTTTTTACCTCTTCTCCCGTATTAAATAAAATATTTGGGTTGAGCTTAGCCCCTCGAAATCCTTTGTTTTATTATTTATGGAATGTTTGGTTTAGTATTGCCATAGCCATTTTCTCAGGAGTAGGTCAATTTTTCTTTTGGTATAAAATCGAAAAACAGGTACTGCTTAAAGCCTTGTATAGGCCATTCGCATTGGCAGTGTTTTCTGCTTTAGCTATTATACTGGTAATTATGCAGGCAGACTGGCAGTTTGTATATAATCAAACTCTTCGAAATGAATTAAGTGATATCGAAACGATAAGTAGTAAAATATTTTATTATGTTTCGTTTGCTAAATATGCCCTCTGGTTTTTAGCGGATGAGTTATTATTAATTAGTGGTTTGTTTGCCATTTTTGCAAACCTGGATGTGATGATTGGAATGATTCGTAAAAAATCAGGAAACATTAAAATGGTCGGCGGTTCTTTAGCTCATACTGGCTTTGCCTTGATGCTTCTTGGCATGTTGTTTTCCTCCGGGTATGATAGCATCATTTCTGTGAATTTTAAACCCGGCGAACTGGGAAGTATGTTTCCTGAAGATTCTCGTAACGACAATGTGCTCTTATTGAAAAACACCCCTAAATATGTGAAAGGATATCGATTAACTTATTTAGGCAAAAAGCAAGCAGTAGCCCCATTATCAGATTACCGAATATTAGATTGGGATGAATTTTCCCTAAAGGTAGCCTTTGAGGATTCTACTGGAGATGATTACTCCGCAATCTTACCAGGAGAAGTTTTTTTAAAGGATTCTACGAGTAAAATAGCAAGTATCCGCTTTGACTTGGATAAAATTCAGCGATTCACAGAGAAAAACATTTCCATTATTAAGCCAGAGCATCTAAATAGCAGATCATTATATGCTGTAAGGTTTGAGGCTATGGAAGATAGTACCCGCAGTTTTGTTCTGTATCCGGAAGCTGAGTTGAATGAAAGTATGGGAATCCTAGCTCACCCGGACAGAAAAATAAGGGCTCATGAAGATATTTATGTGCATGTTTCTTCCATTCCTGATCCTGAGAGTGCCAAAGAAGAAGTACAAGAGTTTACCGTAAAGCTAGCCAAAGGGGATAGCGCTGTTACAGGAAATGCCTTGGTTTATTTTGAAACTTTGGTCCAAGTGAAGGATGTGCCAGAGTTTGCTCAATATGATTTTGTGGCTAAAGCACGCCTGAGGGTATTGAAAAATGGAAAAGAATTTACCGCAGAACCACTCTTCATTATCGAGGATAGACAACCCTTGTCTTTACCTGTATTTGTGCAGGAGGCTGGCATGGGGTTCACTTTTGCCGGGGTTGCAGCAGAAGAAGGTAAAATAGTCCTTCAAATTGAAGAAATCAAAGAACCTGAAGATTGGATCGTGCTGAAGGCAATCTCTAAACCGTGGATTAATTTACTCTGGTTAGGTACTTTTGTGTTGGTGTTAGGATTTGGAATTGCTGCTTGGCGCAGAATGTCTTATCCTGGGCGCGGTGAATAGTTTTATTTACAATCCACATTTTTTCCACAATTTATCGTTTTGTCTTGGAAGTAAACTTCCGGTTTATTTGTAAGTTATAATGCCTATATAGAAAGGCTTTTGTAATTGAAAATGAAACAGCGTTTAGGTTGTCTCCTGATACTGATGGGCTTTATTTTTCCCTGTCATATTCGAGCCCAGGAAGCTCAACGCTCTCCTATTGGAGATACTCAGGTCTATGAATTCCTGAACTGGTTTATCTCTTTACATGCTATTTACAATTGTCGCACTGCCGTGCCTGCACTACGGTGGAATGAGCAAGAATTGCGGCCAATACCTGATTTGCCAGATGGTACTTTTTCTGCAACCAACCCTTTTGTTTTCAGAGGAATAGAAAAAATGCTGGGAGAAGAAGTGATTCGTTCCATGTATATTCAATATCGATCCAATAAAAATCGCCGTTGGGACCCTGCCCAATTGCCAAAAGCAAGAATGTTGGATGAAGAATCCTGCAAAGTCTTACTCGCTGCTAAGGATAAAAAAACATGGACAATTTTCAAACGAGACCAAGGTAATTTCCTCATTTTATACTCAGCTCCTTTATTTTCCCCGGATCAAAACTTCGTAATGGTTAAATTTGAAAAGCGTGCCGGCCCTGAAATGGCAGAGGGTTGTACTTTTATGTATAAAAGAATCCCAGGAAGAAGTTGGGAATTATATAATACCATCAAGTGCTTTTCTATTAACCCTTAAAACATTTCCTCCATACTCCTATTACAATCCGTACTTGAGGAAACTTTAACACTTTTGCTTTAATGAGACAAATTGCATTGTCTGTATGGAGTAAGAGGATGATTTTAAATTTCAAACAATCATCACACAATATAAAGAATCGATTGTATTAAACTAGATTGGGAAGTTCGTGTTGTTTAATTTTACCCATGAAATCACAACCTATACAAGCAAACCACTCATCCACCAGGTAATTGTTTTACGAAGCATTAATTAAATTGTAGGAAAACAATTTGGGTAACATTAACTCTTTCGTTGGTCAATTTTACAGATACAGCCACCCCTAATTCTTATTAAAACAGGACATGCAATCGTAACGAATGTAAGAAAGCATAGCTCTCTAACCCTAAGGCGTAATTAAGGCGTTCTCAATAACTCCATACTATCGGAAAATCACAGACATATCAGTGATATTTAAATACAAGGTATTATTACATAAACCAATAAACAGCAGGCAATAATTTGAATGTCAATTTTAAAAAACGCTAGAATATTTAATTGTGGTTTAGGATAAACCCCTTTTTTTACGATTACTTTCTAGCAATCCCTAATTAATCCAATTGCCTTGCAAAAAACCTAATTTTTATATCTAGCAGGAAATTGGAAACTCCCGGTGGTGAGATGACCCCCGGTTGCTTATTCTGGGAGAGGCAGCATACAGCTAACCTCAAAAGAGAAGAAAATACTTTTTAAAAATTCTGAGTATTGATAAGATTGGCTTATAAACTTATTTCCTGTTTTACAGTATAACTTCAACGCTTAACTTATCATGACAAGTAGGGGCTATAATTAACCTTCTTTTCCTCCATCAATTTTTATTAACAAGGATAAATGGGTGAAATTAACCATGGCAACTCTGGTATATAAAAATGGAGTAATTAATATTTTACCTTAATAAAAGGTCCAGAATCAACCTACTACAAACGCCTTCTTTTTTCCAATACCCAACTATTTTCCTTGCGATTCCAGGTTATTTTTTCTGAATCAGATGAAAACTCAAAAGTTCGATAGGTTTCGGGTTCGTAAAAACGATTATCTGATTCTTTATAAACGCGAAAACACTTGTCGGTTTTATACTCTTTGGTCAAATGACGGATCGCAGCAGGATCCCGTAATACTTTTACAGACAAATAATTTTCCTTTCCTATAATCTTCACTCTTCTGCCGGTTAGGGAAGTGTCCCCATCACTGCGTTTGCCAAATTCATAAATTCCAGAAAGATTAAATCTCTCTCCTTGGTTAAATTCTTGAGGGCTTGGCATTACTTGTACTCCTGCCAATACACGAAAGGACATTCTCCAGTCATATGTATCGTTTGCCCCATCACCAATTCTGACGACAACGGTTTGGGAGGATGGGTGACAATATAGATATTGGTAAAAGATACCTTCAGCAAAATAATCCTTATAATAGGAATCTGTAAACCAACCCAATCGATAAAAAGGAACAGCGCCTCTTAATGTGTCTGAATTAAACATACTGAGCGTCCAATTGGGTGGTAAAATGCGCGTGCCTTTCCAGACGCCACCATGAGTATACAGTTGTCCTAAGCGAGCTAGACCTATTGCAGAGGTATTGAATCCGGCAAACCCCAAAATAGTACCATTTTTTCTGTCTGTCCTCAAAGCAGCCTCAGCCGGAACACATAAGGGCTCCCATAACTTTTCATGGGTATAAGTTGCCAAGCTCACTCCTGTTGCTTTTTCCAGTACTCGTGCCATCAGCCAGGTATTACTACTTCTATAGGCAAATTGTTCTCCAGGGGCTGTCCTTTGACGGATATGTTTCATAAATCTTTCTGTGTGCCGTCCATAATACATGCGGGTTACAGAGGAAAAAGGATTAAAATAAAATTCACTAAAATTCAAACCGGATGTCATTTGTAACAAATCTCTTACTTTGAGTTCTGGACTTACTTTGCCTTTTAACTCTGGTAGAAAATCCGTTACAGGCTGATCTAAACTACGAATTTTACCCTCTTTCAACGCAACACCTGCAAGAGTACTTACAAGCACCTTTGCCACAGAATGGGTGTTGAATCGGCTCGTCCGATTATACTTTTTCCCATAATACTCAAATACAAGACTATCTCCTTTTACAATAACGAAAGCATCTGTTCCTGATTTTTTAAGGGCTTCTTCTGAAAACCGGGGCATCTTTTTCTTTTGGGTCCACAGCCATTTTCGAGGCTCATCAAGTGGTTTTTGTTCTGTTTCGTAATTGCAAGGCTCTCCCGATGCTGGTATTCGTATTTCTTGACCTTTGTCCTGAACAGAAGGTAGGTTATACCATAAGGCTCGCGGAATATGCCCACATGAACCCATAAATAGGGCAATAACAGATAAAGCAAGAATTGCACTCTTCATAAAACCAAAACAATAAAACCTAAAAAAGACTAACAACCAGAAATAAAAGGCAAATCCCCAAAACATCAACAGGAATGCCAAACGAATTAATGCTATAAAAATAATAACTCCATTGCTATTGAAAGCAATGAATTAAAAATAAATTTATGAGGGAGTGCTATTTCAAGATACAATAGACTTTAACCTCAAATAAAATTAATTCATCGCTCCATTAAACTTTTGAGGTTCAATATGTCTAACTTGAGTTATGATAAATCCAAAATGGCAGGATGACGAATGGATTAAGCGTTTTCGAACAGAAAAAACGCAAGAACAGGCGTTCCGGGATTTAATTCGCCATTTCCAACCCAGCTTGTATGCCCAGGTTAGAAGAATTTGCCCCACCCATGCGGATTGTGACGACATTCTGCAAGAAACTTTCCTAAAAGCATGGATTCATCTCAAAGACTTTCGCGGCGAAGCTAAATTGAGTACCTGGTTGTACAAAATTACGCATAATGAAATTTTGAATTATATTTCAAAAGCAAAAAATCGAAATATTGCGATTTCAGAAATTCCTGATTTATCCGGAAACTCCGGTTTTACCTCAGAAGAAGGCATTGAACTCATCCAAAAACTCGAGCAAGCAATAGAACTATTGCCCCCTAAACAAAAACTTATTTTCTGTTATCGTTATTTTGAAGAAATTCCCTATTCTCAAATCGCTGTAATCATGGGTGTTTCGGAAGGTTCCTTAAAGGCATCTTATCACCATGCAGCTCAAAAAGTAGAAGCTCATTTACTAAATGGTTAAACTTTCACCTCTTGCTATTGTCTTATCTAAAATGAATTGGCAAAATACCCCTCTCCCGGAAAACGAACAATTTCCCTTGTTAGAAAAACTAAAAGGTCAACTGACTCCTCTCCCTATTCCTGAAGGGTATGATGCCCAGTTTGAAAATCGGGTGATGCGAAAAATTCAGGCCGTAAAAAAATTCAATGCGCGCCCTAAAATAGCCGCCAGTATTTTTATTTCAATGGCCTGGATAAGTTCTGCAGCAGCTTGTTTCTTCTTAACCTTTCACCTGTCATCTAATCCAACTTCTAATCTAGCTAACAATCCAGAAATGGCTTATATCTTGGAGGAACTTCATCTTACTTCAGAAGAGGAGCTTCATGAATGGATTAACCAAAACAATCAAGAAATAACACAAGAAATCTTACTAAACGAACTATCAGAATATGAACTCTATACCGAATAATGCAGTTTTCTTTGTCCTCTTAATTTTTGCCTGTATTGGAGGAAATATTTATGCTCAAGACAATAATATGCGCACCCAAAAGGAACAGATGGAGTCTATGCGCATTGCATTTTACACAAGAGAGATGAGCCTTAGCACACAGGAGGCTACTGTCTTTTGGCCGATATTTAATCGGTTTAAAGAAGAGGAAGCTAGCCTTAGAAAAAACCATCGCAGCCAACTGCAGGAAGATTTTAAAGCTACAATAAATGAAATGTCTGATGAAAAAGCCCAAGTTCACCTATCTGAAATATTAGATTTACAGGAAAAAGAAGCTGGCTTAAAAAGAAAATATGTGCAAGAAATCGCAAAAGCACTTTCCCCCAAAAAGGCATTATTAATGCTTAGTGCCGAACAAAAATTCAAAAAAGAAATACTCCGACATATTCAAGAGAAAAGAAGTCAGCAGAAGTAGTGTGTTTAAGCGATAGCTTATACTAAATAGATATGAATTCACTAAAGCTGATGGGTTGTTACCTGCCCCAAACTGTTGGTTCTACGCCTTTTTTTGTGGGGTTGATATGACCATTTTCCCAAATTTCGGAATGGTAAATGATTCACCCCCACCCAATTCAGTATATTTCCACTTTGTTGAATTTAATAAAATTCTGGATACAATTGTTGTAGCCAGTGGGGTTGAAGCACTCTCCAATGGATAGGGAAGGGAGAGGGTCTAAACTTGTCATAAACTAAGTAGAAGATTTATAACTACTGTACAGGGTATTTCTAAGATTTAATTACCCACAATTAATGGCGTAGAGCCATTTTTTTTTACATCACAGGTTATGCATCTGACTCTCCTCCGTTTCTTTGAATGTTTGTAAATTTGCCTTGACATGCATCTTTCTCTGAAACCATTTAATGGATTACGAATTCATCCTAATATCCAAATCAATTCTGAATCAAATACCTATGCTATTCTAGAAAAAAACACTGCCCAATTACATGCAGAAGCCTTGCCAGCATTATACTTGTATATTGAAAAAGAAAAATCGGGAAAGTTGAATTACATAGGATTAATTGGGATAATTACAGAAAACAAAGAGCATATTGAAAATCTCTCTATTCCTGCAATTTGGACAACTGAGTCTATATCTTCCCAATTACCTGATATTCTTAACCCCTGGATGGAACATCCTGAAATAGAAATCGCTAACGAAACAGGGCAAATAATCCAATTAGCTGTAATACAATCCTTTCAAACAATTCATGAAATACTCGTTTTAATTCAAAAATGCAATTGGAATTGCTTGAATTTAACGCTACTCAACCAACCTTTAGTTTGTTTGTCCTTAAAATCGGAATTTTCCAATTTCTCCAACTTTCCTCTTGGATTATTATCCCTTCCTCCTGATTATGCTGAAAACACTTCCCCCTTTAGTATTGGCTTCTAAATCTCCGCGAAGACATGAATTAATGAGAGCATTAGGTCTTCCTTTTAAGGTAGTTGTTCGAGAAGTATTGGAAACTTATCCGGATGAACTCATTGGAGAAGATATTGCCCACTACCTTGCGAACCTCAAAGCGGATTCCTTAATCGACCTGACGAAAGATAACCTCATTATTACTGCCGACACGATTGTTTGGATGAATGGCCAGGTACTCGGTAAACCTGCTGATCGTCAAGATGCTATTAGAATCCTAAGCAATCTCTCCGGAAATACGCATGAGGTCATCACCGGAGTCTGCCTATACTATCAACAATTCAAAACGATCTTCACAGAAACTACTCGAGTATCATTTAGTCCTTTATCAAGGGAAAGAATCGAATGGTATGTAGATAATTTCTCAATAATGGATAAAGCCGGAGCTTATGGGGTACAAGATTGGATTGGATTGGCTGGCGTTTCCAGAATCGAAGGAGACTTTTACAATGTAATGGGACTGCCAATAAACCGTTTAGTGCGAGAATTAGAAAAACACTACTTGCTCAATTTCCAAATACCTGAATAAGTTCTTCCGAAAACTTGAATTCCTCGTTTTATTATTAACTACTTTATCAGAAAAAAATTTAATTATTTGACCAAGTATTATTATATAATTGAAGATTTTTTGACAAAAGAACGAATTTAGCATCCCTTGGCACTTACAGCACATAAGTGTGACAAAAGATACTCCTATTTATCCATAGTAGACAAAAACCTAATCCTTTTTAATCAAAGAGGCATAGATAAAATTAGGGAATTCGCATGGATACAATTAGGTTCTCAACTTTTGCTATTTGAATGGATTTATACTTATTGAATTTTATTAAAACCACGGAAATAATTTATATTTATTGAACCTTTTCCATAAATTGTCTTAAATAAAATCCTTTATAGGCTATCCCCAGAGTCATTTCAACATAACCCTTACCAAGAGAAGGGTGGGTTCGCGTATAATCAACGGCAGAATAAGCCAAATTCACAAATACAGATAAATATTCATATCCACCGATATTAATATATCGATTGACAGACAATCCCCCCAAGAGTCCGCGGGCTGACAATAAATTAAAAGCCTGTCCCAGAGTAGATTGATTTTTTACTCGAAAATTATCCACTGAATAAGAAATGTATGGCTCAAAGGAATATAAACTTTTGGTATTAATTGAATATCCTATGTACCAATCTGATTTATTGGAAATCACCCTTGCTCTTTCATCCAGCACTTCGTTCCCAAAGAGATAATTTACCCTAGGATTAAAAGTGGTGTATTTAACTCGGGTTCCAAAATTCCAGTTTTTAAACGCGAAGGCCAAACCCATTGAGGGCACTATTTTATTTTCAAACCAATCTTTCGTACTACCCCCATAAGAATAGCCAGAAGCGCCTGCTTCAAAGCGAACCCCTAATGCGGAAGGCATGGTGCACTCTATGGCACGATATCGAATCCTCTCTTCTAGGTTGTTTTTAAATAACTCTATTAAAACGGTATCTGGTGTGCAAATCTTTTGCCGATCGATATATTGAGCGGAAACATAAATTGTTGAAGTACTAACAATAAAAATGCCTATCCAACAACAAATAAACCTGTATAAAGAATGCCTAAGAAATTTATCCATGCGATCTAACTTTAAATTCAGAACAAATTTATCATTATTCAGCTTGATGCAAACAAAAAGGCCATTCCGAGGAATGGCCTTTTTTCAAGAAATGACAAAATGTTTATTGCTTAATTACTTTTCTTAAGAAAACTTCTGAACCTGTGTATATTTTCAACAGATAAGTACCAGAAGCCAGTTCTCCAATAAATAATCTCTGCTCAACAGATCCGATATTAATCTCAAAGGAACGAACAACCTTTCCGTTGATATCCAAAAGCTCTGTCTGAATAATCTCCTTACCATTCGATTTGACAACAATTATTTCTGAAAATGGATTAGGATAAACATCCAATAGATCTGTAGACTCGTCTGTGTCTAAAGTTGTTACGCGGCAAGGATTTACTGTGAGAGTAGTAAAGGCCTGAACTAGACCACATCCAGGTACAGTAGAGGATAATGTATAAACACCTCCATGAGAAAGCTGAATATTGCTTCGGGATGGATTTTGAGAAGTACTCGCAAAACCTCCAGGGCCCGACCAAGAATAATTTGAGCCTGAAGGAGCCACACCTGTGAAATAAACAGCACTGCCGGTGCAGACTGTCGATGGAGAGCAAGATGCATTGACGGATGCTGGGTCATTCACTCTGATATTAAGCGTGGTAGTCCTTGAGCCACATCCTGGAGAGATAGCTACCAGAGTGTATACACCAGCCATGCCTGAAGTTATGTTACTTCTAGTGGCAACCTGAGTATTTGCGGTAAAACCACTGGGGCCTGTCCAGCTATAACTTGCGGTTGTAATTAATGTACCTGTCAGGGTAAGGTTTCCTCCAACACATGCAGGACTATTACTAGATATAAGCACATTATTAACAGACTGACCTACCACAACACTTGTAGTACCTGAAAACACACCACAATTCGAGCTTGTTACGATCAGAGTGTATACTCCGGTACGAATGGGCTGAGCATTCGAAATACTGGGGTTTTGAACGGTACTAACAAACGAATTCGGACCAGACCATGCATAAGTAACTCCTGAGGAATTGGGAGTCGTTAGGAAAATAGCATTCCCCTGACAAAGCGGAGAATTACTGCCAGGGGCAACTATAGGAGCAGGATTCACTACTACGGAAGAAGTACGAGAAACAGAAGGACAAGCCCCAGAGGCAATCAGTACTTGATAAGTACCTGCACCTAAAGTAGTGATTCCATTTATTACTGGCTGGGCTTGGTTAGAGGTAAATCCATTGGGACCCGTCCAACTATATACAGCACCTGCATAAACGGTTGCACTCAACCGCAAATTACTTCCAACACAAATAGGTGTATTCGCTGTAGCTGTCGCATTTGAAGGATTAGCAGATACCGTCACATTGGTCGTTTGTTGCACCGGAGTACATCCATTTAAGGTAACCGTTAAGGAATAAACTCCAGATTGAGCAGGCTGTACATTGATTATGGATGGGTTTTGAGATGTGGCAGTATATCCATTCGGACCCGACCAAAGATAGGATGCACCACTAACTGCATTGGTGGTAAGATTCAGAGCACTACCAGAACACAATGGGCCATTATTACCTGGAGTAAATGATGGGCCTGCATTTACCACCATCGTTACCGTTCTAGATACAGAACTGCATCCAGGAATAGAAACCATCATGATATAATTTCCAGCATCTGCTGTAGTGACTGCTGCCAATACTGGACTCTGGGAGCTCGAGGTAAATCCATTCGGGCCAGTCCAAGAATAGCTTACTCCAGAATGAGTAGAACCTGTCAGATTAATTGATCCCCCTGCACATACAGGACTGTTTCCTGTTGCTGATACATTGGTTAACCCTGGGCTCACCGAAACGGAAGTAGTGGCAGAAGCCGTTCCACAAGCAAGTGAATTAATCGTTAATGTATAAGTGCCCGCATGAATAGTTTGAATAGCACTAATCACCGGATTCTGTAGTGTAGAACTGAATCCATTGGGCCCAGACCAAGTATAGGTGGCGTTAGAGACTGTATTGGCAGTCAGTGTTAAATTACTGCCTACGCATAGAGGAGCATTGCTTCCCGGTGCTGCTGCTTGAGGGTTCAATACACTTACCGTAATTATGCGAGTCGTATTGCTACAACCGGGAGAGCTTGCTAGTAAAGTATAGGCTCCTGTTTGAATAGATTGAGCATTACTAATTACGGGGTTTTGCAAAGAACTGGTAAATCCATTCGGGCCAGACCAAGAATAAGTTGCTTGAGACAAAGAGCTGGCAGAAAGTTGAAGATTCTGACCTGCACATACTGGGCTATTAGATCTTGCAGTTACTGAACTGGCATTTCCGCTAACAATCACACTCGCTACTGAAGTATAAGACCCACAATTCGGTATTGTTTGAGTTAAAGTATAGTCTCCAGAGTGAATGACTTGCGAATTTGAAATGGCAGGACTGCTTGAGGTAGACAAATACCCATTGGGGCCAGACCAAGAGTAAGATGCTCCAGAGCTTGGATTGCAAGAGAACTGA
>JBEIHC010000023.1:0-30459 GCA_040381555.1 Bacteroidia bacterium
AGTGATGAGTGATGAATGATGAATGAAGAGTGATGAGTGATGAATGATGAGTGATGAATGATGAATGATGAATGATGAATGATGAAGGTGAGTGATGAAGAGCATGTTATAACCTAACCACTAACCACTAATCACTAATCACTAATCACTAATCACTAATCACTAACCACTAACCACTAATCACTAATCACTAATTAATACGGAACTTTATTCCTGTCCAGCAATTCTTTTGCTGCTCCATAATCTAATTGAGCTGCTTTTACATAAATTGGGATAGCCGTATTTAAGTTGCCTGATTTCTCGTAAGAGATTCCTAAATTATACCAAGCTTCTGCATCGGTAGAGTCAAGGATAACAGCTTGTTCAAAATAATATTTAGCTCCCTCATAATCTAAGTCTTCGCCAATCAAGATTCCTGCATTCCGCAAGGCGGCGCCCCTTTCCATTCCAGATGCCACCGCTCTTTCTATCCAGGCTGCCTCACCAGAGAAATCCTTTCTTCTCCGGGCATTATAGGCACGATTCAAGTAAGTGTTGATTCGGGTAGAATCCATTTGCATTCCTTTTACATACAATGCATCTGATTCATCTAATCGACCTACTCGAGAATAAGCAAGTGCCAGATTAAAATAATTGTCAGGAATGTTTGGGCCTTGCGTTAATGCTCGTTCTAATATGACCACAGCAGTGTCGTTGGATCTGGCAAATAGAGCGGCAACACCCAATTGAGCATTTAAATCTTTATAACCTGGGCTTAATTCCTGAACTTTCAGAAAATAATACATGGCCTCACGACCTTTCTCCTGTAAGTTGTAAGATACTCCCATATTGAAATAGCCTGTATAATCCATTGGATAGTGCCTGATTACTCGGGAGTATGCTTCTCTGGCTTTGTCGAATTCTTTTGCTTTAACAAAATGCAGCCCAATATTATTATTGGCCAAAAGGTCATGAGGATACTGTTCTGCAACATCCGAAAATAAGCTAAAGTTGTCTACCCAAACCTGAGTTCTTTGAATACTGAGCCAGGTAAATGCTGGAATTACTAGAAAGAGAATTGCTTGGGAGAGGCTTTTTTTTACTGAAACGGAAAACCTTTTATTACTAGTCGATATTAATTCAGCTAAGCCCCAGCAAAAAAATAAGGAGGGCACATACATATATCGGTCAGCGGCCATAGCACTTCCTACCGGTGCAAAAAGTACATGGGCAACTGAGGCGGAAAAAGCCAGTAATAGTAATTTTATTTTAGAATTTCCTTTCCATAAAATCAGACCTACTAAAATAGGGAGTGCGACTAAAGCGAAATAAAAAATGTTGGGAAAAAGCATGGTTTTAGGGTCCTTCAGAGGCATAGTGTACACAGCTGAAAGGGGATAGGGTAGAATAAGTTTGCTGAGGTAGTGAAACCAACCCATAAAACCTATGGATGCATGATCGAGTAAGGAGTAGTAATCTCCCTCCCGCATGGCAGAAGATTCTTTTTGCGCTTTAATCGCGATATAGCCAAATACTAGAGAAACGATAAATCCTGCTGCAGTATCTTTAATGATTTCTGGGATGGATTTTTTGTAGTGAAAGAAGTCCAACAGAACGATAACCGCTGGAAGGGTAACAGCCATCCCTTTACCAAAACAGGAAAGTATAAAAAGTACTAAAGCTAACAGCTGATATTTTCGATTTCCTTGTTTTCTAAATTCATCCCAACTCAACAATGCTGCAAAATAATAAATCCCATAGAGCAAATCTTTTCTCTCGGAAATCCAAGCTACCGATTCTACATGGATGGGATGCACGGCATAAACTAAGGCTCCTAACCAACCTGTCAATGAATTTTGGGTGTAGCGTGAAAGTAAAAAACCAATAATCAAGCAAGAACCCAGATGAAGGAGTAAATTGTGAATATGATACCAAAGAGGTTCGGTTTCGACAATACTGAAATCAATAAAAAGACTCAGCATGGTTAATGGATGATAGTTCCCCATCCAATAGGTCTGAAATATTTCCGTGGTAAATTTTCGTAGGTAAGGATTCTCGGTAACATAAGGAGTATCATCCCAAACAAAACCATTTTGAAAGGCAGGATAAAATGCCAGAATGGAAAGTACAACCGTTAGACCAATCAATATTTTGGGGTTCAACCAATCCGAAGTTAGGTTTGGCAGGATTTGAGGCTGTTTAGATTTCATTTTCATGCAGATTCAGCAACTAAAGAAATCAAAATTATTAAATAACCCTTACTTATCTTTATTTTCTATTGGAATTCCCATAGGTATTCCGGGCAAATATACGAGAATGCTATCCCTCGGAATCCTTGCATTTTCTAAATCCCTTATCGCCTGCTGCACGCTAGTAGAGTCCGGATTCAAGGCTAAAAATCTTTGAAATGCTGCGTTGGCTTCTTTGTAATTTCCTAATTTACAATTATATAGGCCTTGATTCGCCCATAGCATGGGAGCCTGAGGCGCAAGGCGAAGAGCCCGTGAATTGCTATTGGCTGCTGCACCCAATTCTTGGCCGCGAAATTGTGCCCAGGCCAAATTTGCCCACAAGACAGCATCGTCCGGGTTGGCCTTACTCAAGTTACTAAGCGTCTGAATGGCTTCTATTGTATTACCCGTTTCTGCTTGCATCAAAGCCTGATTGACTTGATAACTTTGATTAAAGGGTTGCAATGAAACGCCAATTCCAAAGCATTCGGCTGCGTCCTTATATTGCTGCCTATTTCGAAAGTGTTCTCCCAATAATATCCATCCTTCAGCCTTTTTAGGAAATTGCTGTATTAACACAATTAGATTCCGATACCCCGATGCATTACAGCCTGCCTGACATGAAAGCCTCAGGAGCATGAGTCTTCCCTCTATTTGCTTAGGTTTCTTTTGTATATATAACCGGCTTATTTGTTCACACTCCGAATAAGACCCTTTTTTATACAATAAGGTGCTTAAGTTTTGATATCCAATCCAATAAGATGAATCCGCCAGAATGCTTTTTCGGAAAGCCTTCTCGGCTTGAACAAAATCTTGCTGTTCAGCATACGCATTGCCTAAATTGGACCAAGCAAATGCTGCTTGGGGATGTAGGGTAACTACTGCCTTGAAAACGCTGATACCTGACTTCCAAACAGGAATTTGTTTTTGAATAGAATTCATCCCCCAAAGACTGATACAGCCAACAGGCACAGCTATCATCCAAGGCTTGGGTACCCATCGGGCTATTTCTGGAATTACTACCAATAACAATCCTGCAGATGCCAAATAGGCATACCTATCTGCCGTTAAGGCGACTCCAACGGGTATAATCTGGGAAACAGGTAGTACAGCGAGTAGAAATAACATAATTCCGATGAGAATTCCCGGTCTCGAGGTATAGAGTTTTATTGCCCCGAACATAAGGCCTGCTAGAATTAGGAAATGAATTAGTGCCTGAACCCCCAAATGCTGTTCCTCAGGATAAGGATAAAAAGGGGATAGATTGAAGGGAATAACAGAATGTTGAAGTAGCTGCACAATACTGATACTTGCCAGCGCAGGTTGTTTTATCATACCCAGGCCCTGCTGCACTGCTCCTGCATCCTGTTGGGCGAATAGGGCAATTATGCCAGTTAGGGTGGAAATAAATAAAAATGGAGCCATTCTTTTGGTCACCAGTTGATATTCTTTGGCGATAATTTCTTTCTGATAAAAGAGTAAAAGGATCCAGAGTGGTATCATAACTGCCATCGCTTTCGAGAGGCAGGCGAAGAGGAAGAGAAATAAAGAAGTTGTATAGTAAATATTTTTATTTATTATTTTGGATTCTGTGAATAGGGCGTAGAAAAGCACGGACAATAGGCCAAAGAATGAATAGAGCAGATCTTTTCGGGAGGATACCCAGGCTATGGGCTCTGTTAAAACCGGAAGGCAGGTCCAGCAAATTGCAGTAAGGAAGGCTGTCAAAGGTGCGGCTCCCAACTTACGGGCAAGCAGATACAGAAGCCCTGTATTCAAACTGTGTAAAATCAAATTGGAGAGGTGCCAGCCCCAAGGGTCTTTGTCCCAGAGAAAATTATCCAACCCCAAACTGAGTAAGGTAAGTGGGTGATAATTTCCCATATAGAAGATACCCAAAATCTCTGGAATTCTTTTTAGCCAAGGGTTTTGAAGGGCATATTCCGGATCGTCCCAATTAAGCCAACCTAAGGTTAATGTGTTTCTCCAGATTAGGAAAGTGAGTATCCCTAGTAAAATGATCCAAAGTAGGTCTGCATACCTTTTCATATTTTGGTTTCCTTTGGGAGAACTTCCAATTCTTTTTTCGATTTTTTAAAATTAACCAACCAAATTCCAGTAAGAATAATGGATATTCCTGCAGCATGAATCCAGCTGATTTCTTCTCCATCCAGGATGCCCCATCCAAGGGCAAAAACAGGAATTAGATAGGTTACAGTTGAAGCAGGTAAAGCTCCGGCTAAGTGAACCAATTTGTTAAATAAGAACAATGAAAATGCGGTTCCGGCAACTGCCAAGATCATCACATATCGAATTGCTTGCTGGGCAGGTTCGGTTTCAATTCTATCAAAAAAATCACTAAAGCCTATATAGACCAATGCAGGGAAGCCCACAGATGAAAGAGCCAGGCAGGCTACCGGAATGGGAGGGATATGAGCTAGTTTATGCCGAAGGGTATTCACGCTGATGGCATATAAAACGGTAGCCAGGATAATCCAACCTCCGAAACTAAAATTGAATTCTATTGCACCATTACTTCGAAGGGCAATAAGGCTGATTGCCCCGGTTAGTCCGAGAAAAACGCCTATTAAATTAAGTTTATGAAAAGGCTGGCTGAAAACAATGGCGCCAATGGCTAGAGTGAATACTGGAGTAAGACTATTTAAAATTCCTGCTGTTGCACTTGGGATTCCTGTTTGTGCGTAGGCAAATAAAAATGCCGGAATACCATTTCCCGCAAAACCAACAATCAGAATAAATGGCCAAGGAATGTTTTTATAGTGCTTTCGGTTAAAATAATGAAAGGGTAAAATTGCCAAGAAGGCAATGGCTAATCGAAGGGCAGCAATTTGGTCCGAGGGAAAGCCAAGCAATCCTCTTTTCATCAAAATGAAAGAGCTCCCCCAAATGAACCCAAGTAACAAAATAATCAAAGGAATCAGAAGCAGGGATTTCCATTTTTGGAAGGTAGTTGGATTCTGCATCTTATCTTTTGTTTTTAAAAAAATCTATCATTAAATTTTTACATTCTTCAGCTAGAATTCCTGAATGCGTGCTTGTTTTGGGGTGAAGGAGTTGGAATGGAATTCTGGAAAATCCTGATTTATCTTCGCTAGCGCCCCACACAATTCGGGAAAGTTGCGCCCAAGATGAGGCTCCTGCACACATAACACAAGGTTCTATGGTCACATACATTGAGCAATCTGTTAGGTATTTTCCGCCGAGTGCAGAACAGGCCGAGGTGAGGGCGATCATTTCGGCATGCGCTGTTGGGTCCTGAAGCTTTTCTGTTTGGTTATAGCCCTTTCCAATAATTCTACCTTGAGAAACTATGACACATCCTATGGGGATTTCGTCTTCTTCATAGGCGATTCTTGCAAGCTTAAGCGCTTCCTGCATATATTTTTCTTCCTGAAGAAGGGATATTTCCATAATGCAAAGGTAGGGGTAATCAGGTATTTTACTGCGAAGGGGAGTAGTTTCTATAATCTCTTCGGCTTGGAGCAAAACCTAGCTTGCAGCAAGCCGAGATTAGATTAAATTTGTGCGGTTCAATAAAATGCCCATGATAAAAGCCTGGTATATACCCATTTTGCTTTTGTTTTTGTTCGCTTGCCGGGAACAAAACATTGTATTAGTGAATGAAATCAAAACCCTCGACGCTAGGTGGGTCAGAGTATCAGAACAAATGACTGAAATGGGAAAAATAATCCCTAAATGGACGGTTCAAATGGAACATGCCAAGACTATTTTACAAGAAATGGAATTTGCCTCAGAGGAAATCAGAGATTCCATCGCGAATGAACAGGTTCAAATTATATCCAAAATGAAAAAGGTAGCCAAGGAATTTGAGACAATTAAGGTTGAATTCGATGGCCAAATAGATGATTTTGCCCGCTGGCAACAAGAGGCACTAAAATCATCAGGGGAAAATCCTGAACGAATCAAAGGTGAGCTGGTTCAATTTCAGGAGCAATATGAAGCTCTTTGGTTGGAGTTGGACAGCGTGCGGAATAACCTTCATGCACTCGCGCAGAATCATAATGACCTGAGAAAGAGTTTACTCGAGGAAATCGAATGGGTTCAATATGAACCTATTTCAATCCGATAAACAGCAATTAGGACCCGGACTTAACTTCCTTTAATACCTTTAGTTTTTCCAGAATTTGAGCTTTGTCTTTTTTGACTTGCTCCACTTTTTTCTGAATATCTATTCTCAAGGCATCACCTGCTTTCCCTTTCGAAATAAACAATACATTCGTTTCATACTGGTCTATTTGAGCTTCTAGCTCGCGGACTTTATCCCTCAATTTCCGTTCTTCGAATTTAAGTGGGTCGTTTTTGCTGGTATCGCCTGTTTTGGACGCAATATTTTCATAATGCATCCGGGTCTTTATTTGTTGATATTCTGCTTTGTTTTGACCTAAGTCTTGGAAGAATTTATCACAAGCTGCACGGAATCTATTCCATAATTTTTCCTTCTCCTTCATAGGGACCAAGCCAATAGCTGTCCACTCAGATTGAAGGTCTTTAACTGCTTGAATAAGTTCAGGTTTGTTTTCCGCTTGAGACAAAGTCTCTGCTTGTTCGCACAGCGCGATTTTTTTAGACATGTTCTCCTCAAAATCATGAGAAAGAGCAGCGAAATGATGTTCTTTCCTTTGGAAATAAGCATCACAAGCACTGCGGAAGCGTTTCCAAATTCTTTGAGAATCTCTGTCAGGTACAGGCCCTAAAGATTTCCATTTTTCCTGAAGATGCTTGATTCTTTCAGTAGCTTTTTTCCACTCATTACTGTCTTTGAGTTTTTCCGCTTCTTCACAAAGTGCTGTTTTCAAATTCAGGTTTTCCTTCCGATCTTGATCTAGCGATTTGAAAAATATACTTTTTCTTTCAAAGAAGGAATTAATAGAGGTACGGTACTGACCCCAAAGTAAAGTGTTGCTGTCCTGGGTGGCAGGACCAATATCATTCCAGGTTTTTTGAAGTTCGAGGATTTTATCTGTGGCATCCTTCCAATCAGATGGCTTGGTAGCACTGTAGGTTGCAAGGGGGGCAATTTGATTCATTAACTCTTGTTTTTTTGCCGTATTATCGGATTTTAACAAGTCTTGTTGCTCGTAGTATTTATTCCGTGCCGCATAGAATTCATCTGCAACTTGTCGGAATTGATTCCACAATTCTTCAGCAGCTTCATCCGGAGGTCCCCCTGTGGCTTTCCAGAGCTCCTGTAGCATCTTCATTTCCTCCGTTTTTTCTTTCCAGAACTCTCGATCATTAACTTCTTCGCTGGGTACTAAACGCTTTGCTTCTTCAATGAGTTTACCCTTTTCTTCCATCTTGTGAAGACGGTCAATCTGGCGCAAGTCATTATATTTTCCTCTTAAATCATAGAAGGAATCTAATAATTGACGGAATGTTTGGAACAAACGCGTCATATCCTCATGTCTAACTAACCCAATAGCCTTCCATCTCTCCTGTACATTGCGTACTTTGTCAATAATGGTAGGGTCTGAAAGCTCGACTAAAGATCGCAATTCTGCGAGCAACTCATCTTTTAACTTAGAGTTTTGGTCTTTTTCTTGGTCGGCTTGCTTCTCATATTCATCTTTTTTCTTGTTGAATTTTCCAAAAGCAGTCTGAAAACGAGAGAGTTCAGCGTGTAGTTTCTTATCGTATTTATCTTTAGAATCTCCAGGCTCAAAAGAAATTCCCGCCTGCAAGGCTGTTTGATAGACTGTATCAAAAGCTTTTTTGAGTTGCGCTACTCTGGAAATATTGGATTTCACCTCTTCCATTCCAGCGATATTTTCCATTAGAAAAACCAGTTCTTGAGTTTCATGTTTTTCCAGATTCTCAAAATGGCTTTCATCGCTCATAATTTCACTGACTGCAGCTTGCATTGCCGCTTGAAGGGCTTCCTCTTGTTGGAGTGCGTTGAGAGGCTCTGGTTCAGCAATTGATTCTTCCTCAGAATCTACTGATTCTTGAGTAGTATCTACTTCCTCAATCACTTCGGCTGTTTCCGCTAGAGGGCTCAACTCCTGATTGTTTTCTTCGACGGGTAATGTTTCCTGTGTCATGTATGTGTACTGTATTAACTATGCTGAACTTCACTAGCTGATTCCACCCACTTGTGAACAGCATCCCTACCGGGAGGGGTAAGCCCAAATTTTCCTTTTTTATTTGCCCCGCAAATTTCGTTAAAAAGTTTGTTGGGATTGTAGCCTTTTAGGTCATCTGGGTAATTTAAACCCATAAACTGTAAAACTTTCATCCAATCTGCCGGAATTGTTCCCTCATTCTCCCCTTCCGCTGCGGTTGAAAGTGTACTTTCTGGCTTCATTTGAGGGAAAAACAATACATCCTGAATCGATGCAGAATTGGTCATCATCATACACAAACGATCAATCCCAATTCCAAGACCTGCAGTCGGTGGCATACCAAACTCTATAGATCGCAAGAAGTCTTCATCCATTACCATCGCTTCTTCATCCCCTCTTTTTCCCAACTCCAATTGCTCTTGAAATCTTTGTCTCTGGTCAATTGGGTCATTCAATTCACTGAAAGCATTGCAAAGCTCTTTGCCATTACAAATAGCTTCAAACCGCTCCACAAACCCAGGTTTGCTGCGATGCGATTTTGCCAAAGGACTCATTTCTACTGGGTAATCCATAATGAAGGTAGGTTGAATCAAAAAGGGTTCAACTTTAGCCCCAAATATTTCATCAATGATTTTGGCTTTGCCCATTTCGGGGCCAAGTTCAATTCCATGGGCACTTGCAGCTTGTCTAAGACCTGCTTCGTCCAATGCATCAATATTTATTCCGGTAAATTCTTCAATCGCTCCTGTCATGGTCAGACGCTTCCACGGTCTTCGAAAATTCAACACATGATCACCGCATTGTACCTCAGGTTTTCCATGCAGGGCAATGGCAACCTGCTCAATCATTTCTTCTACCAAATCCATCATCCACAAGTAGTCTTTGTAGGCTACATAGAGTTCTATCTGAGTGAATTCCGGATTGTGAAAGCGCGACATCCCTTCGTTTCGGAAGTCTTTGGAGAATTCATATACTCCGTCAAAGCCCCCTACAATAAGCCGCTTTAAGTATAATTCATTGGCTATCCGAAGATAGAGCGGCATTCCCAAAGTATTGTGGTAGGTCTTAAATGGTCTTGCTGCCGCACCTCCATAAATAGGCTGGAGGATGGGCGTTTCCACTTCTAGATATCCTTTCTCATTCAAGTAATTGCGGATGGTGTTCACCAGCCGGGTTCTTTTTATAAAGGTCTCCTTGATTTGAGGGTTTACAACCAAATCGACATACCGCATTCTGTAGCGTTGTTCCTGGTCAGAAAAAGCATCGTAAACAACTCCATCTTTTTCTTTGGCAATAGGCAGTGGTCTTAGCGCTTTTGAGAGAAGGGTGATTGATTTTACCCTGACGGAAATTTCTCCAGTCTGTGTTCTGAAAACACTCCCTTGAACCCCAATTATATCTCCGAGGGAAATAAGCTTTTTAAAAAAATCATCGTATAAAAAGGTAGAATCCGGGGGGCAAATTTCTTCCCGATTAATATATACCTGGATTTTTCCCGAGGAATCTTGTAATTGAACAAAGGAAGCTTTACCCATTACTCGGCGTGTCATCACTCGACCCGCCAGGATGACAGTGTCATAATTTTCAGGATGTAGCTCAAATCCTTCTAGAATGTCTTTGCTACTGTGACTGATAGGGAAAAGCTCAGAAGGATAGGGATTAATGCCATGCTTGAGGAGCTCTTGTAATTCACCTCTTCTGACCTGTTCCTGATCATTTAATACGGGTTCACTCATTTTGATTTTTCCACTACGAAAGGGCAAAGTTAAGCAAAAGGATGCCTGCTTTAGCGGAAATTTGATTGGAAGCCTGCTTAGATGCTAACCCCTGTTAGATGCTAAGCCCTGTTTTGGGTAGGGGAGTTTTTTAATTAATTGAAAATCAATATTTAATCGACATGTTTGTTTGGGCGAAATATAAAATTCCTTCCCCAAACGCTCAATTAATTCCTCAGATTCAGCCATTACATCCAAAGTTCATTCGGTCAATTTCTCGCAAAGTTGTCAGTTCAAATAGACTCACATTCACTGGAACCTATTGCTATTTTGAAACTTTTCCAGGCTGTTATTCCTATGAATGCCGATACTGGGTATTCATTCCTTGTTCATGCACCGCCGGCTATTGGCTTCAGTATGTGCATCTTAAATTATACTATCGCACTAAATCCACTAATAAAACTTCAGGTACTTGGTATATTGGACTGATATCAAATAATTGGTAGCATGCTGAAGCGATGAACTCAATTTACAGTATGCCTAATCATAATTTCGGGCGTTTTTTGAAGCTTCTGCCCCTTTAGAACCGACAATTCTGGCTGCTAAAGTAATGCTTTCTCATTCTAGGAAGGGTCAACCCGAAGTTACCGGACTATTCCTCCCTATTATATCCTAGGATAATAGCGGAGGCTCCCTCTTTTTGTGGGGCATGGGGGAAATGGCTCCAGATTTTAGGATTGAGGGTATTTCACACTTCAAGAAAATAATCTTAGTTGTATTCTGATATCTAGGGGTGAATTTTTGTAAGGGTATTCCGGAAAGTTTAATTGGGTACTTTTTATTATTGGGTGTACTCTGTGGAATACCTTGCAACAATTTTCCCGAACTTTGCACCATGCAAACGAATCCAAATCTTGACAGTCTGGCAAACGAACTGATGCAGCGACCTTCAGATGCTGCATTTGAGGCCTTATGGAAAGAAGTGTTTCAACTACCAACCTGGTATTTTCTCGCGAGGAAAGTTCAGCCTACAGTCGAGCCCTTTTTTGCCCTCATAGACAACAAACCCTGGCTCTGCATCTTTTCAGACCCAGATCGTTTGTATCAATTTGCCACTTTGCAAGGAATTGCTCAGTTTCCAGGGCAAGAGGTAGATGTGTTTTCTTTGGACAGTGTAAAGGGTTTTGCTTATGCCTTGCAATATTTAAAAACAGATATTCATGGAGTATGGTTTGATTTGCCTCAAGGTTTTAATGCACCTCTAGTCACTTTTAGGGATATTGGACTCTATTTAGGGACAAAATATATTGGCACAGATAGTATATCCTAAGAATGGTAGGTCTGTCAAGAGAATTAATAAATAAAATTATTTACTGTTTAGGAGAAGATCAAGTCTCTGTGGATGCAGGTGTTTTGGAGGACTACAGCCATGATTATACAGAAGATTTGAAGTTTACTCCAGCTGTAGTAGTTTTTCCTCGCAATACGAGTGAAGTTGCCCGCATTGCTGCTTTTTGTTTTGAGAATAAAATTCCTTTAACTCCAGCAGGTGCGCGCACTGGATTGAGCGGGGGAATGCTTCCTGTCAAAGGAGGCGTTGTACTTTCTACCTCTCGCCTCAATCAAATTCTTGAGATTGATGAACGGAATTTACAGGTGCGGGTACAGCCAGGGGTAATCACTCAGGTTCTTCAGGAAACGGTTGAAGCCTTGGGCTTGTATTATCCTCCGGATCCTTCCTCCAGAGGCTCTTGTTTTATCGGCGGAAATGTTGCAGAATCTGCAGGCGGAATCCGAGCGGTTAAATATGGATTAACCCGAGATTTCGTCCTTTCTTTGGAAGCTGTATTGATGGATGGAAGCGTAATTCGAACAGGTGCCCGGGTGTTGAAGAATTCTACCGGGTACAATCTAACCCAATTGTTGATCGGCTCCGAGGGTACTCTAGCTATAATCACGGAAATTGTACTGAAATTGATTCCCAAGCCTTTATTTTCCTTGGTGTTACAGGTGCCGTTCAATAGTGCTGAAAAAGCTTGCGAGGCCGTCTCTCAGGTTTTTCGCGCTGGTATCACACCTTCGGCTCTGGAGTTCATGGAAAGAGAAGCCATCCGATTTGGCTGCCATTTTTTGGGAATGAAAGATACTCTTCCTGACTCTGTTCAAGCCGTTTTGTTGATAGAATTAGATGGCAATTACCTAGAGAATCTTTATACCGATGCAGAGAAAGTTTCTGAGGTCGTGGAGAAATTAGATGCAGGCGAAATACTATTGGCAAGTTCTCAAGAAGAACAGAACCAATTGTTTCGGGTGCGTCGATGTCTGGGCGAAGCCGTAAAAGGTACCACTATCTATAAAGAGGAGGATGCCGTAGTTCCCAGAGCTGAACTGCCCATACTGCTCAACAAAGTGAAAGAAGTCGGCAATCGATATGGATTTTCATCTGTTTGTTATGGACATGCCGGGGATGGGAATTTGCATATCAATATTATTAAAACACCTGATTTGAGTCAGGACCATTGGGAAATAGAAATTCCCAAAGCTATTCGGGAGATTTTTGAAACGACCGTTGCCTTAGGAGGTACTTTGTCGGGCGAACACGGCATTGGTTGGGTACAGAAAAATTATATGGATATCGCTTTTTCTATGAAAGAATTGATGTTAATGCGTAAAATCAAACAGGTATTTGATCCAGAAGAATTATTGAATCCAGGGAAGATTTTTCCAGACAGAAGTTCCTAAATCTGGGAAAAATCCTGCGTAAATAAGCAGTTTCCTATTAAAACGAGGCTTTTCCCAAATTATCCATTCCGAAATAGCTTCCTTTTTGTAATTTTATCTTTAATTTAATCTTACATGTCAGAATACAAGGCTGTAATAGGGCTAGAGATTCATGCTCAGCTCCTTACCCAATCTAAAATATTTTCCAAAGACTCTGCGGCTTATGGAGGAGAACCCAATCATTATATTTCTCCGGTATCCCTCGGGTTGCCAGGTACCTTGCCGGTGGTCAATGAATCTTGTGTTCAGCATGCAGTGCTGACAGGATTAGCATTGGGTTGTCAAATTACCCGTGAGAATCTTTTTGCACGCAAGAATTATTTCTATGCAGATCTTCCTAAAGGCTATCAAGTTTCTCAGGACAAGACCCCTATCTGCACCGCCGGTGGGGTGAAAATTCGTACTGCCGATGGAAAGGAGAAATGGGTGCGCATTCACAGAATTCACATGGAGGAGGATTCAGGCAAGAGTATTCACGATCAGGATCCTTTTCACACTCTGATAGACTTGAATCGTGCAGGAGTGGGATTAATTGAAATTGTCTCAGAGGCGGATATTGAAAATTCTGATGAAGCAATGGCCTACCTGACCGAAATTCGAAAGGTTGTTCGGTATATTGGTATCTGCGACGGAA
Organism: Bacteroidia bacterium; assembly: GCA_040381555.1. Taxonomy (GTDB): domain Bacteria; phylum Bacteroidota; class Bacteroidia; order J057; family RFSG01; genus CANHCC01. The sequence continues at coordinate 13,445 of JBEIHC010000023.1, forward strand.
ACATGGAAGAGGGCAGCCTAAGATGCGATGCCAATATTTCTGTTATGAAATTGGATGCCACAGAGTGGGGGACAAAAGTGGAAGTGAAGAATATGAACTCTATCTCCAATGTGGGTCGGGCTATCAACTTTGAAATTGCCAGGCAAATCGAGCTTCTGGAAAAAGGAGAATCCATTCGTCAGCAGACCCGCACTTGGGATGCGGGTAAAGGCGCAACCGTATCTATGCGGGATAAAGAATCAGCGCATGATTACCGATATTTTCCAGAGCCTGACTTGCCTTTACTGATCATCACGGATGAATACATTCAGGATGTTAAAAGGAAATTGCCCAAACTGCCGCATGAATTATACGATGAGTTCACTCGGGAAATGAAACTTCCGGATCAGGATGTGGTAATCTTAACAGAGAATCGTCAGTTTGCAGAATATTTTACCCAATTGGTTGCACAAGGAATTGCGCCAAAAGCCGCAGCTAATTGGTGTTTAGGAAGTATTCGATCTTGGTTAAATGCACAGGCATTGTCTATTGACAGCTTTCCAATTTCTCCGGTCGCCCTTGCGCCAATCATACAATTAGTGGAAAATGGGAAAGTCAGTATTACTATTGCTCGGGAGAAATTATTGCCCCTAATGCTGGAGAATCCTGCCGCGAATCCTGCTCAACTTGCGGAACAAGAAGGCTGGATTTTGGCAGAAGCAGGCGATGAATTGGCTGCATTAATTCAAGAAATAGTAGCGAAATTTCCTGCAAAAGTTCAAGAGTATCAAAGTGGAAAAATAGGTCTGCTCGGTTTTTTTGTCGGACAGGTCATGCAAGCCAGTGCGGGCAAATATGATCCCAAAGTGATTAATCAAAAAGTAAGTCAATTTTTAGCTGCAGAGTAATATGAAATATATGGTTCGTTTTGTTTGGTTGTTCGCTCTTGTTTTGCCTGCCTGTATTTCTGGCGCAGGGGGGAGTGGGAAAATTCGTGTTTGGGGAGAATTGAAAGGTCTTCAAAGAGATTCTATCTTCGTTTATCGGATTTTAGGTAATGAAATGCTTCCTTTAGCTGCCGCAGCTCAGAAGGATGGTAAGTTCGAATTAAGTGTGAATGTACCTGGGACTGGATTGTATTTCTTGGGTCCAGATCAAACCTATGGAACTTTGATTTTATTGGGTGATGAGGCAGAAGTGGAGGTAAGAGGAGAAGCTAATATGATTAACAATGCTCAATTGATTTCTCCGGGCAATGAGGCCATGCGCAAATTCACGGAGCAAGCATTTACCCGAAATAATAAAATGCAAAATCTGACTCAGCAGTTGTTTTATGCCAAGCAATCTTCTCCTGATAAAGTGGTTGGCATTGAGGTGCAACTTGCTGCTCAGACCGACGAGAATTTGAAGTGGTTGGATTCAGTCTCAAAAGGCTCTGATTTTTCTGCGAAGTTGGCTCCTTATTTTATGTATCGCCCATTTACTGGGGAAGTGGCAAAAAAGTATGCGAGTGAAATTGAATTTTATAAGGAAGAAAATCTAAACTTTATCAATTTTAATGATGAGACCCTTCCTTTCGTTCCCTATTTTGCTGCGAATGTGGCTCAATATTTTGAGTCTTTAGCAGGGAATGGCATCTCTTCCGCAGAAATAACGAAAAAATTTACTCAGTATTGGTCGAAAATTGATGCTAAAAATAAAGGCATTCAGGAGGTATATCAAATTGCTGCCTTGACAGGCCTGAGCAATGGAAATCCGGTACCTGCAAATCCTGATGCCTATCTATCTGTATTTGAACTGTACAAAAAAAACAGCCCCAATGATGCCAAGATGAGTTTCTGGACTCAAAAAGCCGATGTTTTGTTAGGGGAAAAGAAAAAGGCAGCTGCTTTTTCGGAAGGTGCTGAAGCATTGGATTTTCGCTTACCAGATCCGAATGGCAATATGATTGCGCTTTCCGATTTGAGAGGTAAGGTTGTTTTGGTTGATTTTTGGGCGAGCTGGTGCGGGCCCTGCCGTATGGAAAATCCGAATGTGGTAAGGATGTATGCCAAATACAAAGACAAGGGTTTTGAAATATTAGGGGTGAGTCTTGATAAGGAAAAACAAGCTTGGCTTCAGGCAATTCAACAGGATGGATTAACATGGAAACATGTATCTGATTTGAAATATTGGCAGTGTGAGGCAGCCCGTTTGTATAATGTAACAGGTATTCCCATGACTTTTCTGATTGGTAAGGATGGGAAGATTATTGGTAAGAATCTTCGAGGACCCGCTCTAGAAAATAAATTGAAAGAATTGTTTAATTAAGGTTTTCTTAATGTAGAGCAAATATTTACTCGGGTATCTTTTCCTAATTTTGCTCCATCAATCCTTACATTCTTAAAATTCCGGTTATGATACAGAAACAAATTATTTTAATCGTTGATGATGAAAAGGATATATTGGATTTGCTGGAATACAATCTATTAAAGGAAGGATACCAAGTACTGAAAGCCTCCGATGGGGAAGAAGCGCTGAATATTGTTCGGAATAACTCGGTCGATTTAGTGCTCTTAGATATCATGATGCCAAAGTTAGATGGTATCGAAACCTGTCGTAGGTTGAGGGAAATGCCTGAAGGAAAGAAAACATACATTGTATTCTTGACCGCTCGTGAGGAAGAATATTCTGAAGTGGCAGGCTTTGAAGCGGGAGGCGATGATTACATCGCTAAACCCATTAAGCCAAGAATTTTATTGAGCCGAATAAAAGCTATTTTTCGTCGAGGGTTGGATCATCAGAATAATCCAGAACAAAGCTTGAAGGTATTGGATTTAGAAATATTACGCGACGAGTATTTGGTTTACAAGAATGGAGTCCCTATCTCTTTGCCAAAGAAAGAATTTGAATTGCTTTTTTTTCTTGCAGCCAAGCCCGGTAAAGTTTTTCCAAGAGAAACTCTCCTCGAAAATATTTGGGGGTCAGATGTTATGGTGGTAGACCGCACGATTGATGTACATATTCGCAAACTCCGCGAAAAACTAGGGGATGATTATATTCAAACAATTCGAGGAGTAGGTTATAAGTTCTCTCAGAATCCATAGTTTACATGAGTAGAAAACTCAGACTCACACTCTTACTCTCTGGGGTCTTTCTCCTTAGTTTAATTTCTGGATGGTTTTTATATGGCAGTTCTCATGTCTATTGGGACTGGGGTATGTTTTTAGCCTGTCAGATTTTACTTATTTCTATCTTGGGGGTGTATTGTTATCGAACCTACAGACTGCCATTGATTAGACTGAGAGAGGAGTTGTGGAAGATGACAGAAACGAACCGGAGTGCTAGCTCTGATGTAGTACAGGATGTGGAAGAACTGATTCTTGAACTTAAACAAGATCATGAGATTGAAATCGAAAAGTTGCGAGAAATCGAAACATTCCGTCGAGAGTTTTTAGGGAATGTTTCCCATGAGTTGAAAACGCCCATTTTCGCCATTCAAGGATTTATCGATACACTATTGGATGGAGCTTTGGAAGATCCTATCGTAAATCGAAAGTTTTTAGAAAAGGCTCTTAAGCACACAGATCGTTTGGATAATCTCGTAAAAGACCTTTTGATTATTTCTCAGCTGGAAACAGGGCAGCTTCAAATGAATATGGAGGATTTTCGCGTTCATGATTTAATCCATGAAGTGTTCGAAGCTTTAGAATACAAATTAACGCGTAAAGGTAGATCCATTACGCTTTCTATTGTTCCAAATGGACAAGAGCAGATTAAGGTTCATGCCGATCGGGAACGGATCCGACAGGTGCTGATTAATCTCGTCGATAATGCCATTAAGTATGGAAAGTTGAATGGAATGGTGAGTGTCGAGGTAAGTGGGCAAAATGGTCAAAAGGCAATGATTCGAGTTATCAATGAAGGTTCTGGCATTTCTCCAGAGCATATTCCGCGTTTGTTTGAACGATTCTATCGGGTGGATAAAAGTCGATCCAGGGAAAAGGGAGGCACCGGTCTCGGACTTGCCATCGTAAAGCATCTTATTGAGGCTCACAAGGAAAAAATTAGCGTGGAAAGTAATAAGGAAAAAGGTTCTATATTTACCTTCTCCTTAGCTCTTGCCTCTTGACCATTACTCAGGATTCACTCATTTTACAAGGATTAACCATCCCCCTTCGGATTCAAAAAGGAAAACGCCGAAGAATGATGATGACCTTCTCACAGAACACCCTTTTGGTAGAAACTACCTCAGGGGTTCTCTCTGATTTGGATACAGATTTTATGCGTCAACATTCCGCTTGGATTCTAAAACATTTTCAACGACAATCCGGGTCATGGAAATTTCAACAAGAGTTTTTAAGTGCCATCACGCACAAAACCCTGATATTTGGAAAGGAAGTGCCTGTTCACTTTGAAGTATCCTCCCATTACTCCTACCATTTTAAAGATAATATTTTAACCATTCGGGCACCAGAAGCAAGTCCTGCCAGAAAAAAAACCTTAATTGCTGCAGTATTGAAAAGAATTGCAGGGGATTATTTGAAAAAGTGTATGCTTTATTGGGTTGAAATTACTGGATTGAAAGTCAATGTTTTAAGAATCAAAAATCATCGTACTAAATGGGGGTCTTGTTCTTCTTTAGGTAATATTAATTTAAACTGGCATTTAGTGATGGTCGATCGTAGTTTAGTAGATTATGTACTTGTGCATGAATTGATGCACTTGAAAGAAATGAATCATTCGGTAAAATTCTGGAAGTGTGTAGAGCAATTTTATCCAGATTATAAAATGGCCAAAAAAGCCCTTGGTGAGCGACAGTGGATTATTGGAATATATTCATGAAAAAACTAAATAGAATCGAATTCAAAGACATTCTTCTTTATGAAGATGATCAGTTAATAGTCATTAATAAGCCTTCGGGTATTTCCAGCCTGGCAGACAGGGATGGAGATAAAACGAGTATTCATGAGATGGCAAAGGCCTACTGGCCAGAAGCGATTCTTTGTCATCGTTTGGATAAATATACCTCCGGAGTCTTGTTGATTGCTAAGTCAGAAGATGTATATCGGTTTATAACCCTAAAGTTTCAGAAGAGAGAAATACATAAAACCTATTTAACAGTAGTGGAAGGTAGGCAAGATTTCAAAGATAAAATTGTTGATTTCAAAATCTTTAACAATGGAAATGGGAAAGTTCGGTTGGATAATGCTTTAGGAAAGCCTTCTACAACCATCCTAAATACCAAAGAGCAGTTTCGTCATTTTACTTTATTGGAATGTCAGCCGATTACCGGTCGAATGCATCAAATTCGCCTTCATTTATTAAGCATTGGATTGCCTGTTTTAGGAGATAAAGTTTATTTAGGAAAGGACTTATTTTTATCTGCAATTAAACGAGGGTATAAACCTCCTATGGAAGAGGAGGAAAGAGCCATCAATAACGGATTTTTATTGCATGCTTCTTCAATTGCTTTAGTTTTGCCAGGTGATACAATCGAAAAAAGTTTTGAAGCTCCTCTAAATCCAGGATTTGAAGTTGTACTAAAGCAACTACGAAAGTGGGATGCCTAAGGTAAATGTTTAATCTGAAAATCAGTTTTTTATAAGAGATTTTCCGGACAAATTCTTTCCGTTGTTGCGCAATCTATTTCTGTGATTTAGCTTCGCAAGAAATAAGTACAATGGAAATAGAAAATGAATTGTCGTATAAAATTCGCGGGGCTATTTTTACGCTCTATAATGACTTGGGACCCGGTCTGTTGGAAGGGGTGTATGAGTCCGGCCTAAAAATATTGTTGGAAGAGAAAGGCTTGAAAGTAAGGAGACAGGTGCCTGTTCCGATTGTTTACAGAGGGGTAAGGTTTGTTGAGGCTTATCGATTGGATTTATTAGTGGAGGAATCTGTCATTATAGAAATCAAGTCCATTAAAGAACTGGCGGAGGTGCATCACAAACAAACTATCACCTATTTGAAATTGGCGGATTTGAAATTAGCTATATTGGTTAATTTTAATACCAATGATATTTCTGGTTCGATTTTTAGGAAAATTAATACTAAAACTAGTTAAGTGTTTTATTGATTTTTTCCGCAGATTGCGCAAATACCTCAAATATAATTTAGAGTCAAAATCGCTACGTAGATGACGCAGAATCAGGCTGATTTACCAAAGCTTTTTTTCTGTGTCAATCTGCGTAGCGATTCAATCATATCAATTATTCAAATCTATCTGTGTAATCTGCGGAAGATAGTAACTGATTTTTTCCGCAGATCGCGCAAATACCTCCAATATAATTGAGAGTCAAAATCGCTGCGCAGATGACACAGAGGCAGCGAGATTTAAGCATGATCAAAACAATCTGTTTCAATCTGCGTAGCGATTCATTCTTCTCAAGTAGTTTATACTATCTGTGCGATCTGCGGAAAATTAAACCGCTCTTTTTTCAAAAAAATCCTTGTACTTATCACTATTGTTCGCGCGTGGAAATTTATTCTGCCCCCCCAATTTGCCCTGAGTTTTCATAAATTCAAAACAGGTACCTGCTGATAATGTTTTTATTTGTAAGGGTCTTAGAATATTTCCTACAATCAAATCTTGATAGTAACTATTTTTATTGAGTAAGGTAGATTCTAATATATCTCGGAATACTTCCAGATTTTCTGGAGGGTGAGAAAACTCTATGTACCATTGATGGCAGGAGTGCGAATCCTCAATATGGGGCATTACGATAAATTCAGTAACTCTTGCCTGTGTTCGTTTACAGGCGGCTTCCATCGCTTGGTTTATTTCTTCGACGATTACATGTTCGCCGAATGTAGAAATAAACTGACTTGTTCTACCGGTTACAACCACCCGATAGGGATTGAGCGAGGTAAATCGAATGGTATCTCCAATATCATAAGCCCAGAGGCCAGCAGGATTAGTGAGCACGAGCGCATATTGTACCCCAATTTGAACTTCTCCCAGATGCAATCGCCTGGCCCCTTCTTGGCCATATTCGCTCATCGGAATAAATTCATAGAAAGTTCCATATGAAGTCATCAGTCTCAGCCCCTCTTCACTCATGCTATCCTGAAGGGCAATAAAACTTTCAGAAGCAGGGTATGTCTCCCAGAAATGAACATTTTTCGGAAGTAGTTCTTTAAATAGGGGAGCGTACGGTTTGAAATCCACGCCCCCGTAAACAAAAACCTGTAGGTTAGGCCATAACTCTCCAATCGATGATTTTGTTTGATTCTGAGCTGTTTCCAATAGGTTTTGAACCCAAGGAGGGATTCCAGAAATTAATCTTAGATCTTTACTACGGGTTTCATCTATTATTCCCTTTATTTTTAATTCCCAATCGTCTAAGCAGTTTGTCGCCCAAGTGGGAACCTGATTTCTTTTGAGGTATTGAGGAATAAAGTGATTGACAATTCCGGATAGTCGTCCTACGGGAATTTCTGCCGTATTTTTTTCAAGCTCAGGGCTTCCCGAAAGAAAGAGCATGGATCCGTCTAAAAATTTTGCGCTCCCACTTTCTCTTATGTAGTAAAGTAGGGCATCTCTCGCACCGGCAATTTGTGCTTTAAGAAGCGTTGGCGTGTTGGGGATGTATTTTGATCCAGCAGTAGTGCCGGAGGTTTTAGATAAATAGTTGGGTATTCCCGGCCATAATACATTTGACTCTCCATGATAGATTCTGTCAATCCAGGGTTTAATCCCTTCATAGGTTCGCACCGGAACCTTTTGGCAGTAGTCAGCATACGATTGAATGTGGCTGAAGTTATGTTCCTTACCAAAGGAGGTGTTTTTACCTTTCTTAATTAGCTTATCGAGAGTGGAGAGCTGCAGCAGAGGGGCTTTGTTCTCCAGAGAATCCAGATAAGCGCATCTTAATTGAGCAATGATTGGGGCTATGGCCGATTTTATTCCCATATGAATTCAGAAGGGAAAGTTACAGGAATTTTAGAGTACAGATTGGAATAATTTTAGACGAATGCACTATCGCTTTTTCTAATATAAAATAACAATGCCCCGGCGGGGAGCCGGGGCACTGTTCAACCAACTAACAAATAAACCTAACTATGAAAACTATTATGTCTTGTTAACGAAGAGAATCGAATTTTTGTTGTCAATGTCTACAAAAATCTTGCTATCTTTCTGAATATCACCTGCTAAAATTTTCTTTGAGAGCTCATTCACTACTCTTCTTTGCAAAACTCTTTTTAGAGGCCTTGCTCCGAATTGTGGGTCATACCCCAGCTGTCCGAGCCAGTCAATTGTTCCCTCAGAAAATTCTAAATTGATTCCAATATCATCCAACATTTTTTCCAGCCCTTTAGTTTGAAGAAGAACTATTTGTCTGATTTCTTCTCGATTTAAGGGGGTGAATAAGATGATTTCGTCGATACGGTTTAAAAACTCCGGACGAATTGTCTTCTTTAACAGATCAAATAATTCAATTTTTAAGGAAGCCATTAATTCATCCCTTTCGCGAGTGCCGGATTCTCCTAATTTTTCCTGAATCAAATGTGCTCCCATGTTGGAGGTCATAATAATGATGCAATTCTTAAAATTCACCACTCTGCCTTTGTTGTCTGTTAACCTGCCATCGTCAAGTACTTGCAGCAAAATGTTAAATACATCCGGATGCGCTTTTTCGATTTCATCCAGCAAAATTACAGAGTAGGGTCTGCGACGCACTGCTTCTGTTAGTTGCCCGCCTTCATCGTATCCGACATATCCTGGAGGCGCGCCCACCATTCTGCTAACGGAATGTTTTTCTTGATATTCAGACATATCAATTCGCACCATGGCATTTTCATCATTAAAAAGATAATCTGCTAGTGCTTTTGCCAATTCAGTTTTTCCCACTCCGGTTGATCCAAGGAAAATAAAGGAACCAATAGGTTTTCTAGCATCTTGTAGTCCTGCTCTACTCCTCCTGACGGCATCTGATATAGCTGAAATGGCTTCTTCTTGACCAATAACCCGCTTATGCAATTCTTCTTCTAGATTCAGCAATTTCATGCGTTCGCTCTCGACCATTCTGCTTACTGGAATTCCTGTCCAGCGTGAAACGATTTCGGCAATATCTTCGGGACCGACTTCTTCCTTAAGCATTCTTCGGTCAGATTGAATTTCGTTAAGCTGGTCATTTAACTCAATCAGTAGTTTTTCTTGTTCGGCAATTCTGCCATACCGAATCTCTGCCACTTTTCCGAAATCAGCATTTCGTTCGGCTTGTTCGGCTTCTGTTTTTAATCCTTCAATTTTCCCTTTTGCTTCCCGAATTTGCTGGATGATTTGTTTTTCTACCTGCCAATGAGCTCGGAGCTGATTTCTTTGTTCGTTCAGGTTGGCTAGGTCCGCACTGAGCTCTTCGACTTTTTTCGTGTCGTTTTCTCGTTTCAAGGCTTCCCTTTCGATTTCAACTGTCCGGATTTTTCGCTCGATTTCGTCTAATTCCTCGGGTAGTGAATCTATTTCTAACCTAAGCCTGGAAGCGGATTCATCCACCAAATCAATCGCCTTGTCTGGAAGAAATCTGTCGGTTATGTAGCGTTGAGAAAGTTCCACCGCTGAAATCAAGGCAGCATCTGTAATGCGCACCCCATGGTGGACTTCATATTTTTCTTTTAATCCACGAAGGATGGAAATGGCATCCTGTGTATCGGGTTCTTCCACCAATACCGTTTGAAAGCGTCTTTCCAGCGCCTTATCTTTTTCTATGTATTTTTGGTATTCTGCTAAGGTGGTAGCACCGATAGCTCGTAATTCTCCCCTTGCCAAGGCAGGCTTGAGAATATTCGCAGCGTCCATCGCCCCATCTGTTTTGCCGGCACCAACAAGGGTGTGGATTTCATCGATAAATAAAATCAACTCCCCATTAGAATCTACCACTTCTTTCACGACAGCTTTTAGCCTTTCTTCAAAATCTCCTCTGTATTTAGCTCCTGCCAGAAGGGCCCCCATGTCTAGAGATACTACCGTTTTATTTTTTAAATTTTCCGGAACATCTCCCTGAATAATGCGGTGAGCTAATCCTTCAGCAATGGCTGTTTTTCCTACACCGGGTTCTCCAATTAGAATAGGATTGTTTTTGGTCCGTCGGGTAAGTATTTGCAGTACCCGGCGAATTTCATCATCTCTTCCAATCACAGGATCTAATTTACCTTCACGAGCTAAATCATTCAGGTTTTTGGAATATTTCTTTAAGGCATTGTATTTCGATTCGGCATTTTGATCTGTTACTCTTTCGGTTGAGCCTCTTAATTCTTTAATTGCCTTGCGAAGGGTTTTGCCATCCAGACCAGCATCCATCATAAGCTGGGCAATTTTAGCATCGGATTCAGCAGCGGCAATCAGAATGTGTTCAATCGAAACAAACTCATCCTTCATTTTACCAGCCTCCTGATTGGCTTTGTCCAACATTTTTACAGAGTCATTGGAAAGATATTGACCTCCACTGGCTCCACTCACTTTGGGATAGCTTTCTACTTGCTCCTCCATTTTTTTGCGCAGGGAGGCTATTGAAACACCCGATTTTTTAAGTAAAAAAGGAACTACATTTTCTTCGGAGCTAATAAGTGTTTGCAACAAATGGCCTGGTTCGATGGCCTGATGATTGAGAGATTTAGCAAGCTCAGAACTTTCCTGAATAATTTCCTGTGCTTTGATGGTAAATTGATTGAGATTCATAATTATTTTTGAACGACTCATCAAATCTAAGTCCAGATGTTGAATCAGTCAAAATGGCTGATAATCCAGAAATTATGTCCTTGTTTCTGGGTAGTTCAATGCAGAAATGTCAGGTAAATTCTCCTTAGTATAATGTGATTTTTAAGTTTGATTAAGGATTTAGAAAGGGACCTCTTTCAAATCGTCAAATGACCCTGAATAATCATCTTCTTCTGGGTCATTCATTTTGGAAGAACGGGTAATCGTTCCGGAAGGGGGATCATTGAGCCGGTCAGAGGGAGTGAATTGGGGTTTCTCCATTACATCCGAACTATCTTGCGGTGCATAGGCTCCTTTCTTTGCTCCAGAAAGAGAGGTAAACTTTGCATATTTACCTATATACTGCAGATTTACAGATCCTACAGGTCCGTTCCTTTGCTTTCCGATAATCACTGTTCCTAAACCCACTGTGGATTCTTTTGAGACAGGGTCTTCTATGATTCCATAATATTCAGGCCTATATAAAAACATAACCATATCCGCATCCTGTTCAATAGAACCGGATTCCCTCAAATCGCTCAGTTGGGGTTGTTTATCGGGACGATTTTCTACCTGTCGAGAGAGCTGGGATAAGGCAATGACTGGCACATTTAATTCTTTTGCTAATTCTTTCAGCGCTCGGCTAATACTCGCAATTTCTTGTTCCCGGTTTCCTCCTTTGGAATTTCCGGCAGTCATCAATTGCAAATAATCTATAATAATGAGTTCAATTTTTTTCTCAGATTTAAGCTTCCTGCATTTTGTTCTTAAATCGGCAATGGATAGAGCGGGTGTGTCATCAATGTAGATGGGCGCCTGAGTTAGATCGGTTATCTTGGAGTTAAGTTGTTGCCATTCATAGGCTTGTAGTTTACCGGTTCTTACCTTTTGAGCATCGAGCTCTGCTTCTGAGCATATAAGTCTTTGGACTAATTGGTGGGCTGCCATTTCAAGAGAGAAGAGGGCTACAGGTCTTTTGAATCGAACAGCGGCATTTCTGGCGGTCGAAAGAACAAAGGCAGTTTTCCCCATCGCAGGGCGCGCTGCAAGGATAATTAAATCGGAAGGTTGCCAACCTGAGGTGAGTTCATCTAGCTCTTCAAAGCCCGATGGAACCCCAGTGGTAGCAGAATCTTTTTTACGAAGTTCATCTAAATTCTTCAAGGTAATGGCTACCAATTGAGCCATTTCCATGTAGTTTCTCCTTAAATGGGTTTGGGAGAGCGAAAAAATTTGTTGCTCGGTGTTATCGAGTAGTTCAAAAATATCAGAGGTATCTTCATATGCATCCCGGATTACTTTATCTGAAATTTTAATTAGCTCGCGTTGAATAAATTTCTCCAAGATAATGCGGGCATGGTATTCCACATTGGCTGCCGAGGCAACTTTGGAGGTTAGTTCAACAAGATAAAGCGGACCTCCGGCTATATCTAAGGCACCGTCTGATTGGAGTTGATTTTTGACTGTAACTAAATCTACAGGCTTAGAATCTCCAAATAGTTTGATAATTGCTGAATAAATGACCTTATGCGCATCGTCATAATAGGCCTCGGGTTTCAACAAATCTAAGATTCCGGTTATGGAGTCTTTTTCCAGCATAAGAGCTCCTAAAACAGCCTGTTCTGCTTCGAGGGAGCGAGGGGGAAGTTTGCCCATTCCCTGAAGGAGGGGGGTGTTTTTGCCGGAAGTTCTTACGCCCATTCCGGAGTTTTTTACTTTATCTGAAAAATTATCTGCCATAAGTTGTGTTACAAAATTACTGACTGAATTCTTGGGATGCTATTTTGTGTATAAGTCACAAGTGTCAGATTTTCAGCAAGATAAATAAATTAACATATTGTCCACCTGATATCCACTATTTGTTAACTGCATTTTGAAGTCTTGCTAATTAACAATCAGGTATTTAGTCCTTCGAATATAATTTATCCACGATTTTAAACAATTCATCTATGAACAGCTTATCCTTTCAATAAGCTTTACTATATTTACCTCAGAGTATTGAATTTAACTCCTAGGTATGAATAAACTTCTTTTTAAAGGGATGGCATTAGCCATTTTGTTGGTTTCAGGGTGCAAAATGCGACCAGACCAAATTGCCTTACCTAACTATAACGCAGAAATTCTTGGTCCAATTGTAAATGGAAAGTACAATGGCTCCAATTTTATCAAGGATAATTCGCAATTCGCCCAAGTTGGTCCTGATGGTTTAGTCACTTTAATGTACCGGGGAGAGATTCCGCCTTTAAGTTTGGGCGATGTGGTCTCGGTTCCAGATCAGCAATTCGCCCTCGCCGGATTTCCTACCGGACAGCAGTCTACTGCCACCTCTACTTTTCGTGCTGCTTTTGTTATGCCCAATGGAATTCAGTTAACAGAATCTGAGATTAGATCTGGCATTTTCCGAATTAATCTCTCTAATACCAGTTTGACCTCAGCCATTAATTGTCAGGTGAGATTAAAACATGCAACAAGGAATGGAACAGACCCGGTAATCGTTTCCGGTACAGTGAATTCACTTAGTACCCGTTCCGACTCCACCAATTTAGCAGGTGTGAAAATTGATATGACGAGGGGAGGGGAAATTAATATTTACAATGGCTTTGAGTTGGAGATTACTTTTACGGCTATTACAGGAACAGTTGATTTTTCTTCTGCCTTGCAGGGTTCAACAGTTGTCTTTCGCAATTTTAAACCGGCTTTGGTCAGAGGCTATTTGGGTTCTTATGTTGATACTATTGGGGGAAATTTTTCGGTACCTATTTTTGATCGATTCTTTTCTGGAGAATTATTATTTGAATCACCTTATTTGACCTCCACTTTCTCGAATAGCTTCGGATTGTCTGCCACTTTCTTGAATTCTAATAGCTTGTTTATTTCTGGAAACAACCCTAACAGAGACCCTAATGATTCGGTAGTAATTGGTTCATCCTTGCGCGGCATTACTGTGACCGGAGCGGGTTCCCCTGGAGGTATGCCGGGCGTTACAACAACAACAATTAGTGGGACGAATGATGATTTTCCTGCCTTTTTATCCATATTCCCCTCTAGACTGCGGTACCAAATCCCTTTGAGGGTCAATACTCAAACCCCCGTCTATAATCAGTTTATTGCCGATACTTCTAAATTCTCCGGATCCTTTGAATTTGGATTGCCGCTTAGTTTTCGCACCCAGAATTTAGCCATTCGGGATACATTGCCTTTCAAGATGCTTGGGGATTCCTCCCTTGCTAAAATTGTCGATGGTAAGCTAATTACTTTTGTCAATAACGGTTTGCCTGTCGAGTTTGAATTTCAGGCTTATTTTTTAGATGAGTTTGGGGTAATTGGGGATTCATTGTTTGAGTCTCAACAATATGTTCAACCTGCCACCATTTCAGGTAATGGTAGAATAAGCGTTCCTTCTCAGCAAAAGTTTGTGACTAATTTAGATTTACTAAAGGCCGATAAAGTCAAGAAGATGCAACAGATTACCCCGGTGTTTCGGGTGAAATCAATTCCTCAGGGAAACTTTGTAAAAATTTATAATGACTTCACGCTCGAGTTCAAAGTCGTGGGTGATTTGCGTTTCAATTTTCTTTCAGATACAGAATAACACGAATATGAAATTGCTACAAGTTTCAGTTATAGTGATGATTTTGGGTATGACTTGCCTGTCTGCTCAAAATAGATTGCATTCCATTCAGAATTTTCGTGGTTCTGTGGATGGATCTTTGTTATTGCCTTCTACTTTGAATCTAGGGCAACATAAAGCTCAATGGTCATCGTCCGGGCAATATTGGTTTGGGAATTCCTTTGTATCTAACAAAGGAGTGTATCAATTTTTTGATAAAACGGCTGATGTGGTGCGTCCGGACTTTAACCGTGCCATCGACAATATGGATGTCAGTAATATTTTTGGAATGGGCTTAGAAACCCATACTGGCGGAGCTATTCAGGTTCCTATTGCTCATAATAATGTGAATTTTTCTTTTGGTTGGGCGGAACATGTGGGAATGAATTGGAATTTTTCCAGAAATATGTTGAGTCTTTTCTGGAAAGGCAATAAGCAATGGGCAGGGGAGAAAGTGCGTTTGACCCCGTTTGCCTTGAATGCATTATGGTATAGGGAATTGTATGTTGGGTCTGCTATGGAAGTTTTTCGACACAATGACCTTTTTGTAAGAGCAGGTGCCCGTATGAAATTTCTTCAGGGAATCGCAGGCTTTCACATGCCCAAGGCAATCATTGATTTAACGACAGCTGCTGATGGGCAGTATTTGTTGTTTGAATATGATTATGATTTGGGTTATGCCTTCAATAATAAAAACTTTTCTCCACTCAGACCTACCGGCGGCGGAACTGCTTTTGATTTTGGCTTTACCGTTGGATTTATGAAGCAATTTCAGGTGGATTTTGGATTAGTCGATTTAGGTGGAATTAATTTTAAATCTCATTCCTCTACGGTTAGTAAAACCAGTTCTTTCCGCTACGAAGGCTTAGATATGAATCAATTGGTGGGAGTATCGAGTACTCTATATCTCGATAGTCTGTACAAGTCTTTAGGATTTGATGCACCACAGCCGGGGACTTTCCGTATGAACTTGGGGTCTAGAATGGTTTTGCAGGGAATGTATGAAATTGGAAAAGAGACGGACTTAAAAGATAAGGGTCGTGTTTTTCTTACTTATATCCAAGGATTTCAGGAAAGATCTTTCTCTACTCGGCGGACATACTTAGGGGCCGGGTATGCTGTGGCAGCATTAAAATGGCTGGAGTTCGGGACCAATATAGGATATGGAGGCTTTAACCGCTTTGCATTTGGAATGTTGATGGGCTTGAAATTAGGAAAGAAATATACCATGGCCATTTCTTCTGAAAATATTTTAGGAACCTTTATTCCCGGCATGGCTAGTGGGGTGGATATTGGGGGGAATCTGGTTTGGAATTTTGGAAGGTATAAACACTAATAGAAATTGAATGTATCGTGTTTTGATAAAAATAGTTGTAATATGTTTTGCCTTTTTCTTAATTCAAGATAGTAAAGCGCAAGCTCCTTTTTATGGGGATTGTGCTAGCTATGTCCGCGTTTGTGGAGACACTATTTTTCCAATAGATGCAACCTCTCCAGGTATTCAGGAAGTTCCCCCTCCAGGGTCTTTAGGAAACCCCTCTCCTAATGCAGTGCCTCCAAGTAACAATGCTGGTTGTTTACAAACTGGAGAGACTTTTCCTACTTGGATCTTGATTGAAATTCAATCTGGTGGAATGTTGGAATTTACCTTTGGCGCTAATGGCGCTCAGGCAGGTTTTTATGATTGGATTATGTATGATTTTACCAATATTTCCTGTACTGATATTGTGAACAACTTGGTGCCCCCTGTGAGGTGTAATTGGAATGGAAGTTCTGTTGGGGGAACAGGTATGGTATCTGTACTTCCTTTTGGGGGGGACTCTTCAAATTACGAGGCTCCTTTACCGGTTAATGCTTGCGATAAATACATGATTGTGTTTAATAACTTTAGCTCTGTTCAGGCTAATGTGCCCATGCAATTCTTTGGTTCGGCCAATGTTTGTCAGCCTATTTATCCAGTCAATCTTACCCCACAGCCAATTACGATTTGCGCTGGAGATTCCGCACAACTCAATGCAGGATCTGGTGCAACTTATTCTTGGACTCCCGTGCAGGGGCTATCCGATCCCAATATCCCCAATCCCAAAGCCTCTCCGGATAGCACCACCACTTACATTTGCAGGAGTTTTGCTCCTTGTCCTTTTTATGAGAAATTTGATACCGTTACAGTAGAAGTTCGTTACGGAGGACAAATTGTAGCCTATCCAGATACTTTTTTCTGTGAAGGTTCGGGTGGGGTACAAATCGGTGCTACCGTCTTTGGGGGTGTAGCGCCCTTCACTTATGTCTGGTCGCCCAATAATGGAAGTTTGGCAGATGTTTCTTCCCTAATTACAGTAGCAAATCCTGCCGTTGATACTCGATATTTTGTCTATGCTGTAGGATTTGATGGATGTGAGACAAATATTGATTCCATGGATGTTTCTGTTGAGCCACTTCCCATTGTAGATGCCGGTCCTGATTTAGAATTTTGTGAAGATGCTCCCGGAGTTTTTCTCCAAGGAAGCATTGTCAATGTAGATGGAGGATATCAGGTACAGTGGCTCCCTTCCACTGGATTGTTTTGTGATACCTGTTTGGTAACTTATGCTCAGCCTTCCTCTACTACTGCCTACACATTAAGAGTTACCGCCTTGGAAACCGGGTGTTCTTCCGACACCACCACTCTCAATACTTTGAGTTCAGCATTGGTTGTGGTGAAACCTCGACCCATTGCTTATGCTGGGGCAGATACGATGATTTGCC
>JBEIHC010000024.1:0-30072 GCA_040381555.1 Bacteroidia bacterium
GACAATTTGTTAGATGAAGTGAATGTTCGGGTGGGTAATTTAGATGTCAAAACTCCTGAATACACCATTAAAATTTGGAAGGCTCCAGCTGTAGATTTCCTAAAGACAATCGTTCGATATCCTGCTTATACAAAACGGGCACCCGATACTTTACCTGAAAATGTAGGAGACTTCACTGCACTCAAGGGTTCTTTTGTTTCCTGGTATATTCGTAATCGGGGTGAAGTGAGTGAGGCCAGTATGGTATTAAATACCCAAAAGATTCCGATGATGAAATCTCAGCCGGGATCTTATAATCTGAATCGAGTGGTTACTGAAGGGAGTGAGTATTTTTTCTTGTTGGATTATCAAGGAAAGCGAAAAAATTCAGATACGGTCAAGTATAATATCCTCGTGGAACAAGACCGGTATCCGTCCGCTGTCATTCGTAGTCCGGACATGGAATATAAAATCGGAATCAATGGTTTACTGCCTTTGGATTATGAATTGGGAGATGATTATGGATTAAGCAAAGCAGAATTATTTTATCGATATAATAAATCGAATGATGGAAGTAAGGTTTCGGAGGAATGGAAAACTTTAATTATTCCATACGATAGGGAAATGCGAAATCGCAATTTTCATCTGGATATTGATTTTGGAATGTTAGGTATTCAGACCGGTGATGAAGTAGAATATTATTTAAAAGTTTGGGATAATGATTTGGTGTCCGGACCAAAATCATCCCAAAGTCTTTCTTATAAAATTATTAATCCTTCATTAGATCAGTTGTATAATGAAGCAGATCAGAAAGCAGATGAAATATCAAAAGAATTAGATGAGATTTCAAAAGAAGCTGAAAAGATTAATAAAGAATACAATAAGTTTCAGCAGAAATTAATTGAGAAAAAAAGCCTGGATTTTGAAGATAAGAAGCAGCTCAAAAATATTATGGAGCGGCAAAATCAGATGAACCAATCTTTGGATCAAATTCAGAATAAATTAGACAAGACGCGTCAGATGCAGAAGGAGAATAATCTGCTCACTCCTGAGACTTTGAAGAAATTGGAGCAGTTACAAAAATTGGTCAATGACATTAAAAGTCCTGAGTTGAATGAGTTCTTGAAAAAGATGCAGGAACAAATGGAGAAGATGCGTCCGGAAGAATTAAAGAGGGAGATGGAGCAGTCGAAACTAGATCGGGAGCAACTTCAGAAGGACATTGAACGGGCAATGGAAATGTTCAAGCAATTTAAGGCAGAACAAAAAGCTCAAGAATTATTGAAGAAGTTGGATAATCTCAAAGCTCGACAGGATGCATTGAACGAACAGACGGAAAAGAAAAACTCCAAAGAAGAGGATGCTGCTTTGAAACAAAAGCAAGATGAGTTGAACAAGGAGATGGATAAGTTGAAGGAAGGATTGAATGAACTCAAAGACCTCAAAAAAGAGACCACCACACCTCAGGGTGAGGAGATGAATAAGTTAGATAAAGATCAGGAGGATGCGAAGAAGAGTATGGACGATGCATCTGAGCAGTTGAATCAGAGTAAATCTGGTAAAGCCTCTGAATCTCAGAAGGATGCATCAAAAAAGATGAAAGAAATGATGGATCAGTTGGATCAAATGCAAGCTTCATCCGAATCAGAACAAGATGCGGAAAACCTTGAGGATCTGAGAGATATATTAGAAAATCTTATAAAAATTTCCTTTGAACAAGAGGATGTGCGAGACTTACTGCGTAAGATTCGTCCCAATGATCCTCAGATGAATAATCGAGCTCAGGATCAACGCAAAATTCGAGATGATATGAATATGTTGCGTGATTCCTTGTATGCCTTGGCAGGTCGAGTTCCGGATATTCAAAAGTTTGTGACAGATGAAGTGAAGATTATTCAGAAGAGTATAGACAGGAGCCTCGAATTTATTGGAGATCGGAATTTGGGTATGGCAGGAAGTGATCAGCAGATGGCGATGACTTCCATGAATAATTTGGCCAATATGTTGAGTGATGCCATGGAGAACATGATGCAGCAGATGAAGAAGAAGGGTCAGCCAATGAGTTCCAGTTTGTGTAAAAAGCCAGGAGGCAAGAAACCGAATATGATGCAATTGGGTCAACAACAGAAAGAGTTGAACCAAAAGATGCAAGACATGATGAAGTTAGGGAAAATGGATCCTAAACAATTGGGCAGAATGGCAGCAGAACAAGAGTTAATTCGGCAGCAGATGAAGGAGGCTGAAGAACAAATGAAAGAGGATGGAAAGCCTGGTATGGGCAACATGGATAAGGTGAAGGAGGATATGGAAAAAACGGAGCAAGATTTATTAAATAATGTCATTACTCAGGAAACTCTGCTAAGGCAACAGAAAATATTGAGCCGTATGTTGGATGCCACTAAGTCTGTGCGTGAACGAGACATGGAGGAGCAAAGGCAATCAAAAAGTGGCTCCGAACAACAAAGAGTGAGTCCTGCCGAATTGGATGAGAAGCAAAAACAAGAATTATTGCGGTATGAATTGTTGCGTTCTCTGGATGCAGAGTACAATCCAGGAATTAAGATTTTAATAGAAAGATACTTCCAGGAGTTTGGAAAATAATATGGATAAAATAATAGAGTTGCCAGGTATTCCGGACAGTATTGCTCAGGTGGAGCAATTCATTGAAGAGCTCAGAGTGGAATGTGGGTTTAGGGAGGATGTATGCGGTAATGTAATCATTGCCGTAACGGAAGCGGTTAACAATAGTATTTACCATGGCAGCAAATGTAATCCGGAGAAGAAGTTTTCTTTAAGGGTTTTCAGAATCGCACCCTATAAAATCAGTATTTCAGTAGAGGATGATGGACCTGGATTTAATCCTGAAAGTTTGCCCGATCCAACAAGTCCTGATTTAATTGATAAACCAGGTGGAAGAGGCGTATTTCTGATGCGTAATCTTGCCGATCAAGTTGTGTTTGAAGAGGAAGGTAGGAGAGTAATTTTATTTTTCAATATATGATTCAGGTAAACTTTCACGAGGTAGAGGAGTTTGAGATAGCTGAATCAGATTTAGAGATTTGGATATCCAGCATTTGCAGTAGGCATAATAAATCCTTGGAGTTTCTGGATATAACCCTTTGCAGTGATTCCTATTTGCTCGAAATGAATAAGCAGTATCTGGAGCATGATTATTTTACGGATATCCTTTCCTTTGATATCAGTGAAATTCCAGGCAAAATCATGGGTGAGTTATATGTTAGTTTAGATAGGGTTAAAGACAATGCTACAGAACTCGGTATTTCTTGGGTAGATGAATTACACAGGGTAATTGCCCATGGTGTACTGCATTTGTGCGGATTGGACGATCAGGATGAAGTAAGCAAAGCTCAAATGCGACAGGAGGAGGAAATTGTTCTTGCCCTGCGCATGTTTTAATGTTCCACGGGGAACATTGTGATAATTGAAAGATTGATTGTTCCATGTGGAACATTTTTCAGATAAACGAGAATGTTTGAACAGTACGATGTAATTGTGGTAGGTGCCGGTCATGCCGGATGTGAAGCAGCAGCCTCAGCAGCGAATATGGGCTGTAAAGTTCTATTGGTTACTATGAATATGGGCACCATAGGACAAATGTCTTGTAATCCCGCTATGGGAGGTGTTGCTAAAGGACAACTCGTGAGGGAAATAGATGCCCTCGGAGGGTATTCGGGCATTATCACCGATAAAACCCGAATACAATTTCGAATGCTTAATCGCTCCAAAGGCCCTGCAATGTGGAGCCCCAGAGCACAATCCGATCGTTTAGCCTTCGCTACAGAATGGAGAATCATGCTGGAAAACACTCCAAACCTAGACTTCTGGCAGGAAATGATCACCGGACTCCTGGTAAAAGACGGAAAAATACAGGGCGTAAAAACCTCCCTTGGACTCGAAATAAAAGCCAAAACAGTTATCCTGACCAATGGCACTTTCCTTAATGGTAAAATCCATATAGGCGAAAAACAATTCGGAGGAGGCAGAAGTGGAGAAAGCGCCGCTTTCGGTATTACCGAACAACTCGTAGAACTGGGATTCCAGTCCGGAAGAATGAAAACCGGTACTCCCCCAAGACTCGATGGAAGAAGCCTCAACTACCAAAGATTCGAAGAACAGCCCGGAGATGAAAAAGCAGGTAGATTCTCCTACCTACAATCTGCAATTCCTGATAGACAATTACCCTGTCATATCGCCTATACAAACCCCGAAGTACATAAAGTGCTGGAAAAAGGCTTCGAGCAGTCCCCTATGTTCTCCGGAAGAATTCAAGGTCTTGGCCCCAGATATTGCCCCTCTATCGAGGATAAAATTGTCCGTTTCTCCGAAAGAGAACGACACCAACTCTTTATTGAACCCGAAGGATGGAATACAGTAGAGATTTATCTGAATGGCTTTTCCTCCTCCCTCCCTGAGCATGTACAGTATCAAGCCCTGATTAAAATACCCGGTTTTGAAAAGGCTAAAATGTTCCGCCCAGGATATGCCATCGAGTACGACTTCTTCCCCCCTCAGCAACTGCTGCCACACCTCGAAACCAGACTTATTGAAAACCTCTTCTTCGCAGGACAAATAAATGGTACCACAGGATATGAAGAAGCCGGAGCTCAAGGTCTCATGGCAGGGATAAATGCAGCCCTTCGGGTGAAAGAAGAAAATCCTTTCGTACTGGGCAGGGATGAAGCCTATATCGGAGTGCTGATTGATGACCTGGTTCATAAGGGTACTGATGAGCCCTACCGAATGTTTACTTCCCGAGCTGAGTATAGAATTCTGTTGCGCCAGGATAATGCCGATGTACGACTCACCCAAAAAGGATTCTCCCTCGGACTGGCCTCAGAAACGAGAATGAATGCACTCCAGGAAAAACTTACTCAGCTTAAATCCCTGGAGCAAGCCCTAGACCAAGTTTCCGCAGAGCCCGAATTGGTGAATAACGGATTACATGCCCGCCAAAGCACTGAACTCAGTCAGAAAATCAAACTCTCCAAACTACTGACTCGACCCGAAATTGATATTCATTTCCTGATAGATCATTCCCCAGAATTCGCCCAGCTTGCAGCAAGCCAATCAGAAGAAATTCTGGAGCAGGTAGAAATCCAGGTGAAGTATGCCGGTTATATCCAAAGAGAAAAAGAAATGGCTCAAAGGGTACATCGGCTCGATAAGGTACCCCTTCCGGAAAGTTTTGATTATACCAAAATTCAAGCCCTATCCGCCGAAGGAAGAGAAAAACTCAATCGCCTAAAACCCGGAAGCATTGGGCAGGCCTCCCGAATCTCCGGCGTGAGCCCCGCCGATATCTCTGTTCTCATGGTTTACCTCGGACGATAAGAATGATGCATTATACCCACTGCCCCATCTGTGAGCAAGACTCACTCAAACCCTTCCTGAAAGCAAAAGACCATACCGTCTCCCAGGAAGAATTTACCATCGTTAAATGCAATAGTTGCGGATTCCTTTTTACCCAAGATGTGCCCGACTCAAACGAAATAGGAAAATATTATCAGTCCGATAACTATATCTCCCATTCCGATACCCGCAAAAATCTCTTCTTCAAAATCTATAACTGGGTGCGCAATTACACCCTGAAGCAGAAATATTCCCTTATACACGCACTCGGTACCCAGCAGAAAACTTTATTGGATGTAGGTTCCGGAACCGGATATTTCCCCGCCTTCATGAAATCCCAAGGCTGGGCAGTTACCGCCCTGGAGCCTTCCGATACTGCAAGAGCGGTTTGTGAAAAACAACATCAGATTGTGGCCAAAGATCCAGCAGAAATTTATACCCTACCCAACCAAAGTTTTGAAGTAATTACCCTTTGGCATGTACTCGAACATGTGCATGACCTCAATGGATATTTCAAGAGATTCTTTGAACTGCTTAACCCAGGCGGGTATTTGATTATTGCCGTTCCCAATCCAGAATCTCAGGATGCCCAAACCTTCGGAGCTGAATGGGCCGCTTGGGATGTTCCACGACATCTGTATCATTTTACCCCGGGAACCATGAAACGCCTCGCCGAGAAATATCACTTCGAGTGGAAAGGTACTCAACCCATGTGGTTCGATGCTTTGTATGTTTCTATGCTGAGTAAAGAAATTCAACAGAAAACAAAATGGCTCGGAATCCTGGATGGAATCCAGTCAAACATACACGCTATGACAAAAAACAGTCAAACGAGTAGTTTGATTTATGTCTTACGCAAGCCAAGCTCTTAGAAAGCCGTTTTTTAAGCCCCTCATTGAGCTCAAGCCCTTTTTTAATTAAGTATATTGGTGTCGCCGAGAAAGGCTCCTCAGGAGCCTGTAATCAAGCTCATCGTAAGTTCCTGATAATTATTCTGTTTGCCTCTCTGATACTGGGGTTTTTGCCCAAATCCTCTGCTCAACCCTCCGCAGATCTCCTTTTGGCTCGAATGGGCATGCAATTGATTGACACCTTCTCCCGACCTGTCAAAATTCTTTCATGGGAATCCCGAGACTCCCTATTTTCTCCCTACCAGCTCCTCCTCCGAGAATCCTCCCTGGAATATTCCAAACTCAACTCCGATTCCCTTATTCGAAATCTTACCACCCTTTGGGTTTATTCCGATTCCACTCCTAATGCCCAACAAGAAATCTATCTCCAAGTGAGTGATACCATTTTGCGGCAGCAGTATGCAGAATTAAAGCCCCTGGTATTTCGCAAAATCCTTTCCTCCGATAAACCCTTTTTCCTAAACCAATATCTTCTCCCAGCTGCTGGAATGTCATTCGCGCTTCTCCTCGTGAGCGGAATGTTTTATTTTCGCAGTAGATAATCATGATGAACGCAAAAACTCCCTCTGACCATTTTCCATTTTCTGCACAAGTTATTTCTAGCCTAAGCCACTCGTATGCCCATATAAAATATATTTGTTTATTATATATAATTATATTATTTACCTCTTGTGCCAAACCCATTACTCCCGAGGGTGGACCCAAAGATCAAATTCCTCCGCGCATAATTAAAACCTGGCCAGAAAATGGAACCCTCAATTTTACCGGTAAACAAATCATTTTTCTGTTCTCAGAATATGTTGAATCCGCCAATTTAAGTAAGGATGTTTTTATTACCCCCATTCCCACCACCCCTCCGGAAATGATTTTTAAAGGAAAGAAATTATATATCAATTGGAAGGAGGAATGGAAAGAACAAACCACTTATGTCATTCAACCGGGAAAAGGCATCAGAGATGTGAATGAGAAAAATCCCCTCGACAGTTTATTTCAGTTTGCTTTTAGTACAGGCTCCTGGTTGGACAGTCTGGAAGTTTCTGGAAAGGTAGAGGATCCTATGACAGGCTCTGGTGCTGCCGGGGTGAGTATGCTGCTGTATAATGCTGACAGCATCGTGGGCGATAGTATCTTCAAAAAAAGACCCGCTTATGCTGCCATCTCTCAGGATGATGGATTCTTTCAACTCAAGTATCTTGCTCCCGGAAATTATCGCCTGTATGGAGTAAAGGAAGAAAACCCCAATTACGAATACAATAGCTTGAAGGAAGCGCTGGCACTTACCCTAAACCCAACACTTTCCTTGCCCGACAGTTTATCGGATAGCATTTCGCTTTACCTCTCCATTCCGGATTTAGATAAACCCAAACTCCGCAGCAAAACTTGGTTAACCCAATACCTACTCGAAACAGAATGGAGTGAACCCATTCGCGATATTCAGGAATCTGGCTCTGCCTTTTCAATTCTGATTACGGATACACTCGGAGAGAATCCTGTTGAAACAATTTGGGCAGAACGACTTGCTTCTAATCCTGAAAAAATTCGGGTTTACCTGAAGCTGCCGGTTAGCGAACCCATGCGGATCCAATTCAAACAAGTATGCGATACGCTTTTGACTTGCATCGATACCTCCTTTGTCATTCAGCCTCGTAAACAGGAAGCCAAATTTCCCCTACGATTGCAGCAGTTTTCCTCTCCCCTTTTTTCAGACACCCTGTATTTATTGGCTACCGAACCCTTAGAGAATAGTTTGCCCGATACAGCATTTACCGCAACCGACACAGCTGGAGTTAGCATAGCCTTACCCAGAAAGCTAGAAGGACGAATAATAAAATTAATTACTACTTCATTAGCCGCCCAAAAAATCAGCTGGACCATTCGCACCGACAGCATGAGTTTGCAGGGCTATTCTGGTGCCCGTGCCGATACCGTCTATCAGTTTGCCTATACCTATCCCGATAAGAGTAATTACGGATTAATTAGCGGCAGCATCAGCGATTCTTTGGAACTCCCCTTTCAGAATCCCGTGATGAAAATCCTCCACAAAGAATCCGGCAAAGTTTGGTACCAACAGGGCCGTGAATTTAAATTCCAAGCCATCCAACCCGGGGAGCTTCAAATCTTATGGTTTGACGACCAGGACAACAATGGCCGCTGGACGCCTGGTCGTTTGCATCCATACCAATTGCCCGAACGAATATTCCCCATACGCAACATCCCCAAAATCCGCGAAGGGTGGGAATTGGAAAATGTGAAAATGGAAATGGTGCGGTAGGGGCAGGGCATGTGGTAGAGCCAGGGCATGCCCTGGCTCTACCGCATGCCCTGCCTCTAACGCACACCCTGCCCTGAAAGGGCATTTCCCTTTTCCAACGACTTCTGTCGTTGGGCTTAAAGAATATCCAAATTTGTAAAAATCCAACCAATTCACTATCTTTAGATTATGAAACTCATCACCTTCAAAATACCCGATACTGTTGACATAGACGAGAAGGAAATTGTCATGTTGGTTGCCTCAAAGCTTTACGAGCAAGGGAAACTATCGTTAGGACAGGCAGCAGATTTGGTCGGTCTCGAAAAAAGAACCTTTGCAGAATTACTTGGCAAATACAATGTTTCCATTTTCAATTACCCCGCTTCAGATCTCACAAAAGAGTTGAAGCATGAATAAGACCATTATTTCAGATACCAGTTGTCTGATTATCCTGACGAAAATTGGAGAGATAGAAATATTAACCAATGTTTTTGGAAGTGTTATTACAACTTCTAAGGTTGCAGAAGAGTTCGGGCAAGAATTACCCAAATGGATAGAAATTCGATCTGCCACAGACCTTTACAGTCAGCGTATTTTAGAACTTCAAATTGACAAGGGTGAAGCAAGTGCTCTAGCATTAGCCTTAGAAATGCCAGAGCCAGTGGTCATCTTAGATGATTATAAAGCTCGGAAAATCGCAGAAAGTCTGGGACTGGAAATAATTGGAACTATTGGTGTTATCATAAAAGCCAAAAAACTAGGCATAATTGAAACCATTAAGCCCCTTCTAAACAAGATCCGTCAAACCGATTTTCGAATTTCACCAGAATTAGAAAAACTTGCTTTAGAAGCTGCGGAAGAATAAATCAATTATATCTAAGCCAAAATAGGAAGAGCAGGCCTGCCCACCCTGCCCTGAAAGGGCATTTCCCTTTTCCGGGGGCTTCAGCCCCAGGCCCAGATTTGGATTAACCCCCCCAATCCATATATTTGTCATATGAAGGCACCCAACACTCCTTTACTTACTGATTTTCTGCAAAATAGAATGCATTCTAAGGAAGGCGAAATGTATGGAATAGGGTGTGTGAATATGGGTACAGTGCGTAGTTATGCAACATACTAAGCAATGATTAAATTCTATCTTGACCATACCGAATTCAAAGTTGATCGTGAAGCGCCAATCAATGATACCATTATAATTGGAGGAATTCTTATTACTCATGAAGAAGAACAAAAATTGACCTCAATAATAAGAGAGATAAAAAGCAGATACGTTAATCCAGACTTACCACTTAAATACAACATGCGTGACTTAAAGAGCAAGTTTGAAGAGCACAATCTTAAGGCCGAATTTGAAAAGATGCTTCATGAATCAGCAGAGTGGCGAATTGAGCTTTTTAAGCGTTCATTGGATGTTGATTTCAAAATTATTATTGCGGTTATACAGAATTTTCAGGCTGATAAGAAAGGCCAAAAGGACATCAAGACGGATCTTCTAGGTTATAGTTTTGCTGATTTATTAATGCGAGTGGCATTAGAGGTTAGATCGATGAAAATTGTTCCTGCCGAGGTAATATCAGATTGGCCTGAAAGCAATAATCCGAAGCCGTTTAACTACCAGTACTACTACGCATTTTGGAGAGGAATAACACCTGAAGGTCAAGATTACTTTTCTGGCACTTTACGTAGTAATGGATTTCATGACACAATATTATTCGCATCCATGAATCATTCGAATATGCTACAATTCTCTGATCTAGTTATCGGAGCATCGAGGGATTTTTTATCGACCCATATTGAAGAAAGGGAATATTCAATTGGAAAGGAATTGGTTGAAGTCATATTCCCGAAGTTTCGAGGCTTTCCTTCTAATATGAATTATGGGATTTCAATATCATCAAACAACAATGAATTAAAGAAAAAAATAGATGAGATCACCAAAAAGTACGTTGCATAACAGCACCTACCCCAAAGTGGCGGTTCAGTGGTTAAATCAAGCTTTATGCTTCTATCACAGTTTTTGCTTGCTTGAAAGTGAAATGCTACGAAATCTCCACCTTCGGGTAGCAGCAAAACATTGTGCTCAATTTGAAATATGACAGAAGGACAATATCAAAATCAGTTTATAGAAGAAAGGTTTCGAAGATTTCCCAATCATGTTTTCGTGCCATTTCTTGAACTAAAGTACAATATTGGTAAGTACTATAAAGGAAAAGAATTTGGAATGCCAGATACAGTTCCTGATGTAATCGAATTTGATGAAGATGGAAACTTTCATCTATGGGAGCTAAAGAAAATGGACAATCCCGAAGCTTGGAATGGAAAATTCTTCGGACAACTAATGTTCTATAATTTTCTATTCTCTACAGAACCTTGGAATGAGCTATTAGGAAGATTCGCAATGAGAAACGCAAAAGAAAATAGTGGTGTAAAAGGTGATATCGGGAAAGTACTTGGACATTTGGCAGAGTATGGTGACGGTGAAGTAGCAAAGGATGATGACAAAAATGCACTTTTCAAAACTTGGAATTTAGTAGTATGTGGTGGACATGGCTATGAAATTGCAGCAGGTTACAATCCAATAGCATGGTCTTTTTGGACAATTGCGGATGAATACTTTAAAGAAGATATGCCGGATTTTCATTTTCACCAATTCTATAAAGATGAAAGGAGCTGGGAATTAATTACTATTCCACAGCCTTCTGTGATTAATGAGGATGGATTAAGTGAGTATTCACTTAAGAAATGGAAGGAAAAAGAAAAAACTGAGCACAACAACCAGTAGTTCGTAGGATGCCCAGCTCCTAAAATGAACCCCCTGTTGCATATTTCGACCAAGCCATGTACAGGCTCCACCGCTTTTTAGAATACCTAAATATGGGCTTATCGTCCGGAGAGAACATTGTCTCAATCAGGATTTTCAGGATTATGGGTTATCAGGATTGGGGATTCTTAAGATTCTGGATTCTTTCTCAGGAACCCAATTCATTTTGCTCATTGGAAAATTGCAACAACCATGAAGTTTTATTGCTTTAATGATGAGGAACAGGATGGGCTGTATGAAGGATACTTTCAAATACAGCTTCCCTGACTTTAGATGGGCGTTCTGTGGAATGGTAAGAGTGAAATTCCATTGCCTGAACCGATTGGCCGAACGTGCTTTTCACGGCATTCAATATGGTCGATTTCGTTAAAAGGATAATCAGCGACCTCCCACTGTAAGGTATCTTCATACAATTGTTATAGCGATAGAAAAATATTCAAAAAACGCTTGACATTAACCATTTAATTTCGTATATTTGTAAAGCAACATGCAGGCAACTTGGGCCCAAGGTTGGAGAAAAGTCAAATTGTTCTTTATTTTAATGTTTTATTCAATTCTGATCGTTATGTATTCTGTTCATTTAATTGGAACCGCCAACAAATTAAAAAAAAACTACAATAGTGTAGAAAATCTTAAAAAAAGGGAGGTGACTATGACAAACGAAAAAGTACAATCGCGGACAACAACGAGTGAAACAATCAGACTTTTCTGCCTTGCAATCCATTAACATATAATAGCCCTTTTTAGGGCTATTTTTTTATGCTTATGAGAAACATAAAATAGCTCGATATGCCTAATGATTGTAAGAGTCCATCCCCCGTATTGCCCAACCTAAAAAGTCATCCCATATAGAGGGATGTAAAAACGAGCAAATATTTCACAGGAAAGAAAGGCAGCATTGGTTCAGGATTTCAAGAATTCCGGTATAAGTATGGTAGCCTGGTGTCGGAAACAGAATGTAAGTTATCACACTTTTAATGGCTGGCTGCGCAGAAGTAAATCGTGTGCATCACAGGTCTCCGTGCGTCACAGCAGAAGATGTCGAAGGGAAGGATTACAGTCAACATTACATTCAGAGTGTAAAAGCCATCCTATGACACGCACTCACAAAATCCAGGTTCAATCCATTTGCAACAGTACCTACCTTGCCTCATTCATTTGCTAACCACCTACTGAAAAGTGGCACACATCCACCCAAACCTAGCAGATTATACCCCGACACCCCGCTAAGAAGAAATAAAATGCTCTATGCCCTGCCCTGTAAGGGCATTTCCCTTCGCCGGGGGTTTTAGCCTCGGGATGATTTGGATTTGTAGTTTCCTATGAATATTTTTGTACAATGCAAAAAACCCAATGAATCCTGTATATTGGTTATGAATGTGTTATTGATGAAATGAGAGGGGCAGCCAAAAGGTAAGTATGTGCAATAAGGAATTAAAACACCGAAAATAGGATCATTGCCGGTAATTAATGAAAACAAGAACAATGGTAACTACTTTACATTCGATAAAAGAGTCTTTGAAAAAATATGACTACATGAAAGTTGTTGAATTGGCTAACAGTCTGAAAGCAACAGCACCAGTATTCGAATCAGATATTGAAGCAATAAAAAAGTCTATTGAAAACAAAGACTTTGGTAATTGTGAGCAAATGATTAGCTCATTGCTAGAGAAATGTCAGGCTATTGAACAACTCTCTAAAAGGGAAATAAAGGATAACATCAATTGGTTAATCGATATTGGTGGAATTTGTGCACCTGAAAATATGGGTTTTTCCCCTCAAACAGATAAAGAATGGGCAGATTATCATTTTAATGAGGCAAAAATGTATGAAAACCTTAATCAATGGGACAAAGTAGAATTAAGCCTAAAAAAGGTATTGACCTTTAACAAAGCTCACTTTAACTCACTTAGTAAATTGATTAAACTTTACAAACAGTTTGGAGAAATAGATAAAGGTCTAGAACTTATTAGTAATTTCATTTCAAATTTTGATGGTGACGCAAAATCCGTTTTAAATATTCAAAAGTCACAACTAAATTTATCTAAAAACCAACTAGAAAAAAGTTTACTTATTCTGAATGACCTGATTGCTTATTATGAAGCTTCCCCATCACATCATCTAAGACTAGATGCTCATTTAATGCGAGCTGCCATATATGTCATGAATAACAATTTCGAAATGGCTAGAATTGATTTTAAAATTGTTAATAAACATAAGCCTGAACTCATTTACCAAAGACCAGACGCCCTCTTGAATTATGCTTTATCCAATGATGAAATTAGTATTGAAGAAAAGATTAAACATCTTGAAAAATCAGTAGAAATGATGCCACAATGGGAACATTCCAATTACTATTTAGGTATTCTTCTTAAGCGTGAGAAACTTTTTTCTAAAGCATTGAAACATTTTTTAGTGGCACATTCACAAAATATATCTAATGTTGTTTACATTGAGCAAGTAGTTGATTGCCTAAATGAGGTCAACGACAAAAATCGACTTAAAGAGTTTTTGTTGTTAGGAATTAAGCTTGGTAGTGAAAATTGCAAGCATAACTATAGTTTAACGTTTGAATAAAAAACTACAGCCAACAACCATGGGCGTTGGATGCGTAGCGCCGACAATGAACCCCCTCTTGCACGGAACCGGTTCTAAGAATAAGTAATTATGGGCTTATCGTCCGGAAGGAATATTGTCTGAATCAGGATTAAAGGATTATATGGATTATAAGGATGGGGGATTCTAAAGATTCTGGATTCTTCTTCCGTATCCAAATTTATTTTGCCCATTGGAAATTGGTACAACCATGAAGTTTTATTACTTTAGTGAAGGAGAACAGGATGAGCCCCACCAACTGCGTTGGGGGCAAGTTGTATGAAGTGAGAGTATCAAGTCCAGCCAGCCCCAACTTTAGTTGGGGGTTCTGTGATAAGGTTGTGGTGAAATCCCCCTGAATGACCCGATTCCGCAATATTGCGAAACAGACGCGACAACAGAATTGGTTAAACTTCTTAGGCTGACAAATCCGTGTAAATTGACTACTTGAAAAGCAGACCAGTACAGTAAGTCGACAGATTAACTTACTTTGAAAAGCTGACCAGAGTGAAGAGAAACACTCAAAAAAAATTAGTTAATTGCCCGACCCGCAAAAAACAAAAAGAATTACCCAACGCTCAATTTTTTGTCACGGTTTTTGTCCCACGCTTCATTTAGCGCATTTGCAGGTTAATTTAAAAAAGGCGTAAGAAAAAAACGCTTTTTTAAATTTGGCGAAGCCACCACCTGCAAAAGAGCTAAATCCAGCCACATCAAACAAAAACACGCGCCAAAAAATTCCCCACCCGCCCTGCGACAATAACCTGAATAAGTACGATGAAAATTCGTAAATTTCCACCGTTCAAAACAATTACCGATTTAATTAAAAATATGGCCAAAATAAAGAAAGAAACTAAACAGGAACCATTAGAAAAAATGCTGTGGTCAGCCGCAGACAAGCTCCGTAAGAATATGGATGCTGCCGAATACAAGCACATTGTACTCGGACTGATCTTCCTGAAATACATATCTGACGCTTTTGATGAGGTTTACAAGGACTTTTGCAAGGTAAACGGAAAAGACTTTGAAAAAACTAAAACACTTTTAGGAGAATTTAAAGACGAATGCCTTGCTGACAATGTATTTTATGTGCCTATCCAAGCCCGTTGGAGTTTCTTATTGGCACAAGCCAAACAGCCAACCATTGGAAAAATTGTGGATGAAGCAATG
The DNA here is from genome assembly GCA_040381555.1 of Bacteroidia bacterium. Taxonomy (GTDB): domain Bacteria; phylum Bacteroidota; class Bacteroidia; order J057; family RFSG01; genus CANHCC01. Next base: position 15,101 of record JBEIHC010000024.1, read on the forward strand.
GATGCTATTGAAGCGCAAAACCCAACGTTGAAAGGTGTTTTACCAAAACAATATGCACGACCTAATTTGGATAAAAACTCATTAGGCGGACTCATTGATATGATTGGAAACATCGCCCTTGGTGATGAGGCAAGCCGAAGTAAGGATTTATTAGGAAAGGTTTATGAATATTTTCTTGGACAATTTGCTTTGGCGGAAGGCAAAAAGGGTGGACAGTTCTATACTCCGGCAAGTATTGTAAAATTATTGGTTGAAATGTTAGAACCATATACCGGGCGTGTTTACGATCCTTGTTGTGGTAGCGGTGGAATGTTTGTGCAAAGCGAGAAATTTGTTTTGGCAAGACAAGGCAAAATTGACGACATCAGCATTTATGGACAAGAGAGCAACCAAACAACTTACCGTTTGGCGCGAATGAATTTAGCTATACGTGGAATTGACAGCAGTAATATTAAATGGAACAATGAAGGGAGTTTTTTAAAAGATGCTCATCCCGATTTGAAAGCAGATTATATTATTGCGAATCCTCCATTTAATGATAGTGATTGGAGTGGTGATTTATTAGCTAAAGATGGTCGTTGGAAATATGGAATACCTTCTACAGGAAACGCCAACTTTGCGTGGATGCAGCATTTTATTTATCATTTAGCACCAACTGGAACTGCCGGAATTGTTTTGAGTAATGGTTCTCTGTCTTCTGATAATAGTTCTGAAGGTGAGATACGCAAGAAAATGATTGAAGATAATGTTGTTGATTGCATAGTTGCCTTACCTGACAAATTATTTTATAACACCGGCATACCAGCCTGTTTGTGGTTTTTAGCACGTAATAGGCAAAATCATCGCTTCCGTAACCGTGAAAAAGAAATTTTATTTATAGATGCCCGTAATTTAGGCTTTATGCCTGAAAGAACTCAACGCGAATTAGTAGATTCAGATATTGCCAAAATCAGTGAGACCTATCATAATTGGCGTAATAAAAAAGGGAAGTATTCTGACGAATTAGGGTTTTGCAAAGCTGCAAGCATTGAAGAAATTAAATCCAACAATTACATAATTACGCCTGGTCGATATGTGGGGTTTGAAGAAACCGAAGATGATACTCAAACCTTTAAACAAAAAATTAAATTAATTTCTAAAGAAATTACAGAATTAATGAAGCAAGACACTTCATTAAATAAAGAGTTGAAAACAAATCTTGCCAAGATAGGAATAGAAATATGAGCGAATGGAAAAAATATAAGATCGGTGATTTTTCGGATTTGCAGAACGGGTTTGCTTTTAAACCCGAGGATTTCTCAAAATCAGGAATTCCTATAATTAAAATAAAAAATGTAACGCCTCCTTATGTAAGCATTGAAGATTCTGATAAATACAAAAATGAGTTGACTGATAAACTAAAACCATTTGTTATTAAAGAAAATGACATATTAATTACATTAACCGGCTCAACAATTAACCAAATAAATTCAGCAGTTGGTAAAGTTGGCAGATACAGAAATAAATCAATTTCCTTACTGAATCAACGTGTTTCAAAAGTTTATATCACCAAAAATAATATTTGTTCCACGGACTATTTGTATCATTTAATTTCACAAAGCAATTTTCAGTATGAATTAGCATTAAGTTCAACTGGTAGTGCAAATCAAGCAAATATTTCACCGACTCAAATCAAGGCGATTGAAGTATTATTACCAAGCATATCAACTCAAAAAAGTATAGAGGGAATACTTAATACAATTCGATCAAAAATTGAGGTATGTGAAAATATTAATACAAAGCTCAATCATTTGGCTGACCATTATTTTACTCATACGTTTATAAATAATACGAATGGTTTTTCCGAGAAATCACTTGGAGAAATTTGTTTTGAAATCTCTTTGAAAATCAGCGATAAAAATCAAGATGATTACAAAGTTCTTTCAGCCGTAAAAACTGGAGAATTAATTGCTTCTGAAGACTATTTTACGAAGCAGGTTTATAGTAAAGATTTAAATAAATACAAAGTTTTGCAACAATTTGATTTTGCATATAATCCAGCGCGTGTAAATATTGGTTCAATAGGAATGTTAGAAAAACCAATAAAGGGTGCAGTAAGTCCTGTTTATATAGCATTCAGAGCAAAACCAAATTGGCATTACTTCATTAACTTAATGATAAAGCAACCACAAATTCGCAAAACAATCGAAGTGTATTGTTCTGGTTCTGTAAGACAAGTTTTAAGGTTTGAAGATTTTTGCCGAATTGAAATAAAATTACCTACAGAAAAAAAAGTATTGGAATTTAATGCAGTTTACCAAAAAATTTTGAATAAGATCAATCATAATAAACAGCAAATAGAGAAATTAACAGCGCTTCTAGAATCTATCTTGCCAAGATTAATGACAGGAAAAATTGAGATAAAAAATTAATGACTTGGATAAGGAAAATAATAGAGAATTATCCTAAATGGAATTGTTTTCTCGAGCGAATTGAAATAATCGAGGAAAAATTTTATTCTAGTCCTGATCTATGTGTTGAAACAGCAAAGTCTTTAATAGAAGCTGTTTGTAAAAAAAATCTTCAAGATAAAGGTATTGCTATTCCTGAAGATATCACGGTTCAAAAACTAATCAAGCTAACAATTGACAATATTCCATTCTTAGAATCTTTAAGCGAACAGGACCAGAAATCGATTACTTTAATCACAAGTTCATTGGGAAATATTTCAAAATCAATCGGAGAGATTAGAAACAATCACGGCTTTATTTCACACGGAGACAATGCGCTAAAAGAAAAAGTAGATGTGATTTTATCTGAATTGGTTTTACATTCAATGAGCACTGTAACCGGTTTTCTTTTATTGACACATTCAAATGAAAACTCACTACACGAAAAGAAAAGACTGTATTACGAAGATTACAAATATTTTAACAATTGGTATGATGAAAGTTATGAATCTGTTGTTTGTGGCAACTACACTTTTAAAGCGAGCACAGTTTTATTTCAAAATGATATTACAGTATATCGGGAGGAATTAATTTCCTTTTTAACGGAGGAAAATCCGAGCATTAAAGAAGAGCTAGAAAATGAATAAAATTACAGAAACAGACATTGAGTTATTAGCCATAGAAGAGTTAAAAAAGCTCGGTTGGCAATACCTCTATGCTCCTCAAATCGCCTTCGATGGCGAATTTCCTGAGAGAGACACTTACGCAGATGTTGTTTTAAAAGAGCGGTTAAAATCGGCTATTGCTAAAATAAATTCTGAAATCCCTGCTACTGCATTGGAGCAAGCATTTAACGAAGTGATGCGTATTCATACGCCTGATTTATTGCAAACCAATGAAAATTTTCATTCCTTATTAACCGAAGGTATTAAAGTTGAATATCAAAATGAGGGAGAAACAAGAGGCGATAGAGTTTTTTTAATTGATTATAAAAACCCATTAAATAATGAATTTTTAGCCCTTAATCAATTTACTGTAATTGAAAACAATCAAAATAAACGACCGGATTTAGTTTTATTTATAAATGGCTTACCTCTTATTATTGTTGAATTAAAAAATCCTGCTGATGAAAAAGCAACAATGCAAAAGGCTTTTACTCAATTACAAAATTACAAAAAAGCAATACCAACGCTATACAATTACAATGCTTTCTTAATAGCTTCTGATGGGCTTGAAGCCAAAGCAGGAACATTAACAGCATCGTTTACCCGTTTTATGGCTTGGAAAACCAAAGACGGAAAACACGAAGCATCACATATAGAAAGCCAGCTAATTACGCTTATTCATGGAATGTTGAATAAAGAAACCGTTATTGATTTGTTTCGCCATTTTATTGTATTTGAAAAATCAAAAAGAGAGGACGCGAAAACAAAAATTACAATAATTGAAACAGAGAAAAAAATTGCAGCATATCACCAATATTATGCTGTTAATAAAGCCATTCAATCTACATTAAGTGCATCCTCGGAAAGTGGGGACAATAAAGGTGGAGTTGTCTGGCATACGCAAGGAAGCGGAAAATCGCTTTCAATGGTATTCTATACAGGTAAATTAGTTTTGCAATTAAATAATCCAACAGTTGTGGTTATTACTGACCGAAATGATTTAGATGACCAATTGTTTGACACGTTTGCCGGATGCCGACAATTGCTGAGGCAAGAGCCGACACAAGTTGACAGTAGAGGAGATTTGATTAAAAAATTAAAAGTTGCTAGTGGTGGAATTGTTTTTACTACCGTTCAAAAATTCTTTCCGGAAGAAAATTCTGAAAAATTTCCCAAATTAAGTGAGCGTAAAAATATCGTTGTGATTGCTGATGAAGCCCATCGAACCCAATATGGCTTTGAAGCAAAAACAAAATACATAAAAAACAAAGAAGGAAATGAAGTTGGAACGAAAACAGGCTACGGCTTTGCAAAACATATGCGTGACGCTTTGCCTAATGCCACCTTCATCGGGTTTACCGGAACTCCAGTTGAATTAACAGACCGGAATACAAAAACAATATTTGGCGAATACATTGATGTGTACGACATACAACAAGCAGTAATTGATGGTGCAACGGTTCGAATTTATTATGAAAGCAGATTAGCTAAAATTCACTTAGAGGAAGAAGAAAAAGACAATTTGGACGAGGGGCTGAGTATTGTTGCCGAAGATGCTCCTGAATATATTGTTAATAATGCTAAGTCAAAATGGACAAGAGTTGAAGCTATTGTAGGGCAAAGTGACCGCTTAAAAGCAGTTGCAAAAGATTTGGTTGAACATTTTGAAAGCAGGAAACAAGTTTTTGAAGGTAAAGCAATGATTGTTGCAATGAGCCGAAGAATAGCTGTTTTGCTGTATGATGAAATTATTAAACTTCGTTCTTATTGGCATAATGCGGATGACAGCAAAGGATTTATTAAAGTAATAATGACTGGGTCGTCATCCGATCCTGCAAGTTTTCAACAACACATTCGAAATAAAGAAAAACGAAAAGCCATTGGTGAAAGATTAAAAGATCCGAAGGATGAATTACAAATGGTTATTGTTCGCGATATGTGGCTGACGGGTTTTGACGCACCTTGTTTGCACACATTGTATGTAGATAAGCCAATGAAAGGACACAGCCTAATGCAAGCCATTGCACGTGTAAATCGTGTTTATTTGGATAAACCAGGCGGGCTTATAGTAGATTATATCGGTATTGCATCAGATTTAAAAAAGGCATTAGCAATTTATACCGAAAGCGGTGGTAAAGGCGAACCTGCATTAGATATTGAAATGGCGGTGGCCGCTATGGAAGAAAAACTTGAAGTAGTGCGCCAAATGATGCACGGTTATGATTACACCACCTATTTCAAATCTCCACTTTCAGAAAAATTAAGTATCATTCTTACTTCGGAAGAGCATATACTTTCAAATGCAAATGGCAAAGAACGATTCTTAAAAGAAGTTGGATTGCTTTCCAAAGCATTTGCTCTTTGTAAATCAACAAACGCTGCGGGTGAAGTTGCACAGGAAATTTCATTTTTTCAGTCCGTAAGAGCACGCTTAGCGAAATTTGAATCCAACAATAATGGAAGAACAAATGAGGAAATTGAAACGGCTATTCGTCAATTAGTTGATAAAGCTGTGGTTTCTGATGGCGTGATTGACATTTTTGATGCTGCTGGGATAAAAAAACCAGACATTTCTATTTTAAGTGACGAATTCCTTGAAGAAATAAAAGGAATGAAACATAAAAATTTGGCGATGGAATTATTACGCAAAATTTTGAATGATGAAATTAAATCGCGTTCAAAATACAATATGGTTCAAAGCCGGAAACTGTCCGAAATGTTAGAAAATGCTATTAAGAAATATCAAAATAATTTACTGACTGCTGCCGAGATTATTAATGAACTGATTGCATTAGCAAAAGAAGTTAAAGCAGCTGACAACCGCGGCGAAGATTTAAAATTGTCATCTGATGAATTGGCTTTTTATGACGCATTAGAAGTGAACGACAGCGCAGTAAAAATATTAGGAGATGATATGTTACGAGAAATAGCAAGAGATTTAGTCAAAAAAGTAAAAGCAAATACAAGTATTGACTGGCAGATAAAAGAAAATGTTAGAGCTAAACTTCGTGTAATAGTTCGTAAAGTTTTAAGAGAATCTGGTTATCCACCAGACAAACAAGAGAAAGCAGTACAAACCGTTTTACAACAAGCTGAAATGTTAGCTGATATTTGGGTAAAAGATAAACAGTAAGGTAATTTGTAAAATGGCATTGATCTCAATAAATATAGATTTTAGAAAATATTATTCTCATCCACAACTGGTTGCAGACCTTGCTCCCGCATTTAATGCTCAACCAGGAGACGAAGTGAATATTACCATTGTTCTTCAAACATATTACAGATTACTCTATGCCGATTTTCTTTTATTGGTTGTTTCTTTAATTAATCATTTAAAACAAAATGGAATAAAAGTGAGCGGCCTTGTGAATGCAGACGAAAATGATGAAAAAGTAAAATATGCAAGCCGATTAAATTTCTTTCAGCAAATAGGATTAAAATTCCCCGAATCCTTTGTCAGACACAGCGGGACAGGAAGGTTTACCGAAATTAAAACATTTGACGCAGAGAGTATTTATTCACTTCAAGATCAATTGAATATTATCCTCTATGAAAACTCAGATATTTCAAGAGAAGTTCTTCAGCTCTTATATTATTGTTTGAATGAAATAATGGATAATGTTTTGGTTCATTCCAAACTAAATAATGGTTGGGTGTGTGCTCAGTTTTTTCGGCGAGGTAAAGAAATCCGTTTAATAATTTGTGACACAGGAGATGGAATTCATCGATCATTAACAACTAACCCGAAATCCAAATATCCAAATATTACAGAACAAGAAGCATTAAACCTTTGTATTCAAAGAGGAGTTACAAATGGAGAAGGCTTCGGTTTCGGACTCTTTGTCACTTCACAATTCATTAAAGAAAATGGTGGTGAATTACTTGTTTATTCTGGCAATCATTTTCTCAGAAATGTTGGGAGAAATTATGAAGTTGTTGAAGGGCCTAAATGGCAGGGAACCGTGGTTTTCCTAAAAATTAATACGGATATTGCTGTAGACTACCAACTTGTAATGCCCGAAGGACACAGTTTACCTAATGATTATCAGGAGTTTATAGAAAAACATCTTGGCCTTGATAATAATTTGTGGTAATTTTGTGTTACATTTGCACGCTAATTGCGTACAACTTATCAAATGATCATCGAATTCGGACATATCGCAAAACAACTCGGAACCCGTATCGCTGGTGCGTCTGTGAGAGAGCAAATTGTTGACGCCATTAAAAACGACCAAAAGGTTGTATTTGATTTTACTGGTGTCGAAGTGGTTTCTAATTCTTTCGCTGACGAATGCTTTGCAAAACTTACTTTATTTTTTAGTCTTGAGAAAGTAAAAGAAAGTACACATTTCCAAAATGCTTCTCCGTTTATTAAAGCAGTAATTGCAAACTCTTTTAAAGAGAGACTTTCGGTTTTACATTCTGCTTAATTCCCACTCTTCTTTTTGTCATACTTTTTGTTGCAGCCCACATTTAGCACATTGCAGTGATCGAATTTCTGGGCGCGCCAAAGATTTAAGCCAGCACTCTAACAAAAAGTAACCATCCTTCCGGTAAGCAGCCATCCAATTCCGTCTTGCCCAACGTAAAAATTCCTCCCCTATTGAGGGATGAAAAAAGAACAAAAATTTCACAGGAAAGAAAGGCAGCACCGGTTAGGTACTTTAAGAATTCCGGCATGAGATGGAATGCCTGAAGAAGTATATCCGAGTGTCACTGCCGAATTGAGTTGAGCATGATCAGCTTTAACCCTCAGCAACAATATCGACTTTACTCTAGGCCAACAGATATTTAATTGCGTGTGTGGTATAGTTCGTAATGAATTGAATCGTGAAGCAGTATTCCTCTTTCTAATAAAACCCTAAATAGAATATAAGTGGTTCCACCCCATTAATTCTGAATAATGATTAATCGTATTTCTCGTCCCTCTCACACTCATTTCCCCTAGCCCAACCCGAAACAAGGAAAGAGATCAACCCAAAACCCACATCTCCTGTAATTTTGTATTGTGTTAAATAGCTAGCTTATCGTGCACTTAGTATGTGAATAATTTATCTCTACTAAAAAACAGCATAGAGCCATATTGCTTTACAAGATTTTACTATATTTGAAGTATAGATAAAGCATTTCGAATTGCTAGATTGAAGGACAGACACTATGACTATGTTTGCTGGATGTCATAGAGTGTGCTTGAGCATTTATCTGTGCTTGAGCATTTATCGGAACGGTTCATTACCTATCGATATGAGGTTCAGTAAAGATTTTGGAGCGTTTGTTGAGTTAGTACAAAAAACAAGGCAGAATACTTAATTGATTTGGGTAGGTAGTAGGAATTGTTGGACACCCGGCACTTAAAATAACACGAAATAATCTAACAAAATAAAAATATGGAAGTAGCAGTTTTACCCACCACAAACCCCATTGTTGCCGAATTTGCCGAAGCCGCAATTAAAAAGGATATGAAAGTGATTGAAAACTTGTTGTCAGACGAGGGCAAGTTTGAGACACAGACTAAAAATCTAAGCAGCCGAATAGCGAATAAAAAATCATTCCTTAAATGGTTTAAAATGAAATTGTCTGAGACGACAATTACCGAAGTTGACCACGACAAATGCATACAATGCTTTATAGGGAATCCAGTTTTATTATTTAATAAGGGAACATTTCCGGTAATTGTTAAAAATAAGGGCTATCGATCTAAAATGGGATTAATGTTGGATATACAGGATTCAAAAATCCAACAAATTAAATTCTGTGCATTATTTTTGGAGACGGAGAATCCTTTTATGTATGAGCTTCAAAAGGGCAGCATGAAAGATTTTAATATAGATTTTACTAAAGATTTTTAAGTTTTTGTTTTGGGCTCTTCGCCGTTTGGGTGGGTAAGACTGAGCATCCATCCAACCCTGAGAAGTAAATCGTGTGCGTCACAGGTCTCCGTGCGTCACGGCAGTCGATATTTATTTCGGAGTGATCTGTATAATCTGCTCCAAATTGGTCCCCGTTTCCAGCAAACTGACCCCACCCCAAGTGAGGCTGAGCATTCAGATTCTTGCAAGCTGACCCCACCCCAAATAAGGGTAAGTGCATATTCCGGAGCGAACTGACCCCCTATTCCGGACAAACAGACTGGTTTAATCCTGCCAAATTAGATAAGAGCGTAGACCGCCCAATGTTTGAACAATGTTTTTAATCTGACTGTTACAGCCATGTGGTTAGTTTAATGGAGTTTGATTGAATATACATTTGACACCAAATACGCTTTGGTGTCTTTCGTTTGTGTATAATCCAATATGAACGGACCCCGATTCCGGCAATCTGACCCCTCTATTCCGAAATATTAATCCTGCTAATAAACTTTGATTGTATAATCCGGTGTGAACTGACCCCCCATTCCGGCAATCTGACCCCACTCCAAGTTGAGGTTAAGTACGCCCGATTCCGGCAAACTGACCCCACCCCAAGTGAGGTTGAACATTCAGATTCTGGCAAACTGACCCCTCTCTAAGTGAGGTTAAGAACTCATATTCCGGCAATCTGACCCCATCCAGAGTATGGTTCAGTACCACGATTCCGGCAAACTGACCCCTCTATTCTGAGATGGTAATCTTGCTGATGAACTTCGATATTGAATTGGTGCAGTATATAAATTTTGGAGAACTGGAATTCCATTCTGGATGAAGCTTACCACTTATGTTTTTGTTTTCAATCGGCTGTTGAAGCTTGAAAAAAATTAATAAATAATAATCTTTACCGGAATAAATAAATATTTGAATTTATATAAATGGGGAAGCTCTCTTGAAAAATTTTACTTTAATTTTATTTTTCCAGATTTCTGTAGGAAATATTAATAGGCAAAATGAGTATAATGTAGAAATTTTATAAAATATTTTTATCTTTGAATTTTAACATAATGACTTTATCGAAAATTTTATTTTTTAATCAAGTATAATGGATACAGAGGAACTATATATTCATATGATTGATGGAATAGACAATTATATTCCAATTCCAGCCCAAACACTAGATGGAGTGGCATATGAAATATTAAATGACCCTATTTACGAAGAAGTAAGTTCAATAGGCGCATTGTTTGAATTTTATCCTGGAGATTGGGTAGAAGTGAACAATGATCATACGCCGCTTCAGGAGTATCAATATGCCGGACCTGTGATTACAAAAGGTTTATTTCCCGACCGAAAATATTATGAATTTTTATATCGAGCTACTACCCTAACGCTTGAATTTTCCAATCAAAGCATTTTAGAATATCAAGAGGAAATTAAGAGAGTTCAAGGTGAAATAAAAAACGGGAGGGTTTTTTATCGAAATGTCAGGGAACTACTAAAGCATTTAGAAAAAAACGATATTATTTCATAAATAAAGAGTACTCTAGTCTTTGGGCTGTGCAGAATTAAATCGTGTGCGTCACAGGTTTCCGTGCGTCACGGCAGTCGATGTTTATTTCGGATCGAACGGTATAATCTGCTCCAAACTGACCCCGTTTCCGGCAAGATGACCCATCTACTCACCACTAAATTTTCCGACCCATTTTGTGTAATTGTAATCGAATGCCGGACTATTGAAATGGGTTAAATGGGAGAAGGATTAGTTTGTAATAGAATCCCTCAGACGGTTAAAGCAAAAGTTCTGGGAAGCAATGGGTTTTTTACCTGCTGGAAATTGGTACAATCATGAAGTATTTGTACTTTAGTGATGAGGAAGGTTCTAAAACATTCTTTGAGAGGCTGCTTCGACTATGCAAGGCCGAATTTGGGCAGATGAATGTGAAAATGATATTATCTGACCCGATTAGCTTTGTTTGAAGATGAAGAAACCGGCACTAATGAATCGAAAAAATAAATAATATAAAACAAATTATTAAGCAATATTTGCCGTATGAAACACAAAAAAATTAAATTAACCATATTATTATTAGGGCTGATACTGACGGCAGAAGCACAGCAAGCTATTACTGCTTCAGGCGGAGATGCATCTGGCAGCGGAGGAACAATTGCTTATAGCGTAGGACAAATAGGTTACAATTTCCATACAGGAATCACAGGTTCGGTGGTTCAAGGGGTGCAGCAACCCTACGAAATATATATTGTAATGGGCGAAAATGACCGTCAAATAAGCCTTAATATACAGGCTTACCCAAATCCTACTGCAGATTATTTAACTCTGAACATCGGCAATATTGATATTTTAACTTTGAGTTTTCAATTGATTGAACTTGGCGGAAAAATAATTGAAAGCAAAAAAATAACAAGCTCAATAGAAATCATCCGTATGGAAAATTTGCCGAGTTCTACCTATTTTTTAAAAATTAGCAACAGCAACAAAGAAGGAGATGAAAGGATATTTAAAATCATTAAAAACTAAGCAATGAAAAACATTTTCTCAGTAATCTTAGGTTTGCTGCTAACAGCAAGTGTTTGTGCCCAAGCCCCACAAAAATTTAGTTACCAAGCTGTAATTCGCAACAATAGTAATTCTTTAGTTACATCTGTACCCGTAGGAATTCAAATTTCTATATTGCAAGGTTCGCAAACAGGCACAGCAGTATATGTAGAAACCCAAACGGCAATAACCAATGTCAATGGTTTAGTGAGTTTGGAAATTGGTAGCGGCATACCCGTAATTGGGACCTTTGCAGGTATTAACTGGGCTACTGGGCCTTACTATATCAAAACTGAAACCGACCCTTTAGGCGGAACAGCATATACTATTGTTGGTACCAATGAATTAATGAGTGTGCCGTATGCTTTATTTAGTGCAAATGGAACACCCGGAGCTACAGGTCCACAAGGTCCTATAGGTCCAACAGGAGCGACGGGCCCACAAGGCCCAATTGGATTAACAGGTGCTACAGGACCACAGGGTCCTGCTGGCTTACTACCTAATGGGACTGTAGCTGGAAATACACCATTTTGGAATGGCACACAATGGGTGGTAAACAATAATAATATATATAATAATGGTGTTGGAGTAGGGATTGGTACAACTACTCCAAACGCCTCTTCCAAGGTGGAAATTGCGAGTACTACTCAAGGGTTTTTACCTCCACGGATGACCACATCACAACGCGATGCGATAGCTTCCCCAGCAACGGGTTTAACTATTTATAATACAACGATAAATTGTTTAGAGTGGTGGAATGGTACAGTCTGGTATGATGGCTGTGGTAATCATAACCTATACCCTAAGGGATCAGTTTTTTGTACTTCTAGTGCGAGCATAGTATTAGATGTTATCAACCCAACTACAGGCAAAACCTGGATGGACAGAAACCTTGGGGCGACTCAAGTAGCTACAAGTAACACAGATACCAGCTCTTACGGTGATTTATACCAATGGGGTCGCAGAAGTGATGGCCACCAGTGCCGCACTTCACCAACCACCAACACTTTAAGTAGCATAGACCAACCAGCAAATAATAATTTTATTTTAGTACAAAACTCACCCGTAGACTGGCGTTCTCCCCAAAACGCCAATTTGTGGCAGAATGTAAATGGTGTGAATAACCCTTGCCCAAGTGGATACCGTTTACCAACAGAAATAGAGTTAGAGGCAGAACGCTTAAGTTGGAATAGTAACGATAGCGCTGGCTCTTTCGCATCTCCGCTGAAATGGTCTTTGGCAGGCTCCCGCCACCAAGGCAATGGGTCGCTCATAAATGTCGGAAGCATCGGTACATATTTGAGTAGCACGGTTAATGGTACCCTCACGCGTCAACTCTTTATCTTCAGCAATAATGCCGCCATAAATAATGGCAACCGAGCACTCGGTAGATCGGTGCGCTGCATTAAGGATTGAAAATTTGTTTAGTATGTGAGAAGTAAATCGTGTCCGTCACGAGTTTCCGTGCGTCACAGGTCTCCGTGCGTCACGGCAGTCGATGTTTATTTGGGAGTGAACGGTGTAATCTGCTTCAAATTGATTCCCATTCCGTCAAACTGACCCCTCTATTCCGAGATATTAATTCTGCTCATGAAAGTCGATAAAGAATTATGGCAGCATTAAGAATCAGTATAGATTTGTTACGACAAATTATTCATCAGTTATGTTCAGAGATTGCTATAAAGGAAATAGCACGGAACACTAAAGTCTCAAGAAAGACAGTCCCTGGCTACCGGGGCAGCCTCCAAAAAATCGATGAATTGAAAGGAGAATTTCAATCTTTGGCACAACCTGAAATTTTTTGTATCTCTAAATATATAGAGGACAATCTAAAAGTCATCTTTCCGAATTATCTTTAACCTACAAAAATCACGATATCCATCCCTACGAATGGCGGAAATTCACCCTCGAAGGAATACAAGATTGCCTGATTAACAAGCGCGTAGATCTTCTGCCTGAGAATGTTAAGTTATACGGGAAATTCTGGAGAGTACAAGACGCGGTTACATGGCTAGATACGCATATATAATCTGGGTTGAAAAACGAACACAATATCAAGCGCTCAACCGAGTCCGAAACAGTGTATCCGAAACAGCCAACCTTTGCTTGATAGGATTCCAAACTGAGAAAGATTAGTAGCTAAGCTTTTTCAAATTTGTACAGAAAATTTAGGGTAAGACAGGATCAAGTTGTTATCTAGAAAAAGGTTGTTTAAATATTACAATTTTATAATACTCTAATCAAGTTTTATTATAAATTGACTTTATTTATACTATTTCACTATCAGTTGTTTTTCGGAATATTGTATAGTTGTAAATATACCAAGACCTCCTTTAAGATTTGAGATAATATTTGCGGGTTGGCCAAAGGGATTGCCATTGGAGGATTGGGCATTATTAACGGATTGGGTGAATTTGTGATGATCTTCCGTTAAATGGTATAGACGGCCTATTATTGTGTCTCCGGGGTCAAAGGCATATCCTGTATAAAAGCTAAATTGTCTGCCATTAAACAAAAGGTCATCAAAGGTAATATCCCAGGTGGAATCCGGATCAACGGTTTGCCCGGTCTGAAAGGCAACAATTCGATAATAGTTTCGTGTTTCTCCCCGATCATTAAATATTAATCCCGCGGATGCCTGATTTCCAGAATCGAAGTTATAAACTAATGTATCTATAGGAACCGTTGCATTGAGTTGGGTTTTGCCCGTCATAATCCTGCCTTTACTATCTTTTACATATATCTCATATTCAATACCGGGCTCTAGTTGGATTATTTTATTATTGTGATAATTATATATTTTTCCAAAATATGGATCAAAAGAAAGGGTATTCAACAGGGTATCTTTTTGATTTTGGTAACTTAAAACAACCAATGCGTTTTCAATCAACTTAAATCGTGTCGTATCTGTGAAGTTAATACTCTCCTGAAGGAGACAATTTAAAGGTTTATCATCTTCTAAATAAAATTCCATTACGAGTTTGGGTTCATAGGTCGGTAAATCTAATTTTACCTCGCGTTGGCAGCCTGAAGCTATAACACCAAGAAAAATTATAGTATAAAGGCAGACAATTACTTTATTGTTATAAATCGATTGTTTTGAAAATATTCGAATCATGATCTTCAATAATTAAAATTTAAAATTATAGGTGATGCCAGGAAGAATAGGGAATAAGGAAACAAGAGTAGGTCTGAAGGATAAAGGTTGTCCATTAGTGCCACCAGTTTCCCGGTAAAATACAAAAAATGGATTACGACGACTATAGGCATTATATAAGCTAAAGGTAAGGTCTGAATCCCATTGCTTGGTATTTAATTCCCAAACAATTCCAATATCGAGGCGATGCGTAGGAGGCATTTGAAAGTCATTTCTACGCAAGTAATCAGGGGTTGCATCAATTTGTGCGGGCAAGATATCCTGAAAGGCAAATCTTCCTCCGGCAAGTGTTGCAAAATTTCCTGTGTTAAATATCCA
>JBEIHC010000025.1:0-29670 GCA_040381555.1 Bacteroidia bacterium
GACTGCTTGGGTTGAACAAATGATAGTCATGCCGATTAGGTGCTGAATGGGGATTGAACTTGCAGGTATATTGCGGCACCGTATCGAGGCAAGACGGGCTATGAAAAGAAATATGAGCAATTCCACCGTCGTCCCTCGATACAGGCGGCACAATAAAATAATTTATAATACTAATCTGGGTTCGCCGCCTTACTCGGGATGACTGCTTGGGCTTGAATGCAAGATAGGTCCACAAAAGAAATTGTATAAAATTTCACCGTCGTCCCTCGATACAGGCGGCATAATAAAATAATTTATTATACTAATCTGGGTTCGCCGCCTTACTCGGGATGACTGCTTGGGTTGAATGCAAGATAGGTCCCCCAAAGAAATTGTTTGTAATTCCACCGTCGTCTCTCGATACAGGCGGTACAATAGAATAATTTATAATACTAATCTGGGTTAGCCGCCTTACTCGGGATGACAGCTTGGGGTTGAATGAAAAATAGGTCCCTAAAAGAAATTGTAGAAAACTTCCCCGTCGTCCCTCGATACAGGCGGCACAATAAAATAATTTATTATGCTTATCTGCCTTCGCCGCCTTACTCGGGATGACTGCTTGGGTTGAGGCCAATAGGTAAATTTCACCCAAAGGAGAGCGAATTGATTCGGATTGAGCCTGCTTTTATTTTTTTTCAATGCGAAACTAAAATCAAAGTATTGAATTAAATCAAGTGTAAATGGGTTATTACTCAGTTCAACTTATCAATTAACCCTTATTAGCCCTTTTTATGATGCATCAAATTGTCCTTTTATCCCAAGTCATTGTCGCCCTGTCTGTGGGGTTTGTCTGGATATTTCGTTTTGATAACATTGTCAAAGAATTTAATGAATATGGCATCAACACGCTCACTCGAAGTCTGGTGGGTTCTAGTAAAATAGCCTTATCCACGCTTCTGATTGCTGGAATTTGGTATCCTGCTTTAGTGCCCATTCCTGCTCTAATGATGGCTTTTCTGATGGCATCTGCCCAGTATTTTCATTTTAAAAATAATAATCCCTTGCAGAAGCGATTGCCCTCTTTTGTTTTGCTTCTTCTAAGTCTTTTTATTGCAGCGGTTTCCTATAATCTGATTTAAATTGAACCTTCTCAGCATTCTGATTCTACTCTCCGGTGTTTCATTTTTAGGGTATGGAATTCATTATTTTCGGTCGAATGAAATGAAGGAAGAATTCAAACGATTTGGCCTGGAAAAAGCAGGAGCGCTTACCGCCATCTTAGAGCTATTGGGAGGTGTAGGTCTTCTGATCGGATTAAAACTCTTCCCTATTTTACTGGTATCTGCTGGGGGATTGACCCTTTTGATGTTACTGGGTGTTATTGTGCGGATAAAAGTAAAAGATTCTCTTTGGGTGACCATGCCTGCACTTTTTTTTATGCTATTAAATGCCAGTATTTTCTTTCTATCTCTGACTAATTCTTCTGAAATTCTTCCTTAATCATGCATCCGTATTTAATAATTGGCGCTTCCAGCGGTATAGGCCTTGAGCTCGCACATCAACTGGCTGAGGCGGGACATTCTGTTATCGGCACTTACAATACTCACAAACCGGAAACTTCTCATTCCCTCATTGAGTATCATCATTTGAATGTTCTAGATCATTCTGCTTCCCTAGATTTTTTGCCGGATGCATTATCTGGTTTTGCTTATTGTCCGGGTAGTATTACACTTCGCCCATTTGAAAGAATTAAGCTCGAGGATTTTGAGGCGGACTTTCAATTACAGGTGATGGGGGCAATAAGAGTATTGCAACTCATTATGCCCCGATTGAAAAAATCCACTGATGCTTCCATTGTTTTATTTTCTACTTTGGCCGTTCAAACGGGTTTGCCTTTTCACTCTCAAGTATCCACTTCAAAAGGAGCCCTTGAAGGATTAAGCAGAGCCTTGGCAGCGGAATATGCTCCCAAAATTCGGGTAAATTGTATTGCCCCCTCTTTAACAGATACTCCTTTAGCCGCTTCCTTATTGAATACCGAACAAAAGCGAGAGGCAAATACTCAGCGTCATCCCCTCAAACGCATTGGCACGGCAAGCGACATTGCACATCTTGCAGCGTTTTTACTCTCCGAGAAATCCTCCTGGATTACGGGACAAATTTTTCCGGTAGATGGAGGAATGTCGGCACTGAGGGTGTGAAAGATTGCTTGACCCCTAAAAATTCGAATAGATAATTTGCTTTAGGTTGAAAGTAAAATTCTGTTTGGCTTAGATTCCCTTCTCAGCTAAAAAAGATGCTATTACCTCCTATAGAAATGGTTGCTGCTTTAATTGTCTGTTTTTGCCAATTTTATTTTATACCCTATAGGGTTCTTTTTGGGGTTTATTTTGTTATTTATACCCGAAAAGGTATATTTTATTCGATTTTATAATTTTTATACCCTATATGGTATAAAAAACTCAATTTTTCAGTATATTTACACCCTAAAAGGTATAAAAAATGAGTTTATCATCTTTTGTAAAAAAGAAAAGGGGCACAACTGGTCTTACACAGCCAGAATTAGCGGAGAAGGCAGGCGTGGGGTTAAGGTTTATCAGGGAATTAGAACAAGGCAAGGAAACCCTAAGGCTCGATAAGGTGAATCAGGTATTAAAACTGTTTGGATACGAAGTTGGCCCGATAAAAATAGAACAAGTATTCACAGATCTTTAAGGACCCTAAGATGAGAAGGGCTGAAATAAAAATGCACAATGAATTGGCTGGTTGGTTAAGTCAAGATGAGAATGGGTATCATTTTCAATATGCGCCTACCTACCTTAACAAGGATACAGTCGAACCGATTAGTCTCACGCTCCCCATTCAAGAAAAAGAATTTAGCAGTAAGACTTTATTTTCATTTTTTGATGGATTAATTCCTGAAGGTTGGCTGTTACATATTGCAGAAAAAAATTGGAAGCTTAATCCTAGAGACCGGATGGAATTGCTGCTCGCCTGTTGTAGAGATTGTATTGGTGCTGTGAGCGTTCACCCAATAATAGAAAAGGAAGAATGAATACAAGATGCTTATTTTGTTATCAATTCCTGAGTGAAAATGATTTGGATTTTCACTCAAGCTGTAGTAAAAAAATATTTGATGTCCCCATTGCACCTGTTTTTCCGTATTCGGAAGAAAATATAGGGGAATTGGCCGCCCAGTTAATTCAGTCACAAATAGCAGTGACGGGGGTACAGCCAAAGTTATCCTTGCACCTAACACCGGCAGAGCATCCCAACTTACCCAAGAGATTTACTATTGTTGGTTTATGGGGTGGATATATTCTTAAACCACCCTCCCTGCATTACCAACATTTGCCTGAAGTGGAAGATCTGACAATGCATTTGGCTCACCTAGCTAAAATTAAAGTAGTGCCGCATAGTTTAATGCGATTAGAATCTGGTACTCTTTCATTTATAACCAAACGGATAGATCGAGTTAAAAAAAAGAAACTCCATATGGAAGATATGTGTCAGCTGACAGATAGACTTACAGAGGACAAATACCGAGGATCATATGAACAAGTGGCTAAGTCCATTATGAAATTCTCTGTTAATCCAGTTTTGGATGTCATTAATTTTTTTGAATTGGTTTTATTTTCCTTTCTCACCGGCAATGCAGATATGCATCTAAAGAATTTTTCTTTGATTTATATGCCTGATATTGGTCCTGTTCTTTCGCCTGCTTATGACCTTGTTGCAACAGCCCTGGTAAATCCTGCTGATGACGAAGATCTGGCACTTACATTAAATGGGAAAAAGAATAAAATTAACCGCAATGATTTTATAACGGCATTTACAACCCTACAATTGGATGCCAAACAACAAGCGAACATTTTTAATAAAATGGAAAAAGTAAAATTAACCTGGTTTGATTTTATTGAAATGAGTTTTTTGAATGATGAAATGAAAACTGCCTATAAAAACTTATTGCAAAGCAGATTTTATAGGATTTATTCATAATACTTATATTTTCATTGGCTTATTCGGATATTCATTGAAGAATCTGCCTTTTATACTGTCTGCCCCGGGGCACCCACAAGGGGAGCCCCTACAGGCATTTCGGAAATAGTGGAATCAATTATTTATCAATTTATTTTATTAATAATTGCAGATTATGCCTTTCATATTGTCCTGAAGGGACATTTTCCTTTTGTGGGGGGCTTTAGCCCCACAGGGACATTTTCCTTTTGTGGGGGGCTTTAGCCCCACAAGGACATTTTCCTTTATGGGGGGCTTTAGCCCTTCACCCACCTGTAATCGCCAAAAATAGAATTAATCGAGTTATTAATTTTTAATTTATTTTTTTGATTATTGCGTATTCCACCCCACACATTGTCCTGAAGGGACATTTTCCTTTATGGGGGGCTTTAGCCCCACACTTTAGTTCCTTCCGTACAATTCCGACAAATATCTATTTCCTGCCGGCCTTTAATAATTTGTTTGCGGAAAGTATCGTAGGCTTTATTTCTCCAAATGGAGCGAAACGATTGTTCTGGCATTTTACCCATTTCGTGTTGGGCATCTTTATCGAAGCAACAGGGGAGCACTCTGCCATCCCAAGTAATTTCAGCTCCTTGCCATAATTTCCAGCAATGATTCAGTAAATTATTTTTAATCTCGTATTTACCCGTCTTAGGATTTAATCGATATCGGGAATACTGATCTAACATCGGAATTAATTCGCTGCCCTGTTCATAATCATAAATCTGAGCGGTCTTGAGTGCCACCTTGTCCACCCCAATTTCTTTTCCGAGGCGCTGCACTTCTTCAATTTCATGTTCGTTGGGTTTTACTACGAGGAACTGAAAAACAATAACTGGGGTAGGGGAGTTCAGTTCTTTCTTCCATTTCACGATGTTGCGCGCTCCTTCTAATACCTTTTCTAATTTACCCCCAATACGATAGGAGGAATAAGTTTCCTGGGTAGTTCCGTCGATTGAAATTAAAATTCTACTTAATCCACTCTCTACTGTTCTGCGAGCATTTTCTTCAGTAAGATAATGCGCATTAGTACTGGTGGCAGTATAAATTTTTTTGGAAGCAGCATATTCGACCATATCCAGAAATCCGGGATTCAAATAGGGTTCTCCTTGGAAATACAGAATGAGGTATATTAAGTCTTTATGTACTTCATCTACAAATTGTTTAAAGTTATCCTCTTGTAGCATTCCGGTGGGTCGGGTAAAGGAACGCAAACCAGAGGGACATTCGGGGCAACGCAAATTGCAATAGGTGGTAGGTTCTATTCCAAGGGTAGCGGGCATTCCCCAATGAATGGATTTTTTCTGAAAGCGGGATAAATAGTAAGAAGAGGTAAGCTTTCCGTAATTGAAGAGCTTACGCATACTCATGGTTTTGATTAAATTCAGGCTATCCTGCCAGGTAGTAAACATAATTATTATTAAACAAGAATTATAAGATTATCCAGGAAGTAAGACTTAATAAAATCGTAAAACCCAGAATATCGGTTAATGCAGTTATGAAAATGGAAGAGGCCAAAGCAGGATCTACTCCCAATTGATTTAAGAGTAAGGGTATTGCCGAGCCTGCTAATCCAGAGATAAGCAAATTGAGGGTCATGGCAAGGAATACGACTACGCCCAACAAAATATTCCCATCGGAAAGATAAGCAAATAGGGAAATAGATAAGCCAATAACCAAACCAATGGAAAGACCCACCAATACTTCTTTGAGTACGATTTCCATGATTTTATCTTTTGGCACCTTCTCAACTGAAATCCTACGCAGCGTTACTGCCAAGGTTTGGGTAGCTCCGTTTCCGGCAACGCCTGCAATTATGGGCATATAGGCAACGATGATGCTGATTTGTTCAATGATATTATTAAAAGAGAAAATCACGAAGCCGGCGATTGAAGCTGTTAGGAGATTCAACATAAGCCAAGGTATACGAGAAGCAACGGAATTATACCAGCCACCGGTTAGTCGGGCATCTTCCGAAACCCCCGCAATTTTAAGAATGTCTTCGGTTGTTTCTTCCTCCATTACATCCATCACATCATCGAAGGTAATTCGTCCCAATAATTTCATGGATTGATCTACAACTGGTAAGGAGGCGAGGTTGTATTTCGAAAATACACGCGCTACCTCTTCCTGATCTGTATCGGCGGTTACATACACCGATTTTTGTTCTGTAATTTCTGAAAGTTGCGCAAAGGGTTTGGCACGAATTAAATTTTTAAGGGACACCACTCCTTTAAGTTTATGCTCTTCATCAACAATATAAATATAGTAGAAGTCGTCCACCTCATCGGATCTGCGGACAATTTCCTCCATGGCTTCTCTCCGATTGAATTTTTCAGAGATTGCCATAATCTCCTTACTCATCAATCCTCCGGCGCTGTCTTCCGGATAGGCCATGAGTTGTCGAATGTCTGCCGCATCCTCTTCATCCACATTCCGAAGTAAGCTATCCTGCTCGGTTTCTGGTAGGAGGGAAACTAAGTCAGTGGCATCATCTGAATCAAGTTCGGAGATAATGGCCTTGCTTTGTTCTGCTGTTAGAAATTCAAAGAGCTCTTCCGGATGAGACTCTGGGTCCATTTCAGAAAGTGCATCCGCCGCCTTTTCATTATCCATAGAGGTAATGAGGGCCACCCGCTCTTCATTTTCCAATTCCTCGAGGATGAGGGCTAAATCGGAGGCATGCAATTCTTCCAGGGCCGCTTTCAAGGCATCCTTTTCCCCATTTTTTAAGAAATGTAGGAGTTGGTTTTCTATCGCCTGGAGGTTTTCCGGAATCATAGCCCGAAATTACCACTTAATCCCCGTTTTTCCCCGCTTTCTGTCACGCTATCTATTTTTATGTAATTTTGCCCTTCAAATTCAGACATGAACGACCTATTTGTTGACTTTAATCTCCGTGCCGAATGGGAGAAACTTTGGAATCGTAGATTGCTTATCGGAGGGCTAACCCTAGGCATCGCGCTCCTGTCAATTCTGGCTACTTCCCCTTGGTTTATGCAGCCGGAATTTAAATCTACGGCTGTGATTTTTCCTCCAGCAATTAGTTCGGTTACCCAACTCAATTTTACCGAAAATGGATACAGAGGAATTGAAGCGGGTGAGGTCGAGGATGTGGATCGACTGATATCTTTACTGCAAGCTCCTATGCTGAAAGATAAAATGGCCGAGAAGTACGGATTATATCCTCACTATGGTTTTGAAGACAATCGGGAAGAAGGCGTAAAAACAGCTTCTCAGAAATTTTATGATTCTTATGATGATAAAGTACAGGTGAAATTTACCCAATTTTCAACCGTACAGATTGATGTGTATGATACGGATTCTGTCCTAGCAGCCTCTATTGCCAATGATTATATTGCCTATGCAGATTCATTCTTAGAGGCTATGTCCGGTAGACGCACAGGAATTGCTTTTACCGAAAAGGAAATTAAAACGATTTCAGCAGAAATTGATTCCACACGCGATTCAGTTGAATATTATCGGTCCAAATATCAAATTTATCGGGTAGAAAATTTGAGCGATGCTGTGGCAACCTATCTTTATAGTGGTACCAAAATCAAGCCGGAATTTCATAAATATTATGATCGGGCAATGGCTTTAGAAACTCAACTCTTTAATTTGAATCTTACTCTAGCTGACATGCAGAAGGAGTTGTATTTCCGGAGAAAAAATCTGGAGAATTATCCTAGCTTGTTGCATGTAGTCAATTATGCAAAACCCGCACGGGTAAAGGCCAGACCTAAGCGTACTTTGATTCTTTTGTCCGCAACTGGCGCTACTTTTTTGTTTTCTTGTATTCTGATTTTCTTATTGGATCGGAAGCGTAGGCCTTCTTTACCTATTTAAGGTTTTTGTATCTAGATCGATTGTGAACAGTTAAGAAACATACAAGTACGCAAGCATTCAGCTAATGAGAATGGGGTCTTATTCTGCGCAACTCTGCGAAAACTCCTTATTCCTCTGCCATGAACTCACAATCTCGAAAAAAAAATAGCCTCCACTAGGGAGGCTTATCTTTTAGTAAGGATTCTATTAACTAGAACAATCAGGCAGTTTTCAAGGCTTGCACTAATTTCTCCAATACAGGACGATTCAGATCTTCCAAAGTCTTCACAAGACCTTTTGCAGGAGGATTATTTTTAAGACTTTGGCGACGAACTCTGGCTCTCACTCTAAGTTTTTGTACTTTTCTATCTAATTTCTTTCCCATAGCTTTTTGGAATGAATCGCAAACTTACACAAAAATCCGAATCCCCCCAAAAAAAATCCGCTTCTATACCGGGTTCAGCCTATTTCTATTGGCTTATTCCGGTCATTTTGAGCTTCATTCTGTTCATGCCCGCCTTGCAAAGTGGGTTTGTGAATTGGGATGATAACCTGTATGTCTATGAGAATAAGGCCTTGTTGCAAGGAAATTGGCGGGAGGCAGTATTCCAACCTGTACAGGGAAATTATCATCCGATTACCCAAGCAAGTCTTTGGCTAGATTATCAATTAGGGGGATTAAATCCTCTGATTTTTCATCTGAGTGCACTTCTTTGGCATATACTGGCGGTAGGCTTGGCTGGTTTGCTGGCGTTTAAAGTTAGTGGAAATAAATCCTTGGCTTTTTTTGTTGCCATGGGTTTTGGCATTCATCCCTTACATGTGGAATCATTTGCTTGGATTTCTTCTCGTAAGGACTTGATTTATTCAGTCGCTGCTATGGGAAGTTTGCTGTATTGGATTTCGTATTTAGAAAAAAAATCTTGGATTAATTTGGGTTTGTGTTTGCTTTTATTTGGGGCAGCTTTACTCTCAAAACCCATGGCGGTGATTTTGCCCGGTTTGATGGCTTTGTTTTTATTTTATCCCTCAGGAACCTGGCTTCATCCTGGTAAAGTTCAGTTAAATTGGAGGCAGTTGCTGATCCCGGCATTGTTCTTCATTCCCTCCTTAATTCTGGGGTATTTAACTTACAAAGCTCAGTTTTCAATTGGAGCCGTTCGGGATATTCCGAGTTTCGGGCTTTGGGAAAATTCTCAGATTGCCTCTTATGGTTTTTGGTTTTACCTGATCAAAGGAATTGTTCCTGTGGCTTTATCTGCCTTTTATCCCTACCCACCTGTATGGGGTGGTCTACCTGTTATTTTTCTTATATCCTTTATATTCAGTATTTTAGGTATTGTAGCTTGGGTGAAATGGTATCGGGTGCTGCACCCGATTACGCCGGGGATGCTGTGGTTTTTGATTTGCCTGCTGCCTGTGCTGCAGTTTATTCCTGCAGGATCTGCTTTGGTGGCTGAGCGTTATTTTTATCTCGCAGCATTCGGTTTTTTGTTCATGCTGGGAAGTATTTTGCATCGGTTTGTTTCGAATAAATTCATTCGCAATGGAATAATGGGCGGATTTCTATGCGTCTGGGCCATACTGGCATTTCAACGAGTGCCGGTTTGGAAAAATGGGGAGACTTTATTCCGAAATGTCTTGGGGCAATTTCCGGACAACCCAACTGCCGCCAATAATTTGGGCAATTGGCTGGAGAAAAAAGGTCAAAGAAAAGAGTCTTGCCTTTGGTACGAAAGGGCGGTTCAGTCAAAACCTGATTTCCCTCAAGCCTTATTCAATCTGGCATTATGTCGACAGGAACAGGGGAATCTTTCGGAAGCACGAAACCTGAATCTGGCTTCATTGCAGAGAAAACCTGATTTTGCAGATGCATGGAATAATCTCGCAACCATTTACGGAGCCTCCGGAAATCTGGATAGTGCCCGGATTTCCCTCGATTATGCCTTGAAATTAAAACCGGATTACGCAGCAGCTTGGAACAATCTGGGTATGTATCATATGGCGAAAGGTCAGAAAGATTCTGCCAAAACCTGTTTCGAACAGTCCATTGCCTTTGATGGAAATCCCAATTCTGATGCTGCACGAAATCTGCAATACTTGAGGTCGGGACAATAAAAAGCAGGCTTGTATAATTCCCCTTACTTCATTTTCAGACGCACTGAATTCGCCTCAAGTTATTCCTTCAATTAGGGCGTACTCAGAAAGTATAAATCCTTACTATTGCTGAATTACAGACATATTAGTGTTGTGTAAATGCTAGGCATTATTGCATAAGCCAATAAAAAGCGTGCAATTATTAGAATATAAACTTTAAACATTCTCTAGAAATTATAATCGTGGTTTAGGGTAAACCTCAGTTTAGGGTAAGCCCCGGTTTAGGGTAAACCCATTTTTTGCTAGTACATTCTGAGGAAACCCCAATTAGTTCAAGAGAAATGCATACCTTCTGTTTTCCCATAAGTTTCCTAACTTTGAGTTATGAATTCGTATCAATTATTTCTACCCTTGTTATTGATTGCAACGGCTATGATGGTGTCTTGCAATTCAGGTTCTAAAGATGCTGATTATCCCACTATTCCGGTACAATATCCAGAAACGCGAATGGAGAATCAGAGCGATGATTATTTCGGTACGACCATTTCTGATCCTTATCGTTGGTTGGAAGTAGATACAGCCCCGGAGGTAATGGAGTGGGTGAAGAAACAAAATGATGTTACCTTTTCCTATCTGGATAAAATACCTTTCCGTAAAGAGATTCGGTCACGCCTCGAGGAGTTATGGAATTACCCCAAATATTCTGCTCCATTTAAAAAGGGTGACTATTACTTTTTTTATAAAAATGATGGATTGCAGAATCAATCTGTTTTATATTATCAAAAAGGCTTAGAGGGTAGCCCGGAAGTTTTTTTAGACCCGAATAAACTTTCCGAAGATGGAACCGCTGCCTTAGCGAGTATTTCCTTTTCTAAAGACAATCAATTGGCTGCATACGCGATTGCTCGCGCAGGTTCTGACTGGAATGAAATTCATGTGATGGAAGTTGCTACGCGTGTCGAAAGAAAAGACCATATCCGTTGGGTGAAATTCTCAGGTGCGGCGTGGAAGGGGAATGGCTTCTATTATAGCCGATATGATGAGCCAGGCAAAGGAACAGAATTCTCCAACCAAAACAGCAATCAAAAAGTGTATTACCATACAATAGGAGAACCTCAGGAAAAAGATGTACTCATATTTTCTGACCCCAAAAATCCTTTGCGTTATTATGGTCCACAGGTAACAGAAGATGAAAGATATTTAATCATCAATGCAGCAGAAGGAACTCGGGGAGATCAAATTCTGATTCAGGATTTGACTAAAGCAGGTAGTAAACTGGAGGTATTGATTCCGGGCTTTAAAAATAATCATTCAGTAGTGGATAATGAAGGGGATCAATTATTGGTTCGAACAGATTTGAACGCGCCTAAATATCGATTAGTCAGCATAGATCCCGCTGCCCCTCAGGTTGAAAACTGGAAGGAAATAATTCCTCAAAAAGAAGAGCTTCTGCAATATGTCAATACCGCTGGAAGTAAATTATTAGCTGGCTATTTGAAAGATGCCAGCGATCGTATCATTCAGTTTAATCGTACAGGTAAGTTAGAACGAGAAATTCAATTACCCGGCTTAGGTACAGTAGGTGGATTTGGAGGCGAAAAAGGGGATACTGAATTATTCTATTCATTTACCTCTTTCATCGTTCCCCCCACTATCTACCAGTATGAACTGGAGTCCGGCGAGTCAAAGGAATTCCGTAAAACAGAATTACAGTTTGATCCATCCGGTTATGAAACTACTCAGGTGTTTTATCCTAGCAAGGACGGCACTAAAATTCCGATGTTTTTGATTTATAAAAAAGGACTAGTAAAAGAGGGTAATAACCCGGTTTACCTCTATGGGTATGGGGGATTCAATATTAGTTTGACTCCTTCTTTCAGTCCTTCGAGAATTGTGTTTTTGGAACAGGGAGGAGTTGTGGCTATTGCAAACTTGCGTGGGGGAGGGGAGTATGGAGAAGACTGGCATCAGGCAGGAATGTTAGACAAGAAGCAAAATGTATTGGATGATTTTATTGGAGCCGCAGAGTACCTGATTCAGGAAAAATATACTCAGCCCAAAAAAATAGCTATTGCCGGAGGATCCAATGGGGGATTATTAGTAGGGGCTTGTATGACTCAAAGACCCGAATTGTTTGCAGTAGCTTTACCTGCTGTGGGAGTATTGGACATGTTGCGTTTTCATAAATTTACAGTAGGCTGGGGATGGGTAGTAGAATATGGTTCTTCGGAAGACTCTACTCAATTTAACACCTTGTTGAAGTACAGTCCTCTTCATAATTTGAAAGCCGGAGTAAAATATCCTTCCACCATGATTACAACAGCGGATCATGATGACAGAGTCGTTCCTGCCCATTCATTTAAGTTTGCTGCAGCCTTGCAGAAAGCCCATAAAGGAGATAACCCAGTGTTGATTCGAATTGATGTAAATGCCGGTCATGGGGCAGGGAAGCCGACCTCTAAAATTTTAGATGAGCATGCAGATATCTGGTCCTTTGTATTGTACAATACACAAACTCCGGTATCATTGGGTAAGAAATAATGGGTTACTTATACTATAGATTTTATTCCCTTTACCATTCTATGGGAATTCGTTTATATAGAAGGTGGCTAGCCGTAATTTCCATGACAGTTACAACAGGTATTCAGGCTTTAAGTCTGGATACCTTGTTGAATAGTTACTTCGGAACTGCCGAATTTTTTGATTCTTATTACATCTTACTCGTATTTATTATTTTGATGTTTCTCACTGGTTTCTTTCTGTTTATGAATTCAGCTAGGCATTTTCGAATAATGAACCAATACAGAAGCGAAACAGCAAAATCTGAAAAAAGAGGTTATTTTACTCTTACTCTGTACTTATTGACGACGGTAGTACTTTTGATCTTAGCTGGAAATTCTTTACCAGATAATTAGAAATTCTTCTTAAAGCACCCATTTGTTGCCTTAGTGTTAAGTTATGTGTGATTTATATTGATTGGCTTCAATTGATATTTATTTGTAATTTATTCATTATTATGTATTTGTACAGGTTTTATTGTAAATTTATGTCAATTTATTATTAAGGATGGACTTTTACTCCATTAGCACGAAATTATCTTGTAATTTCGATAGGCATCAGGAAGAGTGAAGATTAAACCTATTGGGGTTTGATGTATTATATTTAAGTTGAATACATGTATTTGTCAAATTATAATTGTTCAGGTATGAAAGATTTGTTTCTGGTTCGGCAGGGGAGATTGTTCTCCCTCATTATGGCATTTTGCATTTCTCACTTAGCCAATCTTGAAGCTCAAGTTATGTTGGCAAGATATGCTTCAACAAATACCATTTCTACAGCCAGTGTGGCGTCGAATGTGATTGCCTCTTCCATTACTTTAGGCAACTATGTATCTCCGGGAACGCCTTGCGGATCTGGATTATCTAACAGAGTCGTAACTGTTGGCACAGCAGGTACAATGTCTTTTACCGTAACTCCTGCTCCCGGATATAAACTGGATTTAGCCTACAATAAGGCAGCAGTTCGGGCAACCAGTTCCGGAAATGTTAATGCTCCTACATTCAACTATACTATTTCAAGTGGAGGTGGCTCGGGTACTGGCACAGGTACCTCGCCAACCACATCTGGCTGCTTAAGTTCGGCTGGAACGAATACCCAAGGGGATTGGAATTATGCTGATTTTACCGTGAATCCAGGTTATTCCGTTGTATTTAGCTATGGGTTTACAGGAGCCACAAGTACTGCGGGAAATACCCAAGTTCATACGCTGGAGGTTTATGGAACCGTAACTTGTGCAGCCTCTATTTCTAATAATCTAGTTGGAAGTGCGCAGACAGTAACTGTAAATACCACGCCGGCAGTCTTAACAGGAAATTTGCCTACTGCAAGTGGAACTGGTAGTTATGCCTATCAGTGGCAAAGCAGCAGTAACAATTCTTCCTTTGCCAATATTAGTGGAGCAACTAATCAGAATTATCAACCTGGTGTAATTTCTGCCAATCAATACTTTAGGCGAATTGCTAGTTATAATGAATGTGCTACGAGTACAAGTGTATCTGTTTCAATAGCTACCACAACAGACCCCTGCTTTTTGCCCATTGGGAATAATTTAATTGGGAGTAATCAAACCATCAGTCAGGGCTCGAGCCCAATTGCATTTACCGGCAGTGTGCCCAATGGAGCTACTCAAATTTATACCTATCAATGGCAACAGAGTACCGATAATTTGAGTTGGAGTGCTATTACAAATGGTACCCAGCAAGCCTATAGTCATGGGGTTCTTTCGCAGAATACTTATTTCAGACGAATTGTATTTTCAGATGTTTGTACGCCTCATACGAGTGAAATTATTTCAATTACAACATTAGCAGCCTGTACGAATCCATTGGGAAATAATTTAATTGGGGCAAATCAAACAATTAGTATTAATACTGCCCCGACCTTGTTTACCGGATCGATTCCTACCGGAGGGCAGAATGGATATTCCTATCAATGGGAGCAAAGTACCAATCAATCCACCTGGTCGGTTATCTCTGGAGCAACAGCTCAAGATTATCAAGCTGGAAATATCCTGCAACAAACTTGGTTTAGAAGAATCGTAAGTGATTTACCTTGTGTTGCTTCAACGAGTAGTTCAATTTCGGTAGATGTTGTGTGTAATGGTCCTATTGGGAATAACCAAATTGGAAATGCTCAGACTCTTGTCGTAGGCAATAGTGCATCTGTTTTAACTGGATCTGCTCCAACAGGAGGTTCAGGTATTTATACTTACCAATGGGAGTCGAGTGGGAATAACTCAAATTGGACAACTATAATCGGGGCAACAGCCACAACATTTGCTCCGGGTACTCCAAGCCAAACCCAATGGTTTAGAAGGGTAGTATCGAGTACTTTCTGTGGCTCAGGCAACAGTAATGATTTAGAAATTTCTGTCATCTGTGGAAACCCAATAGGGAACAACACCATTGGTGTCTCCCAAACCATTGTAGCGGGTGATTCACCGGCCGGACTTACAGGAACTATCGCAACGGGCGGGCCAGGAGGATTCTCTTACCAGTGGGTGCAAACCATTAATCAGATAAGCTGGTCTGCTATTTCAGGAGCTACCACTCAGAATTATCAGCCGGTTTCCTTAACTCAAACTACTTGGTTCAGAAGAGTGGCTATCGCAATTAATCCCTGTGTACCTGATTCCAGCAATATAATTGCGGTCACTGTTGTGCCAGATAATTCAGTCGTTTTAGCACGCTATTGTGTTACTCAAAATCAGCTTTCACCTTCCTATGTGCTGCCAGGAAACTTGCTTACTGCAGGTAATATTTCATTGGGAGGTAGTTTCACCCTGAATACAGGAGGTCCTTGTGCTCAAGGAGTTTCACTTTCTAATTCCTCAACCGCAAATGGAACGCTTACTTTTTCATTGACTCCCACAAGTGGATATCAGATTAGGATGAGCGAAGTGGTATGTGGGGGTAGACGCTCAACCAATGGAGGAGCCAATCTGGTGGTTTCTTATTCAATCAGTAGTGGGGGAGGGACTGCTAGTTCATCTTCCCTGAATGTTCCGACTGTGAGTTGTGTCAGCTCTCAGAATAATGTCTTCAATTGGAACTTTCCCAATACCATTGTTCCCGATGGTCGAACTGTTACCTTCACAAAAACCTTTTCCTCCTTTGCAGGCAATGGGGGAGCTACCCAGGTATTCTCTTGTGAAGTTTTGGGAACTGTCGAATGTGTATCTGTAATAACAGCAAATACAATTGCAGTTGCTCAAACTATTAATTATAATAATACTCCCGCTTTACTCTCAGGGTCGATTCCAGGAGGAGGGCCAGGAAGTGTTTCATATGCTTGGCAAGAGAGTAGCAATAATTCGAGTTGGTCAACAATTTCTGGTGGAAGCACGAGAGATTACCAGCCGGGAGCTTTAACACAAAATACTTACTATCGCAGAATAGCCTCTTATAATGTGTGCTCGGCAGATACAACTCCTGCTATTTCGATTCTAGTTATTCAAAATGTTTGTGTTGCTCCTTTGGGAAATAATACCGTTTCCGGAAATCAGACGATTTTATCAGGAACCACTCCTACTTTGTTTAATGGAACTACGCCTACCGGTGGTACTGGAGTATTTAGTTTCGCTTGGGAAGAAAGTACTGACAACTCTAGCTGGACAGCTATATCCGGCGCAACAGATGCAAATCATCAATATGGGGTAGTCTCTCAGAATTTGTACTATCGAAGAATTGTAAGTGCCTCACCTTGTACTCCTTCTACAAGTAATGTTATCTCGGTTGTGGCTGAGCCTTGCAGTAATGCAATTACAGGGAATACACTTCTTACCAATCAAACAATTGCTTCGGGCACCGCTCCTGCATTAGTAACCGGAAATTTCCCATCCGGTAGTCCTGGATATTATCAATTTGCATGGCAGTCAAGCGCCGATAATAGCAGTTGGAATTTGATTACAGGAGCAACCACTCAAAATTATCAGGCAGGTGTAGTTTATGCAGATATTTGGTACAGAAGAATAGTTTTTGCCCCCCCCTGTGCAAGTGATACCAGTGCTTCAGTGCAGATTGGCGTGGTTTGCGGAAACTCTATTGGGAATAATAGTATCACGGGAGATCAAACCATTTTGGGAGGTGATTTACCCGCCTTATTATCCGGATCAAGCCCTTCAGGGGGATCCGGGATTTATACCTACCAATGGGAGGGAAGCAATGACCATTCCAACTGGACAACAATCATTGGAGCCACTTCTATCGATTATCTTCCTGTCAATATTACCCAATCTGTTTGGATGAGAAGAGTTGTAAATTCATTCCCGTGCCCAACAAATACGAGCAATGAAGTTTCTTTCACGGTGTTTCCAGATACTTCTATAGTGTTGGTTCGCTATGCTGTTGCATCAGGACAACTAACGCCTGCCTACACTTTGCCTGGAGGTAATTTCTCTGTTTCAAATCTAAGTGTAGGTGGAATCTTCGCACTTTCCGGATCTCCTTGCTCAACAGGATTGACCCTTACAAATGGTACTACAACAGTTGGAACAGGAACTTTAAATTTTACTCTCACAGCCTCTTCTGGGTATGTATTAAACTTAAGTAAGATTCTATCCGGGATTAGAAGATCTTCTCAAGGGGCACAGAATTGTCAGATTTCCTATTCAATTAGTGGAGGTGGAGCAACAGGAACCTCCTCTATTTTACCTGTAGTGAGCTCTGGTTGCCAGACTATTTCCAATAATCAAGGAAATTGGAATTTTACAAACTTCACTGTACCCCAAGGTCGCACGATCAGTTTCACCTTGACATTTTCTACTTTTGGAGGAAACAATGCTTCTACCCAATTACATACATTTGAACTCTTTGGGAATGTTGCCTGTGAAGCTGTTATTGCTTCGGGTACTATTTCCACCGACCAAACTATTTTATCCGGAACTTCCCCTACTTTGATTTCAGGAAACAGCCCGAGTGGTGGGCCAGGAGTGATACAATATCAATGGCAGCAAAGTGTAAATCAAAATTCATGGTCTGCTATCGGAGGGGCAACTACAGGTAGTTATCAGCCTGGGGTATTGTCTCAATCCACCTATTATCGCAGAACCAGTAGTTATTCAGTTTGTGCAAGCAATACTTCAACTGAAATATTGGTTACCGTATTTACCGCTCCTGGAAATAATACCATCAGCAGTGCGCAAACAGTTTGTATTTCTTCGGTTTCTGCAACATTGAGCGGGAGCACTCCAACAGGGGGAAATGGATTGTATACCTACCAATGGGAATCTTCTACCGATAATTCTATTTGGGCTGCCATAGGGAATGCGACTAATCAACATTTTACGCCAACAACTCCTTCGGCGTTAACCTTTTATCGCCGGCAAGCAACGGCCTATTTCAGTAGTTTCAGTAATTCAGTATCGATTACCCCGATTCCCTTATTATCTCAGAACTCCCTTACAGGCACCCAAACTATTTGTGCCGGAATTAATCCCAGCAGTTTAAATGGAAGCCTGCCTTCAGGTGGGGATGGCTCCTATAGCTACTTATGGGAAAGCAGTTCAGATAATTCAGCTTGGACAACTATTTCGAGCGCAAGTACTCAGAATTATACTCCCAGTATGTCCATTTCAACTAATTACTTCAGACGAGTAGTGAGTTCGGGGTATTGTCCAGCTATCACATCCAGCTCGGTTTCTATTTTACGCTATGATGCCATTGGAAGTAATACGATTGGCTCAAATCAAACGCTATGTTCGGCAGGTATTCCCCAAAATTTAACTGGATCTTCCCCATCAGGAGGTATCGGAGTGTATTCCTATCTTTGGCAAACATCCTTAAACAATAGTACCTGGGGAAATCATCCGGTTACAAACCAGCACTTAATAACTTCCTATTTATCTGCTACCACTTATTACCGTAGGGTAGTGAGTTCTTCCATTTGTCCGGCAGATACAAGCCTTACCACAACCGTTATTTTATTAGTAGGTCAAAACGATATTACATCCAGCCAGACCATTCCTTATAATAGCGCTCCTACTACGATTATAGGATTGACCAATCTAAATATGCCTGGATATGCCTGGGAACAATCTCATAATAATTTTCATTGGATAGCCATTCCTGGAGGAAATGCTTCCGTTTATAGTCCAAGCACTTTGATTCAACACATGTGGTATCGCCGGAAAGTAGCAGGTCCTGGTTGTGATACCATTACAAGTGTTCCCGTAAAAATTACTTTAACGATGGTAACAGACACTGCGCTTACAGCTAGCAGTAATTCTCCGGTTTGCGCTGGGGCTCCCGTTTATTTGAATGCCCAAGGGCCTTCAAATGCTACCTATATTTGGATGGGCCCCAATGGCTATTCGTCTACTTTGCAAAATCCATCTTTTGGTACATCAACAGAGAGTTTATCTGGTATTTATCGGGTTCGCTGTACAAAATTAAATGGGGATACGGCTTCTGTGACTGTAAATGTAGAGGTGGGTTCTTCCTTAGGGAACTTCCAAGTATTGTACAATAATCCGATATGTGCAGGTAATGATTTAGTTTTAAGTGCCAGTCATTTGCCAAGAGTAGATTATACTTGGTCAGGGCCCAATGGATTTACTTCTCTTGCTGCAGTGAATACTATTGCGAATGCTCAAACCATTCTGAATGGCACCTATACAATATCGGTCACCTCACCTGGTTGCCAGTCAATCAATAGGAGCATTGCAGTTGTAATCAATGCTCCGCTCAATCCCATGCCAGGGAGTAATGGTCCGGTTTGTGAGGCTAATGTCTTAAGTTTGACCTCCAATAATCGGGTGGGCGCCACCTATCTTTGGACTGGACCCAATGGATTTAGTAGTGCAATCGCTCATTCAACGATTGCCAATGTTCAAACACTTAATTCGGGTATTTATACATTGACTATGGCTGGCCTAGGTTGCAGTAGTGTAACTCAAACACATGCAGTAATTGTTAATGCTTCGATAGGAAATCTTAGTATATCATCCAATAGTCCTGTATGTTTAGGCAATACCCTAACTTTATCTATTCCGTCCTTTGTCAATGCTACTTATAATTGGTCAGGACCCAATGGTTTCACCAGTGCTGGTTCAAATATTTTAACCCGAGCAAATGGACAGGTTCATTTCACTGGCGTTTATACGCTCGTAACCGTTGTTCCTGGATGTGGAAGTGCAACTCGCACCCGCAGCGTTACTGTGTTCCCGTCTTTTGCTGCAACAGTAGGAAATAACGGCCCAATTTGCGTTGGTAGTGTTCTAACTCTGACAACTTCGCCAGTTGCAGGAGCAAGCTACGCTTGGGCTGGGCCGAACGGATTTACTTCTACTGTTCAAAATCCAACTATTTCTAATGCACAAACTAATCGCTCGGGTGTTTACACACTAACCCTAAGTTTACCGAGCTGTGGTACTGCATCTTATGTTACCTCAGTTCAAGTCAATGCTTCCCCAAACAACGCAATTATTTTGGGGAATTCTCCTGTGTGCGGAGGGAGTGCCCTAAACTTAACAGCTAATGCAATTACAAATGCTTCCTATAGTTGGAGTGGGCCTTCCGCTTTTACTGCCAATACTCATTCAATTAGTCGTTCTTCCGCTCAGTTATCTCATGCTGGTATTTATACAGTAAGTATTGTAGTTCCTGGATGCGGAACATCGATAAAGACCTATAAGGTGGTGGTATTTGAGAGTGGCAATGTTGTAGCCTCTGTTGGGTCAGGTGTTTGCGCCGGTGCACCAATGTACTTATATGCTTCTTCTATATTGGGAGCATCCTATAGTTGGTCAGGCCCTAATGGATTTATCTCTACAGTGCAAAACCCATCTTTTTCAAATGTTCAACCTAATCAAAGTGGAATTTATACCGTCATAGCTACTCAGGGCACTTGTGGTACTTCGAGTTCCACGGTGAATGTATTTATCAGTGCACGCCCAAGTGCTGCTACTGTGAGTGCCGCTCAGTCTATCTGTATCCCTAGTCCACTAACCTTAACTGGTACAAACATTGCAGGTGCGACGCTCACTTGGGCAGGTCCAGGTGGCTTCACTGCCAGTGGATCAAGTTTTACTAAAGCGAGCACAATTTTAGGGGATGGGGGTGTTTATACCTATACAGTTGTAACAAACAATTGTGGACTTGCTATTCGTACGGTGAATGTATCCACATTGACCACATCCATGGTAAGTGGAAGTGTTTATCCGAATCCTCAATGCGCAGGGGAGCCATTGTTCTTTCAGGCAGGCTATTTAATTGGTGCTACCTATAATTGGAGTGGTCCTGCTGGTTTTAATGTGAATGCTCAGAATACTTCTCGTGCTCAAGTTACTACTCTGATGGCAGGTACTTATACCCTGACCGTCAATCTGCCAGGTTGCGGACTTATTTCTCAAAACATTCCAGTAGTAATCAATACTTGTCGGGAAGGGGTATTGGATAGGGAAGAGAATTTGCATAACATTGCCTCGGAGTTACCTGTATTTAGTTTGGAGCTGTATCCAAATCCAACAGAGTCACTCACAACTGTTACCCTCAAGGGGAGTCAAGTTGCAGAGTCAACCCTTTCTGTTTATGATCTTGTAGGGCATTCGGTCTTAGTACCTGGGAGTATTTCTGTTGGGAATCATAGTAAGTCGTGGGTATTGGACTTTAGAGGACTTGCAAAAGGAGTTTATCTTGTTAGAATTAAAACAGAGATAGGAGAGAAGATTGAGCGGATTGTGGTAAATTAACGGAAGATAATTTAGTTATGATAAAAAGGGTGGCTTAAGGCTGCCCTTTTTTATTGGTTATGGGTATAGGCCCTATATGTTGTGTCAATTTAGGTTTCCTTGGAAGGCATAAATCCTCACTTTTGATTACTACAGGCTTATTGATTTCATTGAAGGTAAGTTTTTGCTTAGGGTAAGCGCGCGTTTGCCAGTGCTTTCTGAGGAAGCCCTATTTAGAGGGTTTGATGCCAAGAATGAATCCCATTGCACTTCCATACAGTGTGCTAATCCAAGGGTTAGATCTTATTGCGCAGGAACCCGAGTTACATCCAATGAAATAATAGTACGAATATCCTCCTAGGCCTCCCACGATTAATCCGATTATAGCCCATTTGTAAGCAGTCCCAATATTTTTCATTTTGTAAAATTGATGATTTGTTTTCGTTGTTTCGGTGACATTGCTCACAGAAATGTTTGCTTACCCTAAGCGGGATAAACAAAAAAGCCAGAAGGTTTCCCCTCTGGCTTTTTTATTTATTTCAATCAGAAAAAACGATTATTTCTTCTGACCGTCTTTTTTACAACAGGATTTTTCTCCTTCAGTACTGCAAGATTTTCCTTTCTTTCCCTTCTTTCCTTTTCCTTTTTTGCAGCAATCTTTTTCACCGTCTTTGCAAGCCTTTTTGCCATGCTCGCCATCTACGATACAGCTTTTATCTCCTTTACAGCAATCTTTGCAGGAAGGGCAAGTAGCACAATGCTCTTTGCTTACGCAGCAAGTTTCTTTGTTAGGACACTTGCAATCGTGATCTGAAGTGGTCATGGCCTGGATGCCAGAAGTCATGAACAAAAACGCCAATAAGGCGAAAAGTGATTTCAATTGTGATTTCATAATGTTATTAATAGTGAATTAAAATGAATTGTTGATTTGCCTAAAAGGCAGTTTTTGAGAAACGAGCACTAAATCGGATTTCTCTCAACAACGAATGTTTCGGAAACAGAGCCAGCCCGGTGGGGAATGGAAACTTCCGAAACTACCCGGATTAATCCGGGAAAAAAAAGTATCTGAACTTAAGATGCCAACTAGAAAATAAGCTGTGTATATGTTTTTGGGCTGAATGGGGTTTTGAACCCTTTCCTGAACTGGTGGGGTAAAATCATTCAGAAATTCCTCCGGGAAGTGAATACAACAGGAAAAATATTGTGTTCCAGCAATTTGGGTGATTTTATTTGTATGACAATTAGACTCTGACTCTGAATGACATCCACCGGCTTTAGGGTATTCTGAATGGGAGTTTCCTTTCTTCAGAGTACAACAGGATTCTTCTTCTTTCTCAAGCGCACAGCAATCAGCATATACGGATGGGTTAAGTGACCCAAAAAGTATCAGAACCGCCAATATGAAACGCTTCATAGGAATCATAGAACAAATTTACTCTTTATTTGATTTAAATTATACGAATAAGGAACAAATAAATAGGAATGATGGCTTTCCCATTTTCGGGATTGGTTCTCAAACAACCTAATTTTCCGAGTACGGAATTTCTTTTTGGGAGATATCTCTGAACTTCTTTCCCTAACTTTGTATGCATTGAAAAATTTACAAACCCTTAACACCTATCTTTTTCGGTACCGGCATCTGCTGATTGGCGGGTCGGTATTCGTTGTCATTTCGAACTTATTTACCCTTTATCCCGCTCAAATCTTCAGGATGACCCTGGATTTGTTGGAGACCTTATTATTTCTATCCTTTCTTGGGGATGGATTTGCTTTTTCCAGCCAATTGCCTGCCATTGTAACCAGCACGGCGCTCTTGGCGGGTGTGTTGGTATTGCTCGCAGCTATTCTTCGAGGATTGTTTTTGTTTTTTACCCGCCAAACGCTCATAATCATGTCTCGACATATTGAGTATGAACAAAAGAATCAGCTCTATCTACATTATCAGCAGATGAGTCGAAATTTCTTTCGGAAATATTCTACAGGAGATATGATGTCGCGAATCTCTGAAGATGTAGGCAAGGTGAGAATGTACACAGGTCCAGGTATTATGTATACCCTCAATACCCTAACTTTATTTATCATGGTAATTAGTACCATGCTCATGGTAAATATTGAACTTACTATTTATTCTATTTTGCCTCTGCCAATTTTGTGTTATGCTATCTATAAGGTGGAGAGTATTGTAACTCAAAAAAGTAAGTTGATTCAGGAGAAGATTTCAGATTTGACAGCTTTTACTCAAGAATCCTACAGTGGCATCCGTTCTATTAAGTCTTTTGTTCGAGAATCCTCTTTATCGGCATTGTTTCAGGCAGAAAGTGAATCACTCCGTGATAGGGCCATGCAATTGGTCCGAGTCAATGCTTTGTTCTTTCCTTCTATTATTTTCTTGATTGGTTTGAGCACCCTGATTACCATTTGGATTGGTAGTGAACAGGTAATCAGAGGCACTTTAAGTACAGGCAATGTTGCGGAGTTTGTTATTTATGTGAATTTACTTACCTGGCCTGTAGCTTCTCTGGGTTGGGTTTCCACGATGATACAGCAAGCAGGGGCAAGTCAGGCAAGGATAAATGAGTACCTCGCAGAGAAGTCTGATTTGACCTTTCCAGAACATACTAAAGGCCTTCAACCCGGAGCGGCAATTTCGCTTTCTATGGAAGGCGTTAGCTTTACCTATCCTGAAACAGGAATTCAGGCATTGCACAATGTGAGTATTACTCTTGAACCAGGTAAGACCCTCGCAATCATTGGTCGCACGGGTAGTGGGAAAAGCACCATAGCCTCACTCTTACTGCGCTTGATTGACCCCGATTCAGGAGAGGTAAGGCTGAACGGGAAATCCTTGAAGTTGTTTGACAAAGAAGCTTTGCGGCAAGCCATTGGGTATGTACCTCAAGATGTTATTTTATTCTCTGAAACCATTCGGGAAAATATCGCCTTCGGAAAACCCGGTGCCACAAATGCAGAAATTGAAGCTGCTGCAAATTTTGCTGCCGTTTTGGAAAATATCCGGGATTTCCCCGATGGGTTTGAAACGATAGTAGGGGAGAAGGGCGTGACCTTATCTGGTGGGCAGAAACAAAGAGTTTCCCTCGCTAGAGCCATCATTAAAAATCCAGCTCTCTTAATTTTGGATGATTCCCTGTCTGCAGTAGATACCCGCACGGAAGATGACATACTTTCTGCTTTATTGAGTTTGCAGAAAAATTCTAATCCTCCCGCGGTAGTTCTCATCAGTCATAGAATCTCCACCGTGCGGCATGCAGATACTATTTTGGTATTAGAAGGTGGCAGAATGGCAGAATGGGGTACTCATGAGGATCTACTGCAGCGTCAAGGTGTTTATGCCAGAATGCATAGAATGCAGATTTTGGAAGAAGAAGTTAAAGTCTGATAAATGCTTGTTCGAAGAAATTCAATTGTATCTGGAATCAGCTTAGGCTTTATAATTGTATTGCTCTTTTTGGAAACAAGTTGCTTTCGCCCCAGGCCCGTTGAGCAGCCTCCCACTCAACAGGCCGCAGATTGGATTAGCCCAGTAGAACATACCCAACTCATTACAAACTTTCAGACTGCAGTATCCCTATTAAATTCTCAAAACTATTTGCGTTGCCTCAATAGCTCTTTTTATAAGTTTAATCCGGTTGCCTCCTTAATCTCCGGAAATCAATTAATCTGGAGCAATTGGTCTGTTAATGATGAAAGAGAATATATAGAGAATATTTCAAAAACGCTTAGAACAGGTTCTGTTGTTAGCCTGGTATTAACTCCCGGCGGAGTGCTGTATTATGGCACGGATAGCATACGATACACAGCAACATATAAATTGAGAGTACCCTTACAGGATACTTTATTGCCTCAGCTTTATTCTGGGCAAATGGAACTCTTACTTCGAAGAAATTCTTCTCGAGAATGGGAAATCGCCTCTTGGACAGATTTTGAAACCGCTCAGGATTCCTCTTGGTCAAGATTGAAATTAGTAAAAGGCCAATGAAGCGCTTGAATTCTATTTTGATGTGCTGTATTGGATGGATCTGTATATTGTCCTGCAACCCTTTTTCTCCTAAGTTGGATCCGGAAGGATTATCCCAACTCAATCAACAAGCCAACCGAAAAACAATAGATGGTGTATTTCAATATTTTAAAACAGCCTATGAAACAAGAGATACCAGTTTGTATGGCCGTTTGTTTTCCAATGATTTTGTTTTTAGCTATTATGACTTTGAAGCGAATGTAGCGGTGAATTGGGATAGAGCTCAGGAATTAAATACTTCGTACAAACTTTTTCGAAATACAGAGCAAATAACCTTAGACTGGAATTATTATGTTCAGAAAGATTCATCAGAGTTAGAGGCTTCTGTAGTGCGCAGTTTTAATTTGACAATCGTACAGAATGCTCAGAATATTTTTACCGGTACTGGCAGGGCTCGCATGCGCATGCGGAGGCCTGATACTCAATCTGATTGGCAGATTTGGTACTGGTTTGAT
This sequence comes from Bacteroidia bacterium, assembly GCA_040381555.1. Classification (GTDB taxonomy): domain Bacteria; phylum Bacteroidota; class Bacteroidia; order J057; family RFSG01; genus CANHCC01. The sequence continues at coordinate 25,643 of JBEIHC010000025.1, forward strand.
GATTCCGATTTTTAAATTTATAAGAGAAAAAACCTTGCTCTATCTAATCTCCCTTTCCACTGAAAGTCAGTGTTGAATTCATCAGCCTTGTTTATCTTTGTACTTCATGCAACTCAAAGAGCCGCTTAAATTTTATATCTGGATTCTGTTCTTAGCCTGCCTTTCGTTTGCCGTGCTCATTGGTTTGGATGGTTATGAAAGGAGTTTTATCCGTTTGAATTCTTTTAGATGGGAAGGAATAGATAAACCCATGCAATTTATTTCTTGGTTGGGAAATGGGGGAACAGCTGGATTTATTTGCTGGCTGTTTTTGAGGAAGAAATCAGTAGAAATTCAATGGACAGGATTCCTGATATTGTTAGTGTCGGGAATTTTTACCCAGTTGTTAAAGATATTTATTTTCCCCGAATGGCATCGGCCTATTTTTATTTTTGAGGGTCAGGAGAGCGTGCATTATTTTCCAGGTCAGGATTTTAAATTTAATTCGTTTCCTTCGGGACATTCTACCACTGCTGCCGCTATGGGGTTTATTCTTGCTCGTTTTGCAGTATCCAAAGTGTATTGGGCTATAGGTCCGGCATTACTTACTCTACTTATTGGGTATTCTAGAGTCTATAATGGCTTACATTTCCCCGGTGATGTTTTGGCTGGTTGGGTTTTGGGATTCAGCACCTCACTGGTAATCGTTTATGGGTTGAATGGAAAGTCTATTCCTTTTACAGCAAGATTTTCTCCCTACTTTCCCAAAGTATTGGCTGTACTTGTAATCATAGTATTTATTTTTGATTTATCTCGTTTCCCCTGGCACCTATGGGCATAATGCTTGAACTTGATCGGGCTTTGCTTCTATGGATTAATGGGATGCATTCTCAATGGGCAGATTCTTTTTTCGCAGCCATTAGCTATCGGTTTACCTGGATTCCTTTATATATAGTTTTATTTATTATTCTGATACTAAAAGAAAAGAAAATAAGTTGGATTCCTTTGCTGTGTATTGTAGGGATGATTACCCTATCAGACCAATTGGCATCCTCTGTTTTTAAACCTTGGATCGCGCGACTTCGCCCCTGCCATGAACCAGAGATACAATCCTTTATCCACCTCGTTGGAAATTATTGTGGGGGGGCCTATGGGTTCTATTCTTCCCACGCTTCCAATACCCTTGCACTGGCAGTATTTTGGGGTTTTCGGTCCGGAAAAAGTTGGGCAATAATCTTAGGGATTTATGCTCTCCTGAATGGGATCAGCAGGATCTATCTGGGCGTGCATTATCCTTCTGATATACTCACAGGAATGATAGCTGGAATATTCTGTGCCTTTCTTTTTGGAAAGGTAGAAGATTTATTACGGCAAAAGTTTTAATTCAGCTTGCAGCAAGCTATAAACCTCTGACCAATTTATTAGCCATAGCATTGCGCCAATCCGTGTATCAAGCCCACGATTTCCTCCACTCTCCTGTCTAACTTTACCTCATGTTGCAATCGCTTTGTTTTTTTCTTTTGTTTCTCTATTGGTCTATATTTCAGGTACAAGCACAAGATTGCTCAGATACGCGCTTGGTAGCTGTAAGTAGAGGTGAAAGGCCTTCGTCAGCTTCAGAGCCAATTTTGTATTCGGATGGTTTGGGAGGATATTGGATGGTCTTTAAAATGAGAGGTTTTGAAGATACTTGGAATCGATTATTTGTGCAGCGAGTTAATTCTTTTGGGAAACCCTATTTCTCCGAACCGGGAATTGCTGTCTCTGCGTTTCCAGGAGATCAAACCCAGGCAGATGCAGCTCCAACTGCATCCGGATTAAGCCTAGTTTGGCGACAAAGTGCAGAACCCGGACTTCCCGCTGACATTTTTATGCAAAAGATTTCGTTTGCCGGTGAACTGGAATTCGGTAAGTCAGGTTTGCCTGTCTGCACAGATCCGGGCAATCAGCTGAATCCTAAACTTTGGGGCTCGGTTCATCACATCGAAAATTATGTCTGCTGGGAAGATGAAAGGGAAGGGGAGATTCGTCCTGCGATTTACATCCAAAAAGTACATCCGGAATCGGGGCTTTCCTGGGCGAGTAATGGAATGAAAGTATTTTCCTCCGCACAAACAGCAAAACGACCGATTCTTTGCGAAGACAGTAAAGGCGGCGTTTTTGTCATCTGGGAAGATTACCGCTCAGGAACTGGATGGCAACTTTGGTTTCAAAGTTTTACGCAACAAGGACATCCCAGATATGCTCCGGATGGAAATCAGGTTCTGAGACCTGATGCCTCTTCTCAATCTTCAGCCTCTGCGGTTCCTGATGGTTTTGGCGGATTCTTTATTGTTTGTGAGAAAATGGATGTCGTGAATTTTGAATCGGATATCTATTTCGGTAGAATAAATCATTCCGGTCAACTGGTTTATCAATATCCTGCCTGCTCTGCTTTTGGGGAACAAAAAAATCCCAAGTTGGCAACCCGAACCTCTGAAGTGATTCTAACTTGGGAGGATAAGCGATTAGGGAATTGGGATATTTATGGACAATACATCACCTTACGAGATGGTCGTCCTCAATGGGAGTTTAATGGAATCTCTCTTGCTTCCGGTGAGGCTAATCAAACGCATGCCGGAATGTTTAGCACCATTGAGTTCAATGATATACTGATGACTTGGGCAGAATCTGAGAATATTTTTGCTCAAAAGGTGAGTTCCTTTGGGGAAAGATTATGGGATACGAGTGGCGTAAAAGTATGCACTGATTTTGGAAGACAGGAGCAACCTGTTATTTGTCGAAATGGGGAAGGGGGCGCCTGGATTGCTTGGACAGATCATCGAGCTGGCTTAAAAGTATTTTACCAACACTTAAATTTAAATGGGCAGGCTTTACAAAAAGATCAAGGCAATACATTTATTCAAGACCCAGAAATACATACAGGGACAGGAATTGAAAACTTGAACTTTCTGAAAACTTCGACAGATTCCGTTTGGGTTATTTGGGAAGATTACAGAAAAGGTCCCAACGATCCGGATATTTATTTATCGAAAATGGCTCCGGATGGATCTTCTTTATTTGTAGAAAATGGTTTGCCTGTATGCACAGAGGTAGGGGAGCAGACACGCCCACTCATGATTGAAGACAATGCCGGCGGCGTATGGGTAATTTGGGTAGATCGCAGAAATAACCGCGACGAAGATATTTACTATCAGCATTTCAGTTCCGGTGGGTTTCCTTTTTTTTCAATCACGGGAAGAGTATTGGTTTCTGCCCCTCGGTCTCAAGCGCAGGTGCAGGTTAAACCAGATGGCAAAGGCGGATTTTGGGCCGCATGGACAGATGCTCGAGAATATAAAACTCAAGGTTTTGATGTGTATGTGCAACATGTCTTGGCTAATGGAACGATTGAACTTGAGCCTGGGGGACAAGCCTTATCTTCTGGTCCACAGGATAGCCATACTCCCTTGTTATCTTTTGGAAATGAAGGTGAGATGGGGGTTGTATGGCTCGACAATCGAAATGGATATTTGAATGTTTGGATGCAGGTTTTATTTTCTACTGGAAATAGACTATTTCCCGGGGAAGGGAAAGCTATTGCCCCTACTCAGTATCATCAGAGGCAACCTGCCCTAATGGCCTTGCCGGAAGGTTGGTTGCTGGCTTGGTCTGAGGAAAGATTTGGTCAGGGAAGGGATAAAATTTATGCGGTACAATTACATTCTTCTGGTCAATATTTCAATGGTGCCGAAGGTGTCCGTTTGAGTTCTGGAAATGGGCGCCAACAAAGACCAACGCTTCACTATAGCGCTGATAATCAAGCTTTGATTGCTTGGCAGGAAAGCTCAGATAAATCGGATGAAGGTGTCCTTATTCGCTGCAGAGAAATAACAATTGGGAAATTAACTGATTTCAATGATCCCGGACGATTGGTGGCCAGACTCAGCGATGAAAAGGATGGCATTTCCTTGAATTGGCACGCCTCCTGGAAACGATTTCTTATATCTTGGACTGAGAAGAAAACATGGCCTGCGGTAGCTTATACCCTTGAACCTGATCCAAGATTA
>JBEIHC010000026.1:0-28991 GCA_040381555.1 Bacteroidia bacterium
AATTTGTAAGCAACCTCCCGAGTACCACTTCCAGAAACTGAGCTAACATTAATCTGATAATTGCCCGCTCCTTGTGTAGTAAAACGATACACATACTCTTCCCCATAGCCATATCCCGAGCAATAGGATTGATAACTTGAGGCACCCGAATTTCCCCCAAAATTTTGAGTGGTGTTTGTGTTCGTGCATACGGAAAGGGTAGGTGGTGTGCTACTACAGGGGTCCGGAGGTGTATAGCAACCCACTCGTAAGCCAACGGTAGCATCTGCTGTTGGAGCCGTAGATCGCCTCCAATCAACTAAAAATTGATATTGTGTCCCTGCTTGCAGAAAAACAGTTCCTACTGGAGTAAATGTACTCGCACTGGTACGGTAATCTATGCAAGTCCAACCTGAAGTACTGTTGCTGCAGGAACCGGAACGATAATACACATTAAAATATGACGATGAGGTAGTAGATCCAGATATGGAGGCCAGATAAATCGGATAGTTTCCGCTGAACTGTGGCGTAAATTTCCAAGTGTTTTCTCCGCGTGTAGTACCAAAGGAAGTACAATTACCTGAAGTTGAACCATTCCAAGAGCTGTTCATACTCAAGGTTCGGGTATAGGTAGATCCGCAATAACTCATCGTAATGGTGTTGTCACAGGGATCGGGAGGTGCAGCCACACAACTTACCCTTAACCCAACGGTAATTGCGGCAGATGGGCTTGTATTCTGTCGCCAGTCCATCATAAAGGTATATTGCTGACCAGCAACCAAAAACTCCGTTCCGGCTGGGCTGGAGGTGCTGCCTGAAGTACGACTTCCTACACAAGTCCAACCAGAAGTAGAGGATGAACATGTTCCCTGACGAATATAAACATTAAAATCCGGGGAACTAGTTGTACCAGACACAGTGGCTACGAAAATATTGTAATTACCCGACAATGTAGGGGTGAAAGTATAAGAACCTTCCCCGCGAGTTGTCTTACTTGTCGAGCATCCCGACATCGAACTGGGACCCCAATTGCTGGTAGTAGGAATGGAACGGGTGTAAGTTGTGTTACAATTAGCCATTGAAGTCACGCCAGTACACTGTCCCATCAAGCCAGATGAAAATGATCCTAATGCTTGGTATAACAAAGCAAGGACAAAGATTCTAAATACCTTCATTTTTGTTTACTTTTTTATGATACTCTTTCTATAAAATGCTAATGTAGTAAAATTTAGAATACAAATGAATTTTTTAATAATATTCACTTCATAGAATAATAACAATATTTATTTATTTTCCAATTTTGCCTTTAAAAATGGATACAAAGCAACGGCAGACAAAATAATCCCTGTACCTACATAAAAGCCAAAGTGCAACTGTTCATTTTCGTTGAGCAATAACCAGGCAAGGGCAATTCCATAAACAGGTTCAAGATTAATTGTCAAATTACTTGTATAGGCTGATATATACCGAAGGGCATTAAGACTCAGCGTATAAGCCAGAACTGTACATAACCAGGCTAATATCATGAGCCACAACCAGTCTGAAGCTTCAGGTGTCCATTTCAAATCGGGATACCAGAGTCCATAGACGGGTATAAGCAGACTCAAAAACAACCAGCCTGCACCTAATTCATAAAAAGTAACCACATAAGTATCTCGTGAGGCAATTAGTTTTTTATTCAGCACAGAAAACAATGCCGCCAAAAAAGCACTGACCAATCCTAGTACAATTCCGGCAACATACATTTGTTGAAAAGTGAAAATTAAATAAATACCCAGAATGATAAAAACCCCAATACCTGCCTCATACCATTTGAATTTCCTACCGGTTATCAGGGGTTCTAGAAGGGAGGTAAATAAAGTTGTTGCCGCTAAGCAACTGAGTGTTACTGATGCATTCGAAGCCTTGATCGAGCCGTAAAAAGTAAGCCAGTGTAAAGAAACAAGCACCCCAATACCGGCTAATTTAGCAACCTCCTGCCAGGGTAACTTCACGGATCGTTTCGTCAAAATCAATATCAACAATAAACCCGGGCAAGTCAGAAATAAACGATACCAGACCAGAGGGAGTTCGGATAATGATATTACCTTTCCCAATATAGCGGTAAAGCCAAATAAAAATACGGCAATATGCAATTCAAAGTAAGCCTTCTTCACTCTTAAAAAACGATTTTATATTGTACGGTAAATCGTCTTTGTTCAGCCAAATATCCTGGAACAATCAAATACTCATCATTCCATAAATTATTAACGATAAATGAAAACTCCTGTTTCCCTTTATAGGAATAGGACAAATTCAAATCCATCACTGCATACCCTTTGGGATTTCTATCCAAAAATGGCACCAAATCATTTACCACAATATATAAAGGCTGATCAAAGCCTGTCATGATAGAAGCCATCCGTAGAAATCCGGTGAGACTGAAACCAGAATAATTAACGCCTAAACTTGCTTTCACTAAATGACGGTTCCGATATTTCAAGGTTTCCGGGCGATCTGGTAATCCAATTTGTCTAACTAATTCATTAAATGTTTTGATGGTTCCTGGGCGAAGATCCATCACAGAGTCTTTAGGCAAGCCATTTAAATCCTGGGGGTCTGTATAGGTATAGCCCCCACTTCCCTCTATTCCTAATTTTCCAATTTTACCTTGAAAACCCATCGATATTTCATAGCCATCAATACGGGCATGCGATACATTTAAAGATCTGAACGGCACTCCTGAGTTAATAACAGCAAAATTTTTAAGAATAGAATCTGCATATACATTAAACTCTATCATATCGCGAAAATCCATTCTAAATAAAGCAGCATCGATAAAACCCTTCCATTTTTGAATCGCTATCCCTTGGCGAAAACCTAATTCAGCAGAATAACCTCTTTCATTTTTTAAATTAGGATTGGGAACAACAATTACGCCTCCGGCAGTGGTTGCAGTAAACCTTTCAGCAATAGAAGGTACTCTAAATCCCTGTCCCCAAGAGGCTCGAAAATAGCTGGCTTTATGTATCCGATAACTGGCTCCCATTCGATAGACGGGAGATTGCTCAGGATGCATTTGATCTATCTGAACCCACTGATACCGCCAGCCGGCGTTCAATACCCATCGTTCGTGAGGCATGATATCTGTTTGCAAAAACATCGCTGCTGAGTTACTGTAATGATCTCCATACAAGGAATCTGCATTTACAGTACTATAGGTATAGTTAAGTCCGCCAGAGGTGTTAATGCGTTTATCCCAAAACTTATGCTGATATATATACTCATTGAAGTAAACGGTTGCAGTAGAATTTTGATTGGTATTATTCTGGTTATCTGTCACCAATATACGACCTCTATATTGATGTTGGTTTCCCTTAGGGCTGGTATAATTAAGCGCCGGATCAAAAGCAAATCGACTGAGTTTTTGCAATCGAACAGTCCCTGGTGCAGGCGTTAGTCCTCCTCCAGATAGAATAGAATCTGTTGAACCTAACCCTAAGGATATTTTTCGAGGTTCATAAGATCCCCAATACAAGAAATTTCGGCTACTATCTACTTTGGCAGAAACATTTAGAGAAACCCATAAACCCGGTATTTTAGTAAAATGATATTTACTCATTGCAATAATACGAACACTGTTTTCGCGATCATCCTGTCTGTATCCTGGATTTCGTACAACATCAGCCGCTAAGGTTAAATCCAGATTTTTAATTCTTCTGCTATGAAATAGATGTGTTGAGGCTAAAACGCCTGGGTCTGATCGCTCCCACTTCAGTAAAGGATTAGCGGGTCTATCATACATTCCGGCGCGTAACCTAATAGATGTTTTGGGGTTTACACTTGGTCGATCTGTTCGAACATTAATTACTCCTCCAAGGGCTGAGGAGCCGTAAAGCACCGAGGATGCCCCTTTAATTATCTCAATCTGATGAATATTATCAACAGGAAGCATATCAAATTGAGAAAATCCGGCATCCCCACTCAGCATAGGCAAACCATCCAACATAATCATTACTCTACTTCCTGCACCATAAGCGTATCCACTGCTTCCTCTTATACCCGGTTGATCGTCCTGAATGGTAATTCCAGGGGTTTGTTCTAATACAGGTACAACCGAACTAACCGAAAGTTTATCTATCGTTCGGGATTGGATTAATTCTGTAGAAACTGGCATTTGATTTATTTTTTGCTCCATTCTGGAACCTGTTACCACTATTTGCTCGAGTTGTACTTCCCGACTTTTCAGATAAATGGAACCCAATTCCAATCCAGTATCCAAATTGTAAATATTTTTATTTACAGAATCATAACCTGATAGATAAAACCAAAGAACATAATTATTACCTGGTGAAACAAGCAGGTTAAATTCTCCAGATTCATTGGTCAATACACCCACTCCATTTTCGATTCGGACAGTAACCGCTGGTAAAGGTTCGCGAGAATCAGCGTCGAGAACCATTCCTTTTACCCTAACAGGTGTCTGGGCGGATAGCAGAATGGGCATCCCTGCTATTAAAATAAAAAGAATGCCGGCTAGTAGCCGGCTTTCCCAATTGTTCATTATAGGATTAATACTATTATTGACGAATCCAGCGTAGAGTCTGCTCACCATTTACACTTTTAATTTTTACAAAATACATCCCTGTATGCCAACTTCCTGTAGGAACGGAATGCTGTACAAAAGATTGGGCTTCTTCATAGTGATAAACAACCTTACCAGTCAAATCACTCACTTCAATTGCTTCAGCTCCCTGTGGACATTCCACTTTAAAATTAAAAGCACCTGGGTTAGGATATATTTTAATTGAGGAAGCATTCAGTAAGCGACTAGAGGATGTTGCGCATTGTCCTGCTGCTTTTACTGTGAATGGCGTAGGTACAGGAATGGTGGTGGGAGGTACCAAAGTGGTATTTAAATTAGCCAATACAGAAACAAACATTGTGTCATTACTCGCTGTGGTAGGAGTTCCTGAAAATCTCACACATCCACGATTAATCTGACTCTGAGTAATGAGCCACTCGCAACTATCATCATCACAAGCATAAGTAATTCCTGGAGGCAAATTGGTAATTCCGGTAATGCGATAACTTAAAAAATCTATGGTAACATTACCTAGTGGAGTAGAAATACTCGTATCATTGGCAAATACCAAAGTTACTGTCTGATCATACGCTTCCCCAACACAAGCTGGAGGCAATGAATCAGGAGAAAATCCTGGAATGGTTTGACTTACATCTGGAGTACACTGTGCCAGTAGAACTCTAACAGAAAGTAGGGAGAAAAGGCATAAAAAGAGTAGTGTTTTTTTCATAGACGACAGTACGAATTTATTTTAAGTTAATATTACGGTTCAATATTACGAAATGAATAGAATTAATACACCTCGGGTTGCAACAATTCCATTTCGTATTGTGCGGCATTTTTACAAGATCCAGAGGTTACTTTACGAAAAGCTTCCAATGCACCGTCTGAATCTCCAATAGATTTCAGACTCATGCCTAATACAAAATTATAAGGAGATGCCTTAGCAGGTTCTACCAACGCAGGGTCGGTTAATGCCTTTTTGATTGTTTTGACAGCAAGAGAAAATCTGCCAACATTATACTCTGCCTGAGCTTTTTGCAGCATAACTTTGGTGTTGTTGGGTTTTTCAATCATAATATTTCCCACCAGAGTTAAAGCTTTTTGGTACATTTCATTATCCATCAGCATATTTAAAAATGAAATTTCAATCTCCAATTTCTTGTCGGGATTCATTTCATATTGCATCGCCTTTTGATAGTATTGTTCTGCTTCTGAAGTTAAATCTCTTTTATCACTAATGAGCCCCAAATAGCGATATGCTTGGGCATAATCGGATTGAATTTCAATTGCTTTACTCAATTGCTTGTTAGCCTCATCATATTCTCCGGCTTGAAAATAGCTAATTCCTAACTTTAGGTAAAAATCTGGATTGGTTTTCATTAATTCGGCTTCTACCACTTTTTTATAGGGGCCAAAGCGTGCTTTTTGCCAAGCCGCGATCGCTTTTTCCCGGTCTCCTGACTTCATATACGAATCTCCCAAACCAAAATAAAACTTTGCGGCATCTGCAGGGGATGTTTTTCCTAGGTTCAAAACAGCTTTCTCATAAAAACCCATAGCCTGAATATAATCCTTTTTGGCGCGCAAAATTTCCCCTTCACCATATAGCACTTCTAAATCATTCGGATTAATTGTTCGCGCTTCTGCTAAGTACTTTTCTGCCGAAACAATTTCACCCTGAATCAGATATAACCTTACTATAGAAGAATACAAACGAGTTTTTTTTCCAGTAACTTTTTCTGTCGGAATTTGAGCCAAGAGAGCCTGAATCGCCATGTCATAATTTTTTTCTGACTCATAAATCTTTGCTTTCAACTGAAAAGCAGGCTGATAATCTGACTTCACGCGTAAAGCTTGGTCCAGAGTTGTTAGGGCATCTCCTGACATTTTAAGCTTGAATTGGCAATTTGCCTTACTCACATAATATTTAGGATTGCTTGCCTGCTCTGCTATTGCAATTTGGTATTTAACAATTGCTTCTTCGCAATTATTTGCTTTCGCCAAAGCTTCGGCTTCAGTAAATGCAGGACTATCGGGGGTTTGAGCGACCAGCACTCCAATCCCAATAAAACAAAATAACAATAATAATTTTTTCATGTTTTAACCAAAGATTCCCCTGGAATTAATCAGGAACTAAAGAACGGGTTTTAGGCAAATATAGTCAGCAGTTTTTAATTTGAAAAATATATTTTTCAAACAGAGAAATTCATTCAAATCAAGGGGATTTTCTTTTACCGGGCAATTACCCCCATTAGAATATCTAATTCATGTTTGGCTGCGTATTTGGTATTTCCGTGTTGAGCCAAAGCTAATGCTTCTTTTGCCTTGCTCAGATTCCCGGCAAATCGGGCAGAAATACCCAAATAAAAATAGTAGGGTGCTTTTTTTACTGGATCCTGTATATTTACCATTGAAGCAAGTCCTTTTTCGGCCGAAATCATGGAAGCAGAATACCTGCTTAAATGAAACTCTGCCTGACATTTATACAGCCAAGCCTTGGCATTTTGATTATTATACCTAAGTACCCGTTCTGCAGAAGTAATCGCCCCCGCAAAATTTTCATTCTCTATCTGAGAACCGAGCCAGACAAGGTAAATATCTGCAAGTTTAGCACTGTCTTTCTCTGTCTGTGTTGCTTTGGTAAAATAACTATTCGCTTCTGTAGTTAAATCTCTTTTATCCGAAATCATTCCCAAGTATTTAAACGCTTGGGAATAATCTGGCTTCATTTCAACCGCCTTTTTTAAGTTGATCATCGCTTCGTCTAGGTCTCCTGTTAAATAATAGGATACTCCAGCCTTGTAAAAATATTCAGGGTTTAGCCTAGACATATCTTCTGCCACAAGCTTCTTATATTCTCCATAATTGGCTTTTGTCCAAGCTTTCTTTGCATTCTCCGTATCTCCATTTTGATACAAAGCTTTTCCTAATCCATAATAAATACGCGCAGAAACCTCTGGTTTTACCTCTTTATTATACTCTAATGCCTTTTTATATCCTTTAATTGCTGCACTTAGATTTCCATTAGCAAAATTTAATTCGCCTGACCAATAATGCACATCTGAATTATAGGGAGCAAGAGCTAATACATCATTCAAATGCAATTCTGCCTGTTCCAATCTATCATTATCGATTAGCATTTTTATCAGATTACACTTAAAAACAACCTTTGAGCTAATTTCAGGTTCGGTTTTATAAGCCAGATTATAATAGTTTATTGCCTTATCTATTTGATTTTGAACAATATAAACTTCACCAATCAATTCATATCCCCTGGCATAATCCTCCTTGTAATAGATAGCCTTTTGGAAAGCCGATAAGGCTAGGTCAAGCTTTTCCTGCTTGAGTAAAGCCTGACCTTTTCCTGAATGATATAAAAAATTACTCGGTTCTTCGACTAAAGCGAGATTAAACTTTTCTAAGGCCTCTGTTGCTTTGTTTTGCTTTAATAAAGCTTCTCCACTTTTATAATGCACATGTCCGGGACTCTGAGCCCAACTTGTCAAATAAAAGAAGCAGCAAATCCATAAAAAGAAAACAAGAGCACGAATCATGTAGGTATTTTCAGGATAAACCCGACCAATTATGTAAGCCAATCTTGAAACTACTGCTTCAAAAATTCTGCACGAATGGCAAAATTGGGGTTTTGTCGGTATAAAATCAACTCAACACTCACACCATTTTCATTCGGCCATTTGTAGAGATGAATATCTGAATTGTTTTCTTCTGTATAATCCGTACCGTATTGAGCCATAAACAATCCAAACCATTGTGCATGTCTGGCAGAGGCATTCGTTTGCTCATGAACATAAACTGAAATCCGCTTCAATTCATTCGACTGATTGAATAATAGATCTGTTTCTGTGGGGTAAGTTGTTACTATAGAATTCCAAATCAACTCATCTGCCACATTTCGAGTGGAGGTTATACTTTGAGTATTGAGGGTTTGAATCACATTGCTCCTGCTTTCCAACCAATTTGCGATAGGAAAATTGGGATACCACCCGGCAGGCAACTGGATTGCTGGACCACTTTGAGCGGATAGGGTAAGTGGCAAGATTGCCAGAAGGAACAAAAGAATTAGAGTATTTTGAATTTTCATACAGACCGATTTTTGCATCATAAAAATATCTAGAATCTGGGAATTTTCAAACAACAAGAGTAATGGATATTCCTCATTGGTAATAATTACAGAGCGAACCGGGTATTTTTAAGTCTTTTCTTCTAAAACCGAACAATCAGACCAAAAGAAGGAATCAGGCTGGAGCCATCATTTCGAATGTAAATCGGTACCCCCTGAGGGTTTTGGGCATCTGTATAAATAGTACCATCAGGGTTTCTTTTGACAGCAAATCGATCTGCTGAAGTATTATTGGGTCGCGAAAACAAATTCTGAACATCTAGGTAAAAATTCAAAGACCATTTTTCAAAGAACCATTTTTTGTCGATCCGGGTATCAACTTGCAAAAAATCACCACTCTGCAAACTATTTAACCGGTTAAAATCAAACACTCCGGATCCGGTAAATACATACTCGGCCAAAGATCGGTTTTCATCATAGGGTGTTAAAGGAAAACCGCCTAAATACCTGAGCTTTGCAGATAATTCCCAATTGCGTTTGAATTTATACCCGGCAGTTAAACTGACTAAATGCCGATTATCCCATGCCGAACGAATCTCTTTTTCTGGATCTGTTCCAGAAAAAGACGCTTGATAAAAGGTATAACTCCCAATCCCGAATATTCTTTTAGTTAATTTCTTTTGAATAAAAGTCTCTATTCCCCAAGCATTGCCACTTCCGATGCTTTGAATTGGCTCATTTCCAATTATACCAAAATCCCCGCCCAGATTTGCAAGACTTATCCCATTCACCAAACTAACCGGATACCTATAATACCGCTTATAAAAACCCTCTACAGAAAGTTGCGTGCTGTTATTGGGCTGAAATGAAAGCCCGCCCACATAATGATCTGAGCGAATATAACGGGTTGACTGATTAATCAAAAGATTGTTCCCTCCTGTATTTTGTTCAAATCCTAAAACAGTATAGGGTGGAAGTTTATGATATCTCCCAACGGAAGATGAAATAGTCCATTTGTCCGATAATGCATAGCTGATACTGGCTCTTGGAGAGATTGCTTCTAATGGGTTATTTCCCGTATCGGTAAAACTATTCATGTCCGTTCTTATGCCAAAAGAAAAGGAAAGTCTGTTTTCCAAAAACGAACGGGAAATCGAACCATATGCCCCATATCGAAAAAAAGATATTCGGGTATTTGCCTCTAGAGTATCCAGGAATATTCCAGCTGGTGAACGAAAAGGGAAATTACGATTAAAAATTTCATTGGTGTATCTAACTAATTGTACCACAGCTCCATAACCGATTCTCCAATTACCTCTATTTTCAACTTGATTAAACCGAAGCTTATTTTCTGATTCCTGACTGGAAAATTTCAATCTAAGTCTAGCTGGATTGGTATCATCGTCAAAATCATATTTAGTATTGGAATTCTCCAGCATATTGCGACTTAAGGCTACAGTATAAAAGCCCCGTTGTGTTAGCCTTTTTAATACTAGGCCATTGGTATAGCTCCACTGCCGAATGCGAGGAAGGGCTTCCAGTATGGCAGAGTCTTCTAAAGTTGGTTCATCCGGCGGGTTTAGGGTCACTTTATCTAAGGAGCCCAATCCTACAAATGTTAGAGTTGTCTTATCGTTGAGTTTATGCTCAATTTTTGCCTGAAAATCCCAGTAATCCGGGAGAAACGGCAAGCCCAAAGCAGAAAAAAGGAATTGAAGATAGGATCGCCGGGCAGATACCAAATAGGTTGTTTTTTTACTTTTTCCCATGGGCCCATCCAAAGTAATTCCTGCTTCAGAAGCCCCTAATTGAAATTGTCTTTGCATTCGTTCGGTGTTTCCCGAAATCATCTGAAAATCCAATACAGAACTGAGTGCATTATCATATTTGGCCCCAAAAGCAGAACTTTGAAAATCTACTTTTTCTATAAAAAGAGAATTGAGAATACCTACAGGACCTCCCGATGCCCCCTGAGTAGCAAAGTGATTTATAAAGGGAACTTCCACTCCATCCAAATAAAATACATTTTCATTCGGTGCTCCACCCCGCACGATGATATCGTTTCTAAATCCAACCGAACCAGAAACCCCTGGTAAAGTTTGCACCACTTTAGAAATATCGAAATTTCCTCCTGGATTAGACCTGATTTGATCAATGCCGATTGTTTTGATACTGACAGGATTTTCCGCCGTTCGAGAAAATGGAGAAGCAACAATTTCAACGCCTTCTACTTCGGTCACAACTTCGGCTAATTCAAAATTCAACATGGTAATACCAGAAGGAATCAATACCTCATACCGAATATCGGATTTATAGCCCACATAAGCAGCCTTAACTTGATAGGTTCCTGGTTTGATATTTTTCAGAGTGTAAGATCCGTTCTCGTCTGCATAAACCCCTACCCCCAATGATTCTATTGAAATGGAAGCTCCTCCTAATCCTTCCCCAGTTTTTAAATCTTTTACCATTCCTTGAAGTATTCCAGATTGAGCGTTAAGACTCAAAGTGAAAAATGCCAAAGTGAGAATCAGGATAATTTTAAAGTAAATCGTTTTCATGTTGCTAGCAAACAAATTTCAGGATGAGAAAATTCATTTTAGGAGAACAATTATAACTGTAGTGATGCTCGTTAAAAGTACACCTCAACCGCTTCTGGGTGAAATTCATCCCAATTTTCAAAGTAAAAACGAACGGTAATTGCCGTAATAATCCATACGGCTATTGCACAGATATAAAACAAAATCCTCCATTGCTTCCGAAAAAAATCTCGAAAGTTGAATTGTTGTATTCTGCCGCTCGCCTTTGGTGGGGCGTTGCTCTTTCCGCCAAAAACATGTAACCTCAATATTGCGATAATTCCCGCTAAGAAGGAAGAAACAAACAAACTCCTTGTATAGCTTAGCATGCCTGTATGTAAATATTGAGAATAAGAACTGACTTCCTCATCAGGAAGAGAAAACTGAAAAAGTAAAATAAACGGTGCAGTGATTGAGCTAATTATCATCACCCCACGAAGCATATTCTTTTTGAAATTACTTAAATTGAAAACCAACACTAATACTGTTACCAAAAACCAAATGGAATTCAACAGGGGTAATATCAACAGAGTTATATCGGAGAAAAACGAAAGCATAAAAGAAATAGTCCTTGGTTCAAAATTACAAGGTAATTCTTGGGATAAACCTTTTTTTTGATTTTATACCACAATTATTTTTCAAAAAAAGATTAGAACCCGCAAAGTGGTGTATCTTATCAATAGAATATTTCGAATAAAACCTGTTAGTCAGTCCAGCATCATGGTTCGGTATAGGATATCTCCTCAACAATGAGGGTAGATTTTCCAGAAGCCAAACGCATGAGCCATTCCTGAATACTCAGCAATTCAATCCCTTGATAAAAATGTCGAAGAATAGATTCGTGGCTCCAGCCAATGGATGAAAGTTTATAAGCCCCGTCTTGACACATTCCTACCCCATGTCCAAATCCCTGCCCTGAAAAAAAAACTTGCTGTTGGTATTCAAACAAGCGAAACTTTGTGCTTTTTAACTTTAGCAAGGAGCGCATTTCAATGCCAGACAATACCAGGCCGGGGTCCTGATTTAATCGAATTTGTTTGACTCTGCCGCTTGCATCTGGAACAACCTCCCAATCGAGAATTGGCGTTTTATAATATTTGCTTAGTAAACTTAGAAAATCTAATCGTGAAAGGGTATAAGTCCAGGAAGAATTCTTGAATTCGCGGTATTGATCGTAACTTTCTGTAGACTTCAAGTAAGAAGAGGTGGCTTTCCAAACATCTTCTGAATTAGCAGATTGCCCGCCGCAATTTGCAGAAAACACAGCATCTATTGGTTCTCCAAATTCATCCACTGCGATCAAGCCTGCTGTAGCCAAAACGGCGTCTTCTACACCGGGAAGGTTTTTTGGTATTCCATGATAAACTTGACAATCTACTTTGTCTGTTAAATCAAATCCTTCTCTTACAAACTTTCCCATATTGCGCATGGCATATGTTCTGCTGCAGATAGCCTGTACTTTCAAAAACTCAGGTGTTTTATACAATCCCCCTTCAGCAGCAACTACCCCACAAATATAGTTTTCCATCCAGACTATATTAATCATTCTGAGCTGATTTTTATGCGCTTGCACTTTTAAATGATCATAATATTCTGTTGTTTTCTTCGCTCCCTCAGGAGTTAAGGAAAAACGACCGATACTATCTACTGCCCAGAGAATAATTTCTGGCCATGAGCCCAGACTCAATCCATCTTTGTATACAAAGACCCGACCCGCCAGATATTTTGTAGTTATTGATTGACCAAATGAAATTTCTGTTATCCTTTCTGGGACGGTATCCCCGCTGATTATCCAAACCTTTTGGGATTTAGAAGTATAGACACAAGAAGTCATGCCCGGCTTCGGATCTATCCATATGGAAACAGATTGCCCCGATAATTTTGAAATTATCAGAAAGAAGAGAATTAAAAAAAGTCTTTCTATTTTGAAGTTCATTCTATCTCTTCTAAAATTTGTGCTGCAATTCTCTCAGAACAACCCGGACCACCCAATATTTTGTGCAATTCTTGATAATCCTTCTCCATATCCTGTCTTCTTTTCGAATCTGTTATAAGTGCATTTAATTCCTTTACTAAATTATCTTCGGTCAACTCACCCTGTATTAACTCAAGGATAGCTGGCTTATTCAGAATAAGATTTACTAAAGAAATATATTTAATGGTAACTAATTGTCTTGCCAGAAAAACGGAAAGGGCATTTGCCTTATATCCTACTACCTGAGGCACGCCAGCGAGTGCTGTTTCTAATGTTGCAGTGCCAGAAGCAACAAGTGCCATGCGGCTATTTCTCAATAGTTCCCGGGTTTTACTTTTTACTCTCTTAACGCCTCTTGCCTCTGGAATTGCATCATATAAGGAATCTGCAATGGCAGGTGCACAGGCAATGACAGGCTCATAAGCAGGAAAACGATGAACGGCTTTCAAAAATTCAGGGAGTATTTTCCGAATTTCCTGAGCTCGGCTGCCGGGAAGGAGGGCAATTATGGGCTTTGTTATCGCTTTTAGCTCAGGTAATTCTTCTACAGGATTTTCAAATTCATCTAACAAGGGATGGCCATAAAACTCTGCCTTTATTCCTTCTTGTCGATAAAAATCTTCCTCAAATGGCAATACAACAAAAAGGCGGTTTACATATTTGCGAATAATTTCTATCCTATCTTTTTTCCATGCCCAGAGTTGAGGGGAGATATAATAAAACACCGGAATTCCCTGCGCCCGAATCCACGGTGCCAACTTGAGGTTCATTCCTGGATAATCCACTAGAAGTACAGCATCGGGTTTTCGTTCCTGTATTTCTAATTTAATCCCTCGCATGATTCCCAGTATTTTAGGCAAGTTGGAAATCACTTCTACAAAACCCATAAAGTTCATATCTCGAATATGGGTATTCAACTTCATTCCGGCAGCTTGCATTCTATCTCCTCCAGTACCCAAAAACTGTACCTCCGGATTTCGTTTATGAATGGCCTGAATCAGATTGGCTCCATGCAAATCGCCTGAGGCTTCCCCACAAATAATAAACAAGAGTGGAGCAGGCATTTCTATCGCTTTAACTTTAATTGCCAATGATTTAAAAAAGGTAAGGCGTGGTGAGCTGTCAAATCAAATTGTACAGGACATACCGAAACAAATCCATTTGCCAATGCCCACTCATCTGTATCTTCCCCGTCATCCTCGATACTGAATTTTCCTGTTAGCCAATAATAATTTCGACCATAAGGATCTACCCGTTGATCAAACTCTTCCACCCAGCGACCGACAGCCTGACGAGTGATTTTTATACCTTTTATCTCTTCGAGGGAAAGATTGGGAATATTGACATTCAACAATGTTCCTTGTGGCATAGGATCTTGCAATGCTTTTGCGACAATCTCCTGGACTACTGCTCGAGCCGCAGTAAAATCTGCAGAATGCGAGAAATCACAGAGGGAGAAACCTATGGAAGGAATACTTTCAATCGCTCCTTCCATAGCTGCCGACATAGTGCCTGAATAAACCACCGAAATGGAGGAATTTGCTCCATGGTTAATTCCAGAAACCAGTAAGTCTGGCTTATTTTTCATTAAAATCCCAGTGGCCAACTTCACACAGTCAACCGGTGTACCGCTACAAGCCCAACCCGTGCGACCATGAGGCAGTTTTTCCTCATACAATCTGAGCGGCTTTCCTACGCTGATGGCATGACCCATCCCGCTTTGAGGACTATCAGGGGCTACCACGGTAACATGACCAAAATCTTTAACGGCTTCAATTAAATTTAGTATGCCCGGTGCCGTGATGCCATCATCATTGCAAACCAGGATATGCGGTTTACTCATGCAACAAAATTACAGTTATTTATTGGGTAGCTTGCACCAAGCTGCGCTTGGTGCAAGCTAAAATTAAGTAGTATTCATTTTTTTCTGAAATTTGAAGGACTTATGCGCCTGATTTTTCTTTTTCTATTTACAGCTGCTACCTTACTCCATTCTTTTAAGGCTTATGGTCAACTATCTTCCGTATGGCTATTATTATTAGATGACAAACAATCTGCCGCATTTCCTGCTTTAAGTACTAGATCCCTAGAAAACCGATTGGCACAAAACATTCCCCTAGATGAATCGGACTTACCGGTGAACTCTAACAGAATGCTGGAAATCAGTAGAATAGAATCTATTCGATTAGTTGGTTCCTTGCGTTGGCTCAATGCTGCGATCATTGAAACACCCCTAAGTCCGAAGGAATTAGTTCAATTATTTCCTTGGAGTCGAGGATTAATTAAAACCGCTCAAAGGAAGGGAATGGCCTCCATTCCAAGCATTCAACCTAAACCCAATGACCTTTCTCCCAATCAAATTTCAGCAGATTATGGATTTGCTCAAATACAAACTCAACAGGTTGGGCTAGATTGTCTGCATGACCAAGGATACACAGGAGAGAATGTTATCGTCAGCATTCTGGATTCAGGGTTCAAAAATGCGGATATTCTTACTGCTTTTGATTCTGTAAGGCTTCAAAACCGATTACTAGCGGTTTATGATTTTGTGAATCAAGACCAGGGAATATATGACGAAGATAACCATGGGATGCAGGTTTTCTCCGTAATGGCCGCCCGAAGAAATGGACAATACAAAGGATCTGCCTGGAAAAGTACTTATGCCTTAGGAAGAACTGAAACCATTTTTAGCGAAACGGCAGCGGAAGAAAGCAATTGGCTATTGGGAATGGAATGGGCCGATTCTTTAGGTGCGCGCGTGATTCAATCTTCCTTAGGCTATAATAGATTTGATGGTGGCTTGGGCTATAGTTATGCAGATTTGGATGGAAAAACAGCCCTCGTCTCCCGTGCTGCCAGCATGGCGGTTCAGAAAGGAATAGCTGTAGTGGTTAGTGCTGGCAACGAAGGCTCCAATTCCTGGATGTTTGTTACTGTACCAGCAGATGCAGATTCCATTCTCGCTGTTGGCTCTGTAGATAATACAGGTGATAGATCAGGTTTTTCTTCGGTAGGTCCTACTGCCGATGGGAGAATTAAGCCAGATGTAATGGCAATGGGTGCATCTACAGCATTATACAATACCAATGGTATGATCTCCAACTCCAGTGGTACTTCGTTTGCCGCACCTATTGTGGCCGGAATTACCGCCTGCTTGAGTCAAGCTCACCCTACTCGTACCGGTTTTGAAATTATGGAAGCAATCCGAATGTCTGGTGACAGAGCGTTGAATCCTAATAATCAATATGGATATGGGATCCCCAATGCCTGTAAGGCTGATTCCTTACTGAGAATATCCAGTACCACTCAAAACTTATTAGCACAATATCAAATTCAAGTCTTTCCTAATCCAACCCAAGGAGAATTAAATATTTTGACATCAAATTCCCTTACTGAACCTATTCGAATTTATGATCTTCAAGGAAAATTATGGTTAGATACTCATAATTCTCAAGTAAATGTTCAGGACTGGCCTAATGGAATTTACTGGATTAGAATCCCTTTAGCAGAACAGAAGTTTACTTTATATAAGTTTATCAAAAACTAAAAAATAAACTTCCTTTTAGATACATTTTGTTCTCTATTCTTTATGCGAATTAAAGAGGAATGAAGAAAAGGTATTAAAACTCTTTTTTTATTATCCTTTATCTTTAGTGGTTCTACGCTGTTATATGTGGGAAATTAAAAATTAATTTAAAAAGAATTAGCGTATTCTGCCTATTAAACACAAGATAAAAGCTCAGGAGCTGTGGCTTGTGGGTGGCGTCCCCTCTCCTTCGGGGAGGGTTAGGGAGGGGGCAGAGACAGAGTGAGACTGAGTGCGAGAGCGACGACAAATACAATAAATCATTACCCACAATAAATGCGTAGCCTAACATTAGGCAATTACTTCGGCCTTAAAGTTATCAAAGGCACCATCATTTCTTCCATACTAATCCCCCCATGCTGGAAGGTGTTTTTAAAATACTGTACATAATGATTGTAATTGTTGGGATAGGCAAAGAAATAATCTTCCGTAGTAAACACATAGCGAGCACTTACCCCCATTTTAGGTAAACCTAAATCTGCTGGATTATTGACAGTCATTAAATAACGACTTTCTTCATAATTTAAATTACGCCCTTGTTTATAACGAAGATTGGTTGTTGTATTTCGATCTCCTAAAATTTTCACCGGGCGATTTACTCTTACTGTGCCATGATCAGAAGTAATGACAATGCGTACATTTTTTTCGCGCAGTTTTTTCAGCATAGATAAAAAGGGAGAATGCTCTAGCCAAGATTTAGATAAAGAACGGTAAGCCGCTTCATCTGGAGCTAATTCCCGAATCATATTCATTTCGGTTCGGCTATGAGAAAGCATATCTATAAAATTTACGACAATCGCATTTAAATCCAGGTGCATAAAATTCAGGATATTATCGGCTAATTCTTTATTCTGATCGTTGGAAATAATTTTATGATAGTGATGTCGTATATTTAAGCGTTTACGCATAATTTGTTCGGTCAGCAATTCTCCTTCAAATTGATTTTTACCTCCCTCATCATCATCATTTAGCCAATATTTTGGGTAGCGGGTAGCAATTTCCGCAGGCATTAATCCAGAAAATATAGAATTACGGGCATATTGAGTAGCTGTGGGCAGAATGCTCAAATACCAGCTATCATCTTCTACTTCATAATACTGACGAATCAATGGTTCAAACATTTTCCACTGATCATAGCGCATACAATCCACCAGAATAAAAAAAACACTCTCTTGTCCTTTACCTAATAAGGGAAATACTTTTTCGCTTAATACATCTGGGGACAAAATAGGCTTAGCACTTCCTTTTCCGGCAATCCATTTAGGGTATTCCTTTTGTATAAATTTGGCAAAATTTACATTTGCTTCAGACTTTTGACTAGTCAGAACTTCGCGCATACTGGAATCTTCCTGTTTTTCAAGTTCCAGTTCCCAAAAGACTAATTTCCGATAGATTTCCGCCCAACCGTGGATGTCCATATCATCATAAAACGCCATGCCGATTTTGCGAAAATCTTCCTGATAACCAGAGGTGGTTTTTCGCTCTACGAGTTTACGATTCTCCAATATTTTTTTACAAGAGAGTAAAATTTGATTGGGATTAACCGGCTTGATTAAATAATCTGCAATACGAGAACCGATAGCATCTTCCATTAAATGCTCTTCTTCGGATTTGGTAATCATTACTACGGGTACATCCGGGCGAATAGTTTTTATTCGATTCAAGGTTTCTAATCCGGAAAGCCCCGGCATGTGCTCATCGAGGAAAATAATATCAAATCTTCCTGCTTGTACAGCATCTACAGCGTCCTGCCCATTGGTGAGGGGTAAAACAGTGAATCCTTTCTGTTGCAGAAAGAGAATTTGCGGTTTCAACAGATCGATTTCATCGTCTGCCCAAAGAATTTTTGTTTCCTGATTCATTTATTATCCGGGGAAAATTTGTGACATTGCCACTTGAAGTGCTAAATTAGCCTTTCAGAACGAGCCATTGACACCTAAGAAAATATTTAACGACCCTGTTCATGGATTTATTGAGGTTCCAAAAGGAATTCTCTTGGATTTAATTGATTCAGAAATCTTCCAGCGACTCCGAAGGATTCGGCAACTGGCCTTAACCTCCTTAATTTATCCGGGGGCCGTGCATTCCCGCTTCAATCATGCCTTGGGCGCTATGTATTTGATGCAGCAGGCTTTAGAAACTTTGTCCTCCAAGGGAGTGGATATATCTCCTGAAGAAAAAGAAGCGGCTCAAATTGCCATTTTGCTGCACGACCTCGGACATGGACCCTTTTCGCATGCATTGGAAAATGTAATTATCCCTGGTTTGCATCATGAAACGATGAGTCGCCGACTGATGGAAAAACTGAATGTTCAATTTGAAGGCAAACTCAGTTTAGCTATTCAAATTTTTGAAGATAAGTACTCAAAAAAATTTTTGCATCAGTTGGTTTCCGGGCAATTAGACATGGACCGAATGGATTATTTGATGCGGGACTCCTTTTTTACTGGGGTAGCAGAAGGAATTGTGGGAACCGATCGCATAATCAAAACTCTACATGTTCGGGACAATGTGCTGGTGGTTGAGCATAAAGGAATCTATTCGGTCGAAAAATTTATCATTGCCCGAAGACTTATGTATTGGCAGGTATATTTGCATAAAGCCGTTATTTCTGCGGAATATATGCTTGTGCACATTCTCAAAAGAGCAAGATTTTTACAACAGTCTGGAGAGAATATCTGGTTAAATGAAACGCTTCACTGGTTTTTTACCCATCATTCGCCTGAAAGCAACTACATTTCTCAAGAAGCCGTTGAGCATTTTATCAAATTGGATGATGAGGATATTTTATTTGCGCTTAAACAATGGCAATTTTCATCCGATGAAACGCTGTCCAGCTTGTGCAAAGGATTGTTGCATAGAAAATTATTGAAGGCAAAACTACAAGACACCCCTTTTTCGGATCAAGAAATTGCCCGTATTCAGAGTCAATCCGGCCTTTCTAATCCAGAATATTTCATCTTCACGGGAACGGTTTCTAACCTAGCCTATTTAGGTAATCAGAAAGAGCCCATTTTAATTCAATATAAAGAGGGTAAAGTATTAGATTTAGCCCAGGCATCCGACATGCATAATATTGTCGCTCTTTCGTTGCCTGTTAAGAAGTACTTTTTCTGCCAACCAGAGACACTTTCACTTAAAAAATAGCGCGATTCGTAAATAAACTTATGAAAAGCCCATAATTTCTTGCTTATTTCGCATTAAACGAATATTTTTAACCTGAACTATATGAAAAAAATCTTTACACTTATGACCGGGCTCTTCCTAGGGATGATGAGCCTTCAGGCACAAGATGCCAAAACAACCGAATCTGCCCCTGCAAAAACAGGATGCTGCAGTAATCTCAAAATCGGAGTTACTGCCAATATGGGTGTGGGCATTCCAGATCTTATTCGTCTTAATACACGATTGAGATTGAATGGCATGAGACCTATTCCATCTGAATATGTGATCGGAACCACTATGCTTTCCGTTCATACTGGTAAACTTCGTTATGGATTAGAAGTAGGAAGTGGTAGAAGAGTTTCAGAATTTCCTCAAGACACACTTAGCCGCGTAAATGTTACCCATCGCATCATTGGCTTACAAGCGGGTTATTCTGTAATTCAAAATGAAAGATATGATGTAAGTGTGTTTGGTGCTCTATATGATCATAGAATGAAGGTAGAATATTTACCTACTGATGCCTCTGACCAAACTTTTGATGAATACAGCAGTACTCAGCGGAAAACGATTCTGTTAAATCACAACATTGCAACCATTCGTTTCGGTGCTGCTTGTGACTACTACTTTACTATTGGCTCTAAAGAAGGTGTACATTTACCGCTCACTTGTGGTCTTGCTGCTCATGTAGGTACGCCAATCTCTCGTGGTTCTTGGAACTATGAGTCCATAGAAACTGTAAGTGACCCATTGAAAGTAAATCCAATGCAGTGGAATCTTTCTGCTAGAATTGGGATTTTATTGGTTAACAAATAAATAAATTATTTATTCCTTCAAAAAAAGCGGCTGAATTTTTAGCCGCTTTTTTTTTTCGAAAAAATCAACTCACACCACTTAACTTTATTAAGTGTATTGTGAGGGCTCTACGCCATTAATTGTGGGTAATTAAATCTTAGAAATACACTGTATAGTGGTTATAAATCTTCTCCTTAGTTTATAACAAGGTTAGACCCTCTCCCTCCCCTCTCCAATGGGGCTTCAACCCCACTGGCCACAACAATTGTATCCAGAATTTCATTAAATTCAACAAAGTGGAATTATACTGAATTTGGGGGGGGAATTATTTGCTATTCCGAAATTTGGGAAAATGTTCCTATCAACCCCACAAAAAACGGCGTAGAGACATTATGAGTAAATAGACAATTAAATGAAATAGGGCGTTTCATCGACCCTTCCGATTGGCTGCACCGGCACATCCTGATGAGTACAGAAAACTACCGAAGCCCATCAGAAGTGGTCAATAAAACCAAAACTCTTGGGGTTATTATATGCTGGTTTGTGATTCATAACCTAAGCGTTTAATTTCAAAACTCTTTGATTTCACACTTAATTACTAAATCAAAGCATCGCTTTTATTACACCAATTGCAGATTCGCCTTTCGTTATCAAGGAAAAGCTGATGAGCTGAAAATAAAATTCTCCTTGTTATTGTCGTTATACAACCTAGATAAAGCCTTTATAATCAGTCTTAGAAAAATCAAGAAACAATTTAATTGAACCGAACGCTTAATTCTACTTCAACTCCCTTGTTTTTGAGAAGCGTGCGTATCTGTTGCATTCTTCTTAAACCATTCTTTAATCGAATGGGACCAATTTAGGGAAGGTACTTCAACATAACGCCATAGAATCCATGCAGCCAAAACACTTATAAGAATTGTTAGGGAGAAATAAGTAATACCCCAAAATGCTCCAGTAGGCAATCGTCTAAAGATGGAAAACAAAACGGAAATAACTAAAGGATGTACCAGGTATAAAGAATAGGAAATTTTGCCCAAGAAGATACCCGGTAATTGATAGTTGTGAAAGCGCAGAATAAGAAAAAAACTTAATAATCCTGTAGCGGCTGCTACCCAGTGATATTGAAATCCAACCAAAACCGTTTCGAGTAGTGCCACGGCTATTCCTGTTTTTAAATCAATTAAACCATTGAACAACTGATACAACACTATTCCCATCACAAATAACCCTTGATATCTGAAAATAAATAAATCGTTATTGCTGAATTGCAAAAACCCTATGAGTGCCAAGAAAACCAAAATCACAGGTTGTGACCATTTGAAACGCTGTAATAATTGAAAGCTGAGGCCCAACAAAACATAATACTGAAACTCAATTGCTAAGGTCCAGAAAGCATTATTGTACCAAGTATAGGTTGTAGAAAAGGGTATTAAATATCCAAGATGAAGCACCGTTCGAATCCAATCAAAATGAAAAGGATTACCTGCAAAACCAGGGCGAAGGGTAATGATCCAATAATACAATAAAGTGAGGGCAATTATAAAATAATATGGCACATCAATCCGTACAGATCGTTGTGCTAAAAAACGAAAAATGTCTGTCGTTTTGTAAGCCATTGCATGCAAAGACCAGGGCATCACCACTCCTGAGATTACAAAAAACATGACTACCCCCATCTGACCGTAGGAGAAAATCTGCACAATCAGGTTGAAATCTGTTAAAAGCTCAGATGCATGGCATAATAGAACTGCAAACGCAGCATAACCCCTCAATGAACCAATAATACTAATCCTTCCTTTTGACTCTACAACGGGAAAATCAAGCCATGAATGTTTATCTTTCACTCGTTTATAATCAACTATTTATCTACAAATGTATAAAACGAGGGAATAGAATCAAAGCTCAAGTGCTAGGGAAAATCTACTATTTTGATTTATACTGCCTCTTCAAGATAATCCTGGGGCACAAAACAAAGGATTAATTACCTACAAAAAAAGACTTAGAGCCAATAGAAAACAA
Source organism: Bacteroidia bacterium (assembly GCA_040381555.1). Classification (GTDB taxonomy): domain Bacteria; phylum Bacteroidota; class Bacteroidia; order J057; family RFSG01; genus CANHCC01. Next base: position 22,744 of record JBEIHC010000026.1, read on the forward strand.
GTCATAAAAAACACTATTGAAATAGCACAAGATACACCTTGTAAATACCTGTATATGTCTATTCGGTTTGTATTTACAAATATTATCTATTCTTGTTTTCGTCCACCACTATACTTATCATTTAATCCAATTCCTGCAAGAATTTGCTCTCTATATTTTTCGATTCTTCCTAACCTGGACTTTGATTGCTTCGGTTGAGAAAAGGTAATTATATAAGCTCGTTGCCTACCTGGAGTTAGTGCGTAGAAAGCTTCCTTATAAAGTGTATCGTTTTCGAACACCTCTAATAATTCCTCCGGAATAGGCTCAGGGTTTTTCTTGAACACTACTTTTTCTCCTCTCGCTTCAATTTCAATTGCTTCCTGAATGTAGGATTTCAAAACATCCTTTAATTTTTGTATTTCGTCCGGATTTGTAAATTTAATTATTCTGTCTGATTGCTTATTTCCTTGTTGAATAAAAATATTATGTGAATCAGCTAATAATACTCCTTTGAAAAAACCAAGGGTTGCGGAATGTTTCAAGGCAGCAACAGTAATTATATTTTTTGCGTTATGCGTATAAACGGGTACGCCCCATTTAATTTCTTCCTTCAATCCTGTTTCTAAAACTATCTGCCTAAGCATTTCTAACTCCAATTTCCAAGTGTTGACTTTACACTGCGGGGTGGCTCCGTATTTGCAACGCATACAGCCATCTATCAAATACTTGTCGACTTGTGAATTTAATTCGAGGTTCATGTTTTACGATCTGAATACTTTCAATATGCTTAGATGCAACGCTCAAAAAAACAGGTACAATATTGTCGGCGAAATCAATTATCCTCTAGGATTTTTATCCAATTTCAACACTTACAACTCCTGTTTAATCCCTAGAGAATTAAGTTAATTCAAGTATAAATTTTTACGCCATACTTAGATACCGGTCTCTAATCCAATAGGTATGTTAATTTGAACATCACTCCATTCGAAAGAGATAATTGCTGCACTTTCTGTACTCTCAACTATTCGAGTTGTAAACACTTCGACCGGTACTTCTAATTTTGTAACCGCTACTTCTGTTGTAAATAAATCTTGGCTGTAATCCGGCTCAAACGCTCCCCATTTTCCCAGGTCAGTATTTACGCCAATCCGAAAGGACTTTTCACCCGGAATGGCATATAGACTATAGGTACCTGCTTTCAGGGATACGCCATTAAACAATACATTTTGATTGAAAGTAACCTCAGTAGCTTCGTTGGCTCCGAGCCTCCAATATTTGCCATAAGGCTGTAATGCTTCTTCCGCTTCTGTTCCAAATATCAATCGTTCTCTAACCGAGGGTCGGTTATATTTTACTTTTATTTCTAAGCCATTTGCCCTCCATTCTGCATTTCCAGGAGGGCTTAAAGTGCGATTGCGATGATTTGCATAAAAGAACAGAAGAATCAGCACCAGTGAGAGTACACCTAATCCAATGAGAATTTTCTTAACCATTCTACTTTTTGTTTAATTGACTACTAAAGTATGAAGAATTAATTTCATTTAGGTAGTTGGGAGCAGTCTTAATCCTGATTTGTTACCTAAATCCTCAAAACCTGAATTTTCAGATGAATCAAGTTCGCTCTTTAAACAGATTACCAACCAAATATATACTGGATAAAATACAGAATGGACTCTATTGTATTGCGTTAGATTCTGCTTCTTTTTGAAATGAGCAATAGGAAAAACAATATATTTCTTTACTGTATAATATAAATTTTGGGCTCTACACCATTATTTGCGTAGAATTTGTAAGTGTTTTTTTATCAAGTGTGCTCTGCTCACTCGCTATGCCACACCGAAGGAGAAGAGATCAAGCCATAAGCCACAGCTTCAGAACCAACATCTTGTATTTAATGGACTGAATATTGTAACTTTTTTTACTTTATGCGTGTAAAATGGTAGATTGTCAATATTTCTATAATGACAGAATCTTTAGTGCGATTATTTGTCGATTATGATATTCAATCAAGCTAGATTATAGCCGATTAAACCGATCTGTCTATATACCGAATTGAAATAGGCATATCCGGTAGGTCAATAAATAGTGTCTAGTATCACCACCGTAAACAAACTCTTCTGAACTGCACATAGCCTTTAATTTTGGTATACCTAAATATAGTAAGGGTACATCGACCTAATTCTTTGGTCTCTCTAATCTAGCTATTGAAATCTGATCACAGAAAAGAAAACACTAATATTTAAATTGTACTTTATTACATCCCTCTTTTGTGATCGTAAATGTGCCACTCCATCTTATTTGACCACAAATGGCTTTGTACTCATAAGTTCCTTCTTCTAATCGCACGGATATTAATGCATCTCCGACATCTCCACAATTGGGTGTAAAATTAGGGTCTGAAAAATATTTAGTTAAAGTTCCGAACTTATAGTCGGCTATATAAACATCTATTATTCCAATGTTCTGTTTAGTATAAAAAGAGATGGTACCTTCGTTTTCATTGTTCTTATATAGACGCCAATCAACCTCTGAGGTAGTCGTATAATTATTTAGGTTTACATTTAAAAAACAAAATGAAGACTCCGTACATTCTCCTTCCATTAAACTAAAATATCGTACATTACCCGGCAATCTATCGAAGCATACCAAAAATCGAGATTTTGTTCCCCTATAAATAACTCTTGAGTTATCTCTATTGGATAAATCGGTTATCTTACCATAATACACTTCTCCCGTTTCCAGATCTACAAGTCGATAATCTTCCATATAAATGGTTTGATTATTTAATTGACTTCTCGTCATGTCGTAAGTAAAATAGAAACAGGAACTCTCGCCAAAATGTGCCAAATAGTCTAATGATAATTCTGGAGTTTCTGCCTTAAAAACACTAATATCATATACCTTATCTTTTTCATAGAAATTAGTCTGATTAGTATTTGTGGAAGGTCTTTGGGCACTATACAAGGTAGAAATAGATATGGGAACTTCTTTTTTAAACTGTAATAACAATTCAAGATAAGATTTCGGAATTGCAAAATTCAAATTTTGACCTTCCGATAACTGACTTACTGAAATCCCAATTAGTTGTCCTTTAGCATTTAATATAGGACCTCCACTACTACCTGGTGAAATTGGTGCGGTCATTTGTATTAATTTATAACCCTTAAAATCTCGCATACCACTGACTATGCCATCAGAAATTGTTGCAGGCAATCCTTTGGGGCTTCCGATAACATATACCTTCTGACCCGGGTCTACGCCTTCATTAGAAAATACTAATGCCGGCTTAGTCAAGGTAGATACTTTTAGTAGAATTAAGTCCACCGATTTATCCGCAGCTAGATATCCATCTACTTTATACTTGACTTCAGAATTATTTAAATAACAAAAAGCTTGAGTAGCTCCTTCTATCACATGATAATTTGTAGCAATAATATTGGGGGCAACAAAAAAACCGGAACCTAGACTTATATCCGTCTCAATAGTTACGGTTGAATTAGCTGTTCCCTTATAAATCAAAGTGGCATCCTGACTTATTACAGACTTACAAAGAATTAAGCCGAAAAAGAACATTAATTTGGTCATTCTTTTCATCTTTTTGGTTCTATTCATTTAATTAGGGCAAATTACTAAAATCTTTTTTATCAAGCTCGATTCCTACTGCATGATTGAGCAGCCTACTCTCTATACCTTATCGAAGTTATAAAAATTCTGACCGCAAGGTACTACTTCTTCGATTTTGAATTTCATGTAACTCCCTAAGAAATATTCCAATCTTGAATAGATTCTCTATTCCTCCCCAGATTTAATGCGGAGATCCAAAAATCATTCTTTAAATGTTCGTCAGTTACCCTAATTCGACTTGAATAGATCGTATTGTTTGAATATGTTTTCAAAACATAGATACCTGAACGCCTAGTTAAATCATCTACCCTTACATGGAAAGATTCGTGATTAGATGCGCTTACTCGTTGACATAATGAATTAATCAACTCAAAAAATGCTAGTTGTAACTGTTAATTAATTTATCTCAGAATCCTTTTTTTGACCACTATTGAGTACTTATTTTAAAATTGCAGATAAATTAAAGCTACCGCTGCAACGGTCATAATAATTAATGCTGCAAAACCTAGAATATTGCTTAATCGGTCATTTATGTTTTCGCCCATTATTTTTCGATTGTTCGAAATATGTAAGATGATAGCAATTAACACAGGAGCAGTAAGTCCATAAAGAATGGCGGTATAAATCAATGATTGAATTGGGGTAATGCCTATGTAGTTTAATGATAAGCCTAGTATTAACGAAATGGCAATGATGAGATAAAATGCTTTGGCTTCCTGAAATTTTTTATTAAGACCTTGCTCCCAACCAAAAGTTTCTGTAATGATGTAAGAAATAGATCCACTCAAAACAGGGATTGCAATTAGTCCCGTTCCTATCACTCCGACAGCAAAAAGTAGATAGGCGAAATTTCCAGCTAATGGTTTGAGAGCTAGGGCAGCTTGTTCAACGGTGTCAATTTGATGAACACCCCCTTGAAACAAAACCGTGCCCGTAGTGAGAATAATAAAATACATTACAAAACCAGAGACTGTCATTCCAAAATCTACATCTTGGTTCATTTCATGGATTAATTTTTTATTGACAATCAAATGTCGGCGCTTATCCTTGAATTCCTCAACTTCTATGGAAGCTTGCCAAAAGAAAAGATAGGGAGAGATGGTTGTACCAAGGATGCCAACTATTATGGCTATAAAATCTTTGTTAAATTGAATAGATGGAATAACGGTCGCTTTTAGAATTTCTGCAAAATCTTGTTTATACAAAAAAGGAACAATAAAATAAACTAACATAACGAGGCACAAATACTTTAAGATCGCTGCTATTTTTTGATAGGGTAAGTAAATGATTAATCCGAGAAGGATTATTGTGAAAAGAACACTGAAATAACTGGCATGAATAGTTGGAAAAAGTAGATTTCCTACAGCACCCATACCCGCAATATCAGCCCCAATATTCAATACAATGGCAGGAAAACTAAACAACAACATAATATATAGGATGGGTCTCGGATAATGTTTTTTTAGTGTCCCTGTCAAGCCTTGAGAGGTGACCAATCCAATTCGCGCACACATTTGCTGAATAGAAGCCATTAGTGGAAATGCAATAATTGCCGTCCACAATGTTGCTAGACCAAATGCAGCACCAGCTTGAGAATAAGTTGCTATTCCAGATGGGTCATCGTCACTTGCTCCGGTCACGAGACCAGGCCCAAGTTTTTTCCAACCACTAAATAATCTAGAGGAAAATCGTTTCGTTTTTATTGTTGTTTTTGTCATTATTGAATACTTTTCAAATGTACTGTCAAGTGGAATTGCCCATCTGTCATAATACTTATTCGTATAAAAATCAGTGAAAATACCACAGGGGCATAACAATCTTGGGTTCAAGTAGTACAGGTAAATCTGAGTAGCAAAGATACTATGTATTTTGTAGGGAGCCGCCATATCGGTTTGTTTATCACAACATCAGGCGCTGCTGTGCTTGGGTTGTCCATAATCTGTGTTGACAAAAAGATTTCATCCCTATATGGATAGCCTGGCCTGATTCAATTAGAAACAGAACGCGACCTATAGTGGAGATAGAGTAGATGTGCGGCACTTCCAGTCTCCCTCAGTATATCACTAAAACATCCTGCGTGTACCTATTTACCGTGAGCAAAAAAGACGAACCTTGCCAATATTTTCGAATAAATGCCATTAATTGTAGGTGACGATTTATTGTATTTGTGTTTCCGACGCGCGCAATCTTACCCTGACTTACCCCCTGCCTAAGCCTCCCGATAAGAGAGGCAATGCCAATCACAAGGCAGAACACATGATTTTGGGTCTTCTGTTTAATTGGCAGAATACGACAAATCCAATTAATCCGTTTTTTGTTTGCCCACTCCTTTTAGCCAATAGACGGATTTAACTCGTTTCAGTAATAAAAAATTGGCTCTAAGTTGTTTTGTGTGGGTTTGATATAACCATTTGCCTGAATTTCGGAATAGCATATAATTCAGGAACCCACAAATTCAATATAATTCTATTTTTTTTTATGTAATTCTAGCTACAATTGTTGTGGACAGTGGGGTTGAAGCAATCTCCATTCGAAAGAGGAGGCAGAGGGTACTGTCTGCTCCCCATTCTTAGTACGTCTTAAAGATAGACAATATTTCATTTCTTTGAGTAGAGTGTTAATTCCCTCTGGGGGGCGTGGAG
>JBEIHC010000027.1:0-28890 GCA_040381555.1 Bacteroidia bacterium
AAAGAATATGGGATATGGGTTATCCAAATACATCATAACATTATGATTAAAAGCTTGTATTTTTCCAGAAGTGGAAGTATTTAAGGTACGCATGTTATTTCTACCTTTGAGGGGCATGTGCAAAATAACCACATGGAAGCTTTTTTCGACTAAAACCTTGTAGGTTAGAATACCAGTTGAATAATCTTTTCCTTCATTGCCATGATGATAAATTACAGCTTCTTTTCGATCCTTTTTTTCAGGAATTAAATGGATAATTACCGAAGCAAATCCATGCTCTAATGAATCAATCAGGCAGTCTATCTGTTTTAAATTTTGGAAGTCATGAAAGGTTGTGTCTTGCAGATTATTAATAATGGAATCTGGCATAGAAGTGTAAGGTATGCCTTCTTCCCCCCAAATGATTGAAACTAATTTTTGACGATACTCTGCTACATCTTGTAAATTCTTTGTTCTAATTCTATCCTTCAGGCCCGGACTATCTAGTTGATCAATAAATGATTCTTGTTTTTGTTTAGGCAGTGGGAAAATGCGACGGTATACCTTTGTGGCAAGACCAGATTTTCCTAGATACAATCCAAGTCCAAATGTTAAAACAAACAAGAATGCTGCTAAAAGAAAGAATGTACGCGTAATTTTTATCATCGTTTCAAAAGGGAGTTGTAGAGTTGAATGTACGCTTGTGTTTGGAGCGTTTGTGTAAACTGGGCACAAATAGTTTTACGAGCATTTTTACCCAGCGTATTGGCATTGTTCAAAGCATATAGAATTGACTCTGCCAATGCCTCACTATTGATTTGTTCGGCCAACATACCATTCTGCATGCTTTGAATTAAGTCTGACATACCGCCGATATTGAATCCACACACCGGAATCTCACAAGCCATTGCCTCTAAAGCAGTATTGGGAAGGTTCTCTTCAATAGAGGGCGCAATGAACAGATCAGCGCAGTTATATAGTATAGGCAGGTAAAGTTCAGTTATGTAGCCAAAGTATCGAACAGGAAATCCTAATGTATCAAATTCCGGGTCATAATTTCTGCCAAAAATTCCTAATTCCAATTTTCTATTACTGGTTTTCTGAATAAGCTTTAGGGCATCAATCAATAGGCGGATTCCTTTTCTTGGATCAGATGCACTATCCGCACCAAAAAGAATTAATTCAGTATCTTCGGGAATTGAGAACGCCTTTCTCATTTCAGCTTTTACCAATGGCTTAAAATGATTTTCATCTACCCCCGTTTTAATTACCTCAATTCTTCTATTTTTAAATAAAGTGCTGGAACTAGCTAAGCCTGCAATCCAATGACTAGGTGCTGCAATGGTGATATTTAAATGTTCAAATGACTTAATTTTTCTTTCGAGCAATAAATGACTTTCATCCAGAATTGAATTACTTTGTAAGACAGGACAGTTTCCACAGGAACTCTGAAACCCCTTACATTTTCCTGGATAATGACATCCTCCGGAAAATGGCCAAATATCCGATAATCGCCATACTATAGGCTGATGAATCTTGGCAATATTTTCGGGCGAGAGAAATTCTCCAATCCAATATAATCCTACTATGTCAGCTTGCTGAATAGCCTGTTCGTTTAGACTATAGTTCGGGAGATATTTATTCCAAGAAAAAGGAGCATGTGGTTGCAAGGTGTACTTCTTGACCAATGATTTTTTTTGAATGGTTCGGATTCTAGGAAGCATTTTGTTTTCTAGAAAGCCATCCTGCCTGTGTAGTTCATACACCTCTTTTACTCTCGGACTCGAAATATATTTAACAAATAATTTAGAATCGATACCAGAATCAAGCAAGCCTTTATGCAGTTTATAGGTTGCCTGAGCCGCTCCACCTAAAGACTCACTGGTACTGAAATGAACTATTTTCATTTGAGCGCTTTATTTTCTTGATACCAAAATTGAAAAAGCAGTAAAGTCCATAATTCCCATTCAGGGAATTTTTTTCCCTCCAGAAACGGTTTCGTATAGCGCGTGTAAATATCCGGACGAAAAATTCCCTGTTGTTTTAGGAATTCAAACCCAAGGAGAAATTCAACTTGCTCTTTCAATCCTGTGCGCATCCAATCCAGCATAGGGAGTGTAAATCCTTTTTTGGGAGCGTTTAATAATTCTTCTGGCAATAGATGCCCCATGGAAGATTTAAGTAGATATTTTAAATCGTCCTTTTGTGTTCTTTGAGCAGCAGGAATGGAATAGATGAATTCGGCAAATTCTTTATCCAAGAAAGGCGTTCGGGCCTCTACTGCATGAGCCATAGAAAATCTGTCGGTCATAAATAAGAATTCTTCCGGAAGTTGTACCTGAATATCCGTCCAAGCGACACGGTCTATTTCTTGACTGGAAGAACAGGCGCTCCAAATATTTTCTAGAAATCCAGCGGAGGATTTTGTTTGGGCAATAAAATCTGGTAATAACAGATACTTACTTTTTTCTCCATCATTGAAATACGGATAGAGTAAACTTCCATGTGGATGTAAAAGGATGTCTGATAAGTGTGCTTTTCGATATCTCCAGGCAGTTCTCAACTGTTGGAGAAATTTTGTTTTGGGAGTAAACCTTGTCCATTTTGCATAATTTCCAAAAAGTTCATCCCCACCACTACCGGTGAGTGCTACTTTAAAACCCGCTTCGTGGATTGCTTTAAATACAAACCAAGAGGGGAGTCCACCAGCATAGGGTTCGTCTAAAGAGTGAACCATTGCCGGAATACTTTTCAATAAATCTTCCGCAGAAATTATTATTTCCGAGTGTTGAGTATCCCATTTTTTTGCTACGCTTGCTGCAAGGGGTCTTTCATCCAGCCAAGGCATATCTGAGAACCCTAAGGAAAAAGTTGAAAGTTTTCCGCCAAATTTTACAGCGGCAGCCGTTATGAGCGATGAATCTAATCCGCCTGAGAGGGAGCACGCCACCGGCACATCACTCAGCATCCATCTATTGACGGCTTGTTGAAACTTTTCCTCTATTTCAACTAATATATTTTTAGAATCTAATGAACGGGTGCCAAATTCTGGTTTCCAATATTTCCATGTTTTAAATTGCCTAGAATCTAAATTATATTGAAATCCATGCGCTGCCGGAAGTTTGGTAACTGATTTATATATGGAATAAGGTGCAGGTATTGTTTGTAAGGAAAGATAATGACTTACAGCCTGAGGATTAATTTCAGTAGAAACCCAAGGCAGTTGAATTAGACTTTTTAGTTCAGACGAAAAAGCAAATTGATTTTGACTGAGTGCATAATGGAATGGTTTAATTCCAAAAGGGTCTCTTCCCCCAACTAATATTTTTTTTTTCTTTATCGTGAATCACAAATGCAAACATCCCATTTAAGCGTTTTAAGCATTCGATTCCGATGTCTCTATATAAAAGCAACACCACTTCAGTATCGGAGGAACTCGTTTGAAATGAATATCCTTTAAGTTCTAATTGTTTTCGGATTTCGGGAGCATTAAAAATCTCGCCATTAAATACGATGCAATATTTTTGATCGGGTGTGTACATAGGTTGGTGACCGCCCACCAGATCCTGAATACTTAATCGTTTCATGGCCAAGTGCACTTGCCCATCTTCATGATACACAATACCGGCTTCATCCGGTCCACGGTGATGCTGTACAGCATTCATCTTTTCAATGAAGGATGAATCAGCCGTTCCTGTGTATCCTACAATTCCGCACATGTTAAGATTTTGTTTTGGTAAACAATACCAGCATTGTGTGTCCTGCTGTATTCGACTTTTCCATTTCGTAAATCAACTTTCCAATTACTGGCAATTTGATTATTCTCGAGTATAAACCACCCAATATTTTACCTTTCAAATACCATTTGCGAATGGCATTCTTTCGATACCAATTTTCATGAATCTCCTGTACAGGTTCAAATCCTACAAAATCTAATTTGACGGGGAAATAATTTTCTAAGGCTTTAAATACTGATGCATTCCACCATCCTTGATGATGAGGAGGGAAATTTAATAATCCCCCTTCGTCATATTGTAAAAACGACTGAAGGTTCGGAACACTGATCGCTAGCTTGCCCCCTGGTTTTACTATTTTCAAAGCAGCAGTTAGAAATTCTGAAACGGAGGAGATATGTTCCAGTACCTGAAATGAGCAAACCCAATCTTGCGATTCTGCATGGTTTTGCGCGTACTCTTGAATTAACTGCGTGTGTACTTCCAGACCTTTTGCGTTTGCTATTCTGGCAGCTTCTTCATTTAGTTCTAGGCCCACTACTGTTAATCCTTTTTGTTTCATTTTCTCTAGAAAGGCTCCTTCCGCGCAGCCGATTTCAAGTAGATTTCCTTGATCGGGAATTCTAGGCGCTATGCACTCATGTTCCCATTTCCAAGGGAGATAGTACCAATCAAATTTTTCCAATTGGGCATAAAATGCACTATCCCCTTCTAGATTGCTTGGATAGAAAAAGCATAGACCCGTATCGAGGCATTTCCAAAGTTCAATTGTGCTATTGTCTTTGAAATAAGAATTAGTTTGGATTCCAAAATCAGCGAGGTAATTATCCTGAATATTTTTAACTGAATAGGATTTAATCTTCTGACAATTGGGTTTGCCGGTGATAGGACTGATAACTTTCGTATGATTCATTGTAATCAGTATTTAAAGAAGTAACACACCCCTTCAACCGTTTGGCGAATTCGCACTGGATGATTTTTTTGGGAGAGGAAATCATGAACTGCTCGAGTACATCCATCCCAATAATAGTAGTCATCCACCAAAATGATTCCTCCTGGAGCCATTTTATCATATAGATTCTCTAAGCATTGCATGGTTGAATCATACCAGTCACCATCTAATCGAAGTACAAGTATGGGTTCCGGGAATTCAAATCCCGGCAAGGTATGTTCAAAGAAACCTTTCACAAAATGCGGCTTTGAAGCAGAAGCTAACTTCATCGCTTTTTCGGCAAAGTCCATTTCCGCTTTGCAATTGTCGTGATAGTCAATTGCCTGGGTGTTTGTTTGATAGGCTTTAGCGGCATCCCCATCCTGATCACCTGCTGGAGGAAGGCCTTCAAAGGAATCAAACAAATACACATTTCTATCTTTGCCCATCACTTCCGTCAAGGCAGCCACCATACCCCCTCTCCATACTCCACATTCTACCACACAGCCTTGTCGAAATCTTAAGGGAGCACTGACTTCTAAATTATCCAGAAATGCTTTTTCTGGAATCATTGTAAAGTCTTTATATTTAGAATACAGTTTTTTAAATGATTGTCGGTCGCGGTATTTTCGGATTTTGCGACGCGTTTCAATACTGAGTATTTTTTCCAGCATAGCTTAAATTAAAGCAAGGTTTCTATATGATTGACCACCTGAAGAATTCTTTGTTCGAATGTGTGGTCTATCAGAGTGCGTTTGTGACCTGCCTCTGCAATTTTTTTTCTTTCGCTTTCATTCAGCAGTAGATACTTGATTTTATCAATCGCCTCGTCTGCTGATTTGAAGGTAATAATTTCTTCTTCCAGTTTAAAGAATTCGTGTAGGTTTGGCTTCCAATCAGTTACCAGACAAGTGCCGACGCCGGTAGCTTCTGTTAAGCGAGAGTTTCCTGCTACAGGGCCAGAAACATCTATATGATGGTTCAGGGTAAATTTTGAATCTGATAGTAGCTGGTACATTTCCAATCCAGATTTTGCCCCTTTATTGATACTCCCTAATTTCCAGACATCCCAGAACTCTTGGAATTTTTTATTTTTAATTCTTCGTAATTGGTCTTTTTTCCAAGGTTGCCAATTAGTTGGAAACGATGCTGCCCATAAGGATAAGGGTAATTTAGCTGCAAGCGCTGAAAGCATGCGCAGTCGATCGTTGTGAAAATTGGCTCGCACGATTACCGATCCGGAAAAACTTACTTCATACAAGGGATTCCTTTGTTGAATTTTGTCCAGTAAGGAAGTTTCAAAGCCAAAGGGAAGGTAAAGCGTTTTGTACCCGTTTTCTTCATAAAAGGTGCAAATAAATTTGGCACAGGAAATAATCAGGTTATACCCTCTAAATCTTTCTGGGTCTCCTAAACCGTATCCATCATATCCGACAATAAATCGAATAGAGGGGATGTTTACTTGCATTTGGGCAACAAAGTCTTTGTGCAAGTGAAAGTAGTCATGCGGAAAAAATATGTCTGGTTGAATTTCTTTTAATTGAGCTTCCAGAATTTCGAACATCCAATTTTTTTCTGAAAAAGATATTCCTCTTTCTTTAGCCCATTGCTGTTGTAGAATTCGTGCATTGGTAATGATTTCCCAAGCCTGATATTTTCCTGTTTTCTCTAGGTTAATTTTCCAAAAATCAGACCAGGCAATTCCCTGGCTCATAATGGCATTTAATTGGACCTCATACGATGCCTGTATCATTTCCGGGTATTGGGAATAGAATTCATCCAAATACACATCATAGAAAGGAGAGGCCTTAACGAATTTTATCATTTGGTTGGAAATGCCAATAGGCGATTGCAAACAGATTGAAGTTCTTCATTACGAAGTTCAGGAAACATAGGAAGAGAGAGTAGGGTGCTGCACGCAATTTGGGCAACAGGGAAGGCCTGCCCTTCAGGAATATAGGCAATGACAGGTGGTAAGGAAGGTATCGGATAAGGATAATGCAGAGCAGTTTCAATGTGGGCTTCAGCAAGCCAGGAGACTAATTCGTCTCTTTGGGAATGATGCGCAACAAACAAATGATAGACATGCTGATTATGGGAGTCTTCTTTGGGTAATTGGATACCGGATTGGCTGAGTTTTTCGAAATACTCTTGAGCTAATTGTCTGCGTTGATCATTCCAAGTATTCAAATAAGGCAACTTGACACTTAATACCGCGGCTTGGATACCATCCAATCTACTATTGCGGCCATTGCGTAAATGGTCGTGTTTTTTTCTTTGGCCATGATTGGCAATTTGTCGGCAGATTTCGGCGAGTTCTGAATCTCGCGTGCAAATAGCCCCCGCATCTCCATAAGCGCCTAGGTTTTTTCCGGGATAAAAACTAAAAGCGGAGGCATGAGCCCAAGTACCTGCTTTACGATTCAATCTTTCGGCGCCATGTGCCTGCGCACAATCCTCCAGGACTTTTAGATTGTGCGATTTAGCAATGCGCATGATGTCTTCCATTCTGGCCATTTGACCATATAGATGTACTGGGATAATTGCTTTCGTATTAGGATTAATCAGAGCCTCTAATTGTGCGGGATCTAGTGTCGAATACTCTGAAAGTACATCGGTGAATACTGGTTTTGCCCCTAAAGAAATTACTGCTTCGGCGGTAGAAAACCAAGTAAGAGCAGGAACAATCACTTCATCACCAGGACCAATTCCCCATGCTGAAAGAATAATTTCCAACGCATCTGTACCATTGGCAACTGAAACCGTATGCTCTATATTCATCCACTCAGAATATTCGGATTCAAATTTCTGAACGAACGAATTACTTCGGCCTCCAATAAATGCTGTTTCATTCAGCACAGATTGAATCGCCTGATTAACCTCCCGTTCTATGGATTGATACTGTCGTTTTAAATCCGCAAAAGGAATTTTTGATTTTATGGCTTCCATACTGCTTTAACAAATAATTGACACGCAAGTTCTGGGAAATCTTGCCCCATTTTAAACAAACCATCGAGAATAGAACCTTGAAGATTCAGGGTATTCATTACCTCATGGGGAAAGGGTTTAAAGAAAAAAGCTGAGGATTGTTGAATTTCAAATCCTGCTTCTTGAATAACGGCATTTAATTTTTCCCGATCAAACCTGCCCGGTTGTGCAAAGAAGTTGTTACGAGTTGAAGTATCGTACACGGTAGAATTTAACTCCATCGCTACACCCAAGCGACGATGAAATGCCGTCATATTTGGAACTGAAATGAATATTTCACCTCCAGGCTTCATCCAGGAGGAGATGTGCTTCAAGGTTTGCACTGGGTTTTCCAAATGGTGTAATACCCCTGCAAAAACGATTGCTTCATATTTTGTTTCCGGATGGAACTCATCGAAAAGGGAAACAAACATGTTCAATTTTCCTTTGTATTTATCTTCGGTCAGTCTTGCATATGTTTCAGACCCTTCCACTACATCCAGTGTGGAAGCATATTCTAATAGCATAGGGGTCATTACTCCGGTGGAGCAACCACATTCTAAAGTGATTTTATCCTTGACTTGTGGTGCAATGAGTTTACCGGTATACCAAGCTAATACTCCATCAAAATCAGCATGGGTATCATGTGCTTCTGCTATTTGTTCGAGTTTTAGTTTTTCTTCTTCCTGCATCTGATTTACTTTTTATATCCGGTTAGGATGGTTCTAACATAACCTGGAAATACATCGTTACTATCATTGTACTCCAAGCTATGCAGAACAAATCCGGTATTCTTTACTTTTTGAGAATAAGGGTGGTTGTACAAAGTGGGACTCATTGCCTTGGAATCAACTTCAGATTCGGGATCATAATCTGCATTCCATTCAGCAATTCCGATAGCCTGAAAACCCTTTTTATGATAAATGGAACTAAGCCATTCAGTGAGTTCTGGTTCTGTAAAACAGCTTAATGTGCCGAATGTAAGATAGAGCACATTTTCGAGCGACTGAAATGAATCATTTGCATTCGCATCGCCAGAATGAAATTGTATATCTGGATACTGTTTTTGATTCCATTGGATTTGGCTTTCTGATAAATCGAGTCCCCAATACGAATACTGATTTCCAAGGCTAGACTTTAATAATTGTAGATATTTTCCATTACCGCAACCAATTTCAACAATGTGAGTAATGTTCGGAAATTCTTTAAGTAATGATTTACAGTGCTGAATTTGAATTTCTCTCCATCTGCCATACTTATCTAAATTAGGATCATCTCCCGCTTCTTCCAGGTGCCATTGTTTTCCAGTTTCTCCTCCCCAAACATAATTCTTAATTAACTTCCTAAAATAAGGAGAAGGATTAGCCGGATTGTATTTTTTTCGAAATTGTTGAACCAGTAATCTTTCGGTAGCCGTTGAAGCAGTAGTTATTTTTCCTGGGAAGAATTCTTGCGCTAATAATTCTGAATAATATAAATCTTTATTGGTTGAGGGAATCGTTTTTTCTAGTAAATCCCCCAATCGAAAAAATAAAGATTTTTCTATTTTATCCAGGAGTTTCATTTTTGTTCGGATTCAAGGATGGAATGATAATTAGCTAAATTGGAGTAGTGCCAAGTGTCTCGAGTTTGAGCCCTCCCTCCAATTCGTTCTTTAAATTCTAGTATTCCCCATTTTATCCAATCTGCTCTGGAAGATATTCCAAAATTAAACCAATGATAGTTGTTCGCTTGATAGTATTCTAGGATTTTTTGAAAGACAAAAGGCATTAAATTGAGCTTTACTTTTCCATAATCTTGTGCAATATAAAAATCATGGATAGCATAAGAATTTGCTTCAAAACAAATGACACAGGCCATTTCTTCTCCCTCTGCATTCCGACATACCCAAGGATGAATTCTTTCTGGATATAATGTTTTTAATCGAAGTAATTCTTCTTTAGAATGGGTAGGCGATTTTTGATACCGGCTATCTAAATTACGGTTGACCACTTCCCAAGCAATGGATGGGTCTGAATCCAGAGTAACCTGGTAACCTTCTTTTTCTGCCTTTCTAATGTCAAATATATTTTTCTTTCTGCCCCAATCTAACCATTGGTAGTTTTCTTGGAATGGAATACAGGTTGAAATTTCTTTACTTTTCAGCTGAAAGCCTCTATGCCAAAGAGAGAAGGATAGTTCATCACTTACCGGCCAAGCGAATAAAGGTTCCGCAAGACGCAGCTCAATTTCCTCCATTCCTTTTTCTTGAAAATGTAGCAACAAGGCATCCGTCATTTCAATGACTTCCCTTAGACCACATTCTTTTCTAAAAATTAATCCTCCACAGGAACTTCCAGGATGCGATATGATGTTAATACCTTGAACGATTGCTGCAGGAAAAACCCCCATAATTGTCCCATCTGATTTAAATATCAGACTGGCATCTTGGAATTTCCCAATAGGGTGATAGTTCAGAAATTGTTGTTCATGAAATAGGGTTCCATTTCTGGAATGATTTCGTACAAAATCATCCCATTGAACCATATATTCAGGCGAATATGGAATTACTTGAATCAATTTATTTTGCTGAATCGTATATTTTATCGATTGCCTCAATGGTTTTCATTCCTTCGTCACCTTCCACCACCATATGTCTTTCATTGAGGAGTTTGCCAATAATATTTTGCACGGTTTTATCATGGTTAGAACTGCTGCCCTGATATTTTCCGTAATTATTGGGTAAATCATTAAACTCAATATTTTCAGGAAGGGGATAGGATTGTACATCCCAAAATTCAATTTCGTTTAAGTATTTACCGCCTACCTTAATTGTGCCTTTTTCTCCAATGACGGTTATACTCCCTTCGTAATTTTTATTGTACACGCAGGTAGTCCACAATAAAGAACCAATTACCCCTGAATCGAATCGTAAAGCAGATACCCCACAATCTTCTATTTCAATATCATGATTCAGGGTATCCGTGATTGTTTTCGCTTCGGTGAGATTTCCAAACCACCAGATTAATAAATCGAGAAAATGACTAACTTGGGTATGCAGAGCGCCCCCTTCTAATTCGATACTTCCTCTCCAACCAGATTGGGCATAGTAATCTTGGTGCCTATTCCACATAACATTACATTGCACCATAAATACTTTCCCTAATTTACCCTCATCTAAAGCTTTTTTGGTGAGCGCAATTGGTTTGTTGTATCGATTCTGTTTGACGACAAAAAGTTCAACTTTGTTTTCTTTGGCTGCTCGAATCATTTCTTGGCAATCTTCCAGGTGGAGGGCCATCGGTTTTTCCACTAAGATATGTTTCTTGGCATTGGCAGCTTCAATTGTCATAGAAGCGTGCAACCCATGAGGCGTGCAGATGCTGATAATATCTGCTTGGGTATGGGCAAGCATTTCTGAGTAGGAAGTATAAACAGGAACATTCCCATACAATTGACTGAGTTCATTGGCTGGTGCAGAATTGATGTCGCATAAAGCAACTAATTCTGCTTTGTTTTCGGCATCAATTACAGCTACATGTCGTTTTCCGATACTTCCACAGCCGACAACGGCAAATTTAATTTTCGTTTCTGTACTCATACTTATTGCAATAATTCAAATGCACTCAGGTAAGGCCAGAGTTGCATACATTCTTCCTGTCCCCAAGCTTGGGACAGATATTTTTTATGGACAAAATCTGCAATTGCTTTTCCATTCCAATTTTCATTGTTGAGGAAAGAGTGACTATTGACCACATCTTGAATCCAAGGTTTTAGGGGGTCCGCAAACCAATCATTTAAAGGGGCATTAAAACCAACTTTCCAGGTACGATAGACTATGTCGGCAGGTAAATAAGGTTGTATTGCATCTCGTATGATTCTTTTGGTATATCCATGCCCAAGCTTATATTCTCTTGGTAGGGCAAATAAGAAACAAACGATTCTGTAATCCATGAAAGGCATTCTGGATTCGATTCCTGCCATCATCGAAGCCCGATCAAAGTTTCGCAGTAGGGTAGGTAATGTACTTTCATGGAACTCCAAATATTGCGCTTTTTCTCTTTCTGGTGTATGGATTATAAATGGATTTAGATTAGGAGAATGAGATTTAATCCAAGGAACTGGAGGCTTGGGACTCCCTCTCCAACTCCGATATAAATCTTTGACTGAATTTGGGACGAATCGATTATATAAATTTTTACTAAAGCTATCAGGAATCGGAGATGGGGAATTTACAAAACTCCTTTGAAGGAGCGATTCCCTCATTTGATTTTGTAAAGTAGGTTGGAAGAGTTGGACAAAAGTATTCTCCAAATCGGATGCATAGGTTATATTTCCTGCACTCATTTCCTCCATCCAAGCATCCTTCACTGAGTGGCTATATCCATAGGTCATTTCATCTACCCCATGTCCGTCGAGCGAAACACGGATGCCATCCGAATACATCGTTTTATACAGATCTGAAGCCACCGTAACAGGCGAAAGATAGATGCTGTCAAAAATCCTCATATCCTGAATAAGGCGATCCGCTAATGATTGAAATGATTGATGCACTTCGATGAGCTTCCCTCCAATGTGATTCGAAACTTTACGAGCATATTCCGTTTCATCCGTAAGAGAACCAGGAAAGCTAGCTGTATAAGCATGCTGCCATTCAATAGCTTGACGCAAGTTTGCATGATTCTGTTTATGTCCAGCTTGATAAGTCATGGCATAAACTGCAGATGAATCCACACCACCCGAAAGTGCGGTTGCGATGGGTACATCACTTCTGAGGCGAATTCGACAAGCGTCTTCCAGCAACTCACGCAATTTTACTACACATTCCTCGTAGGATGAGGGAACTTCAGGCAAATGTTCTAAAGTATCCCACCACCGATTAAGCTGCATCTTTCCGGTAGTTGAAACCGTCATATAATGCCCAGGCGGAACTGAGGATAGATTTTTAAATGGAGTTAAACCTTTTCCCTCCAAAGCAAACATTTGTTGTAAGGCAATGTTTAAGTTTACCGGATCCGCTTCGCGTTGAAATCCATCCAAGAATTTAAAGGCATAGGTTTCTGAAGCAAATGCGAATTGTTTTCCGGAAGTAATGCCGTAATATAAGGGTTTGACTCCAAAACGGTCTCTGCAGAGGGTGAGTATTTTTGTTTCTTTATCCCAAATCGCAAATGCCCACATTCCATTGAATTTATAGAGGCATTCTTTTCCCCAATGAATCCAAGCATGGAGCAATACTTCGGTATCTGAATTGGTGTGAAAGGAGAATCCTTCCTGCATGAGTTCAGATTTTAATTCGGCAAAGTTAAATATCTCCCCATTATAGGTAAGGGTGTATCTATTGTTATGGGAATGAAAGGGCTGGGCTGCCGCAGGGGATAAATCTAAGATGGATAAGCGACGATGTCCGAATGCGAGAGAATACTCTTCATTTCTCCATATACCTTTACCATCAGGTCCTCTATGGGCCATGCTATCCGTAAATCTACTAATAGATTCTTCAGAAATAGGTTGGTTATCCCAACGAAAAATTCCAGCTATTCCGCACATAAAGTCAACTCAACCAAAATTCCAGTGGTGCTCAATTTTGACCCCGGTTGTTGTTTGGCCAGTCCCATAAAAATCACCCTCTTCTACCAGTAAATTTCCAGCATTTTGAATCCAATCCTGGACAGTATCATTTTGCCAAAGAATTAGATGTATGTAATAATTGCCTCCAGAAAGGGGCAGTTTATCAATCACACAAGAAATGTACCCTTTGTCCTGTTGCCAAAGGTATGGGTGTCCAGTGTAAACATTGGAAAGGTCTAGGGCAGTAAAGCCATCATTTCGTTCAATTAAAATGCCAATCATGTTATTTTGACCGGGTTCATTTTTATGGTTTATATAATGTACCCTGATTTCAACTTTTTCACCTGAGATTAATTGATTGACAGGCTGTCCCGTACTATTAAGATATTCTAAATGGGAGAGTTGAACTTTCAGTTTACCTTGCCTATCTTTTCTATCCAACAAGGGTATTGCCATCAATTCATCCTCCAATTTCAAATAATGTTGAATAGCGTGTTCTGTATTTCCTTTTACAAAATCTACTTTCCCATTTTTCAATACGAGGGCTTTGGTGCAAAGGGCTTTTACTGCGGCCATATTATGACTTACAAAAAGAACGGTTCTACCTTCTTTTTGTGAAACATCCTGCATTTTTCCAATACATTTTTTTTGAAATTCGGCATCTCCCACAGCAAGCACCTCATCCACAATTAAAATTTCAGGTTCTAAATGCGCTGCCACTCCAAAGGCTAATCGAACATACATACCGCTAGAGTATCTTTTTACCGGGGTATCGATGTATCGCTCTACACCGGCAAAGTCAATTATCTCATCTAATTTTCGTAAGATTTCTTGACGATTCATTCCCATAATGGCACCATTCAGGAATATGTTTTCTTTTCCGGTAAGCTCTGGATGAAAGCCTGTTCCTACCTCTAGTAAGCTAGCGATTCTGCCTTTGATTCTTATTTCTCCTGTGCTTGGGGAGGTTACTCTGGAAAGGATTTTAAGGAGGGTGGATTTGCCCGCCCCATTTTTTCCAATAATGCCTAAAACCTCCCCGGATTCCACTTCGAAATTGATATCCTTTAATGCCCAAACATAATCGGATGAACCCTTTGAGGTACGATTATTCTCTTCACCAATTTTCAGATAAGGGTCTTCTTTTCCTCTGACAGAAGCCCACCAGCGGTTTAGGTCATGTGACAGAGTACCTGTTCCGATGGTTCCAAGACGATATTGCTTGGAGATATTTTCTACTTCAATTGCTAAAGCCATACTATACAGTGTCCATAAAGGTTTTTTCAACCCGGTGAAAAATAACTGTCCCCAGCACTAATACTATGAGCGTAAATACAGAACTATACAATAACAATCCGGGAGAAAGTGAACCAGCTCCCAGATAGGCATATCGGAATCCTTCAATGATGGGAGTCATCGGATTTAATTCCAGAATAGTTCTATATAAAGGGTTTTTGATATCGGACAATGGAAAAATCACAGGCGAAGCGTACATGAGTAATTGTACACCAAACCCTACAAGAAAGGTAAAATCTCTATACTTTGTTGTGAAGGAGGAGATGATTATTCCCAAACCTAATCCTTGACCGGCCATGATCAAAATAAATAGCGGGGTTAATAAAATACTCCAATTAGGAGTAACATTTGCTCCTGTAATCAAATAGTAAATTAAAAAGGCAATTAATAGAATGAATTGAATGCCAAAACGAATTAGGTTAGATATTACCCCTGAAACAGGAACGATCATTCTAGGAAAATATACTTTACCAAATATACCTGCATTTGAAGTGAAGGTTGAGGAAGTTCGATTTAAACAATCAGAGAAATAGGACCAACAAATTATTCCGGACATATAAAATATCATCATGGGCAGTCCATCTGTAGAAAGCCCTGCAATATTTCCGAAAATAAAAGTGAATGTAACGCTACTTAAAATAGGTTGTACAAAAAACCATAATGGGCCAAGAATGGTTTGCTTGTAGGTAGAAACAAAATCTCGTCTGACAAATAGCCTTACCAGGTATCTGTAGGCCCATAATTCATTAAATCTTAAATCCCAAAATTGATTTTGAGGTTTGATTATGAATGTCCAATAATCACTAGGGTGTTTACTCATATTTTTCTTTCCTTTGGCAGTTGATTAAACCATTCTGCGAAAAGTTGTAATCCTTTTTGAATGGGAGTTTCTGGGTTATACCCAAGTAAATTTTTTGCTTTGGAGATATCTGCACAGGTAATTTTCATGTCGCCTAATTGTTCTTCGACATGGATGAAGTTTTCAGGTTTATCACATACTTTATAGATAGATTTCACCAATTCCAATAAAGGTACAGGATGATTGTTTCCTAAATTGATGATTTCATACACTTTAGTATGGGATTTAATATATTCTATGGATTGGATAATTCCTTGTACAGTATCTCCTATGTAGGTATAATCTCTTGCAGAATCGCCCGCACCATAAACTTTGACAGGCTCATCTTTGGCTATTAGTTTCAAAAACTTATGAATTGCCAAGTCAGGTCTTTGTGCAGGACCATAAACCGTGAAGAACCTAAGATTGATTATATCCATTTTATGGATGTAATGATAATTGTAGTTCAATAATTCACAGGCTTTTTTGGTAGTGGCATAGGGGGTAAGTGGCTTATCTGTATTATCATTTTCTCGAAAGGGCACTTCATTTGAGTCACCATAAACCGAAGAAGAAGAAGCAAAAACAAGCTTATTTATATTACCCAATCTCATCCATTCCAGTAAATTATGTGTACCTGAAATATTGTTGGTCAAATAACTTTCTGTATCGGTGATGGATTTCAATACTCCCGCCTTAGCCGCCAGGTGCACGACCACATCTGGTTGATCTTGTTTTAGCTCATTAATAAGGGAAAAGAAATTACAGATATCGAGTTCATGAAAATGAAAATTCGGATTAGATAATAAATCCTGAATATTATTTTCTTTTATTTCTCTGCTGTAAAACGGATCGAAATTATCAATTCCGATCACTGTATGACCATTTTTTAATAAGGTTCTGCTCAGGTGTGAGCCTATAAATCCTGCAGCACCCGTTACCAGTATCTTATCCATTTTTTGTTAGCTTATATATACCTTTCATCATACCGTCCACAGTTGAGTTAATTGAGAAACGCTGGATTATTTTTCCGGATTCTATTCCCATTTTTTGTCTTAAAATTGGGTCATTTGCTAATGTGGATAGGGAGTTTGCCAATTGAGATGTATTACCAGTTGGAAAAACAAAACCGTTGCCTCCCTGCTCAACTAAATCTTCCGCACAACCGCATAAATCAGAAATGACTAAAGGTAATTCACAATTCATTCCTTCATTGACTGCCAAACCCCAAGTTTCCCCCATGCCAGATGCTAAACACAGAATGTCTGCCATTGCATAATGATGGGGCATTTCACTTTGATTAATAAATCCAGTAAAGATTACTTTTCCGGGAGCTTTTTCATTTGCTCGATTTTGTAGAAACTCTCTGGAAGGACCTTCTCCAGCAAGTATTAAATACAGATTGGGATTATTAACCAATGCAAGAGCATCAATAATATCATGTAATCTTTTTTTCGGGATGTATTTAGCTGGACTGATTATTACTACCGCATTATCAGGTATTTTATACTGTAGGCGCATTTGATGCCTAATCAAATCTCTTTCAATAGAATTAATTTGGAATCTTTCGTTATCTACTGAATGGGGAGCAAACTGCAGTTTACGCTCCGGCACTCCATACATTTTGAAGAAAAGAAAGTTGCGCTTTCCCGCATAATAGACTAGGTTAGGAATTTTCAATAAAGGATAGAGGATTAATTTCTTTAGAAATCGCTTCACTGGCTGCATCATACGATCATGATGATCCGGATTATCGCCTCTAAAAATCAGAAAATGTCCAAATTGCCGGGTGGATAGTAGCACCATCAAATGGGTTGCATAATTCCAACCATGTAAAATGAATAGAGTAGGGGACGGTTCTTTCTTTAGGGCCGACAAGAGACTTGGGTTCCATAATCCCATAAACCCAAAATGGATAGAGGGTCTGCGCGCTTCATTCGGGAAGAATCGATTTTTATAACCTTCAAGTAAAGGGATATCCCATGTAATACTGGTACCAAAACCTATATCTTTATTTTCTTTTAAGCTTTCATCAGAACAGTACCACACTTCAAAATCTAATTCAGTTCTTTTAGCCAATTCACGAAACAGGGGCGTAAAGTACTGAATCGGATGACTCAGAATAAACCTGACTCTAATAGGGTGCGCCTGCAATTTAGAGTTGATAGACATGTTGCTTGAACTTTTCAAAGCCAAAAGAATCCCAGACTAGATGTGAAGAGTTTGCCACTTCGGCTTTACCTCTTTCAAGCCAATAAAGAGCTGCGGTTAAAATTTGCTCATGGTCATCTGGATCCACTAATGACCCTAATGATTCATGGAGCAGCGTATCCGGGCTTCCATCTTTATTTCCGGCAACAACAGGTGTGCCACAGGCCATAGATTCAATAAACACAATACCAAAACCTTCTTTGGTTGAGGGCATAATAAATAAATCGGCCAGTTTATAGTGTGCGGGCATGTCCTTATCTTGGATAAATCCGGGAAGAATGATTCTGTTTTCCACCTTACATTCGGTTGCTAACCTCAGAATTCTTGCATGTTCGTCCTCACTATATTTTCCGGCTAGGATATAATAAACATTTATGTTTTTTTGAATCAAATCTCCCAGAATTCGAATGACTTTATCATACCCTTTGGCTTGTTCATAATTTTTTAATCGGGCAATGGTCATTAAGATTTTCGCATCCGGGGGGATATTGTATGCTGTGCGAAGAGAAAGGATGGAATTTGGATTTATTTCAGGATTAAAAAAGGGGTCAAGGGTATTGCGGAATATCGATACTTTTTCCGCAGGAATCTGATGTTTTGACAAGAGAATATTTCGAGTATAATTACTGACGGAGAGAATCTCAATTTTTGAATGTAGCAATTTTCTTTTGAGCCAACTGAGTTCACCCCAGACCTCAATGCCATGTGTTATTAGAATTTGTTTCTGTCGCGGGTTGAGAATTTGCAGTACCAAGGGAATAAAAGCCAGGTTGATGTGACTGATTAAAAGGGTATCTGCACTGAGGCCTTTCAGAATACTTTTGAAAGTGAATTGAATTTTTCGGATCGAGAAGCCTTTATAGTGTTTGCCTGAATAGTAATGGATATCAGGCAAATGATCATAGGCAGAATAGATGAATATGTTTTCTTTTGATTGAGATTCTCGATTTTCGAGCGCTTTCATCATGGCGCGATTGAACTTTTCAATTCCACCAGTGCCACCAAAAGCTTTTAAATAGAGAAAGAGAAACAAAATTTTCTAATTTGGATAAAGCTTCGCCATCTGAGTCCCAAAATTTCACTCAGGATTATGGATTCTTTGAGACAAAAATACAAAAAATTAAGGTTAAAAAGCCTTATTTATCCACTTAATCAAATTATTTATCTTTTAAAATTGACGATAAATTAAAATATTCAGAATCACGAATTAGTAAGGTGAATAGGGGAATCCGTAATAGTGTAGATATAATTTCGAAAAACATTGAAAATGAATCACTCAGGTTGTTTCACTATATTCCATGAGCATTCCGGCAGGAATTTCGAGACAGATGCTTTTCCCTAGCTGATCAAGCATAACCATCAATTTTGTTTTGCCGGCTTGTCTCAATATGGTTCCTTTGACCCCAGAGAAAGGGCCGGAGGTAATAATTACGGGAGATCCAGGGCTAAAAACTTCATTGGAGACTTGAAGATATTCAGGAAACGAAAGAGAGATTCTGATATTATCCACATCTTGTTGACTCAAAAAGGCAGGCACACCTTGAAACTTTAGTTGATACAAGATACCTGGTATCTTGAGATATTTCTCAATGTTATGAGCTTCAGAGAAAATAAATATATAACTTTTGAAAAGAGGTTCTTCTACCCATTTTTTGCGATCACTCCATTGTTTACGGAGCTTTAGTAAGGGAAGGAAAACCTCCGCTCCTTGTTTTTCAAGGTACTCTTTGATTTTTTTTTTCCTTACGCGAGAATGTGTAGAATATATACCAATGCATTATTCTGAAATATCGAATTATACCTTTAGGTACTTTTTGACTAGCTTACGCCACTTTGGAATGTTTTTTTCTTCTTGAGTATAATAACCCTGTCCGTAGTAGCCTCCATAATATCCCCCATAATAACCCCCATAGTATCGGCCATACCCATAACCATAGCCTCCACCATACCCATAACCATATCCATACCCATATCCTGACCGTGCCTGTCGATAGGAATTGAGTACAATATACAAATGGGATAAATTGTGTTCAGCTACAAATCGATCTGCTGTTTTTATGAAGTTTCTTCGAGAGTACCTAGAGCGCACAACATATAACGAAGCGTGGCTATTCTTAATTAGAGAAATGGCATCCGAAACCAGTCCTATTGGAGGAGTATCAATAATAACATAATCGTATCGTTCCTTTAATTTTTCCAACAATTCCTTCATTTTATCAGAATTAATCAATTCGGATGGATTTGGAGGAATTGGTCCTGAAAGGATGATATCTAGATTTTTATATTCGGTAGGTTGAATTACTTCATCTAGTTCATTGATATGAGAAAGATAGGTGCTCATACCAAATTGATTGTTGAGGTGAAATGATTTTCCTAGCTTAGGTTTTCTCAAATCCATTTCAAGAATAATGACGCGTTTATTCAATAAAGCGATTACCCCAGCCAGATTGATACTCGTAAATGATTTTCCTTCACCTGAGATGGTAGAAGTGATACTAATAATTTTGGTGGCATGATCCTGAACGATAAATTGTAGGTTAGTTCGGATCGATCGGATGGATTCAGACAAGGCTGACTTTGGATTGTCAACAGCTTGCATGATGGCAAAATCTTGTTTTGATTTGATGGGCGATTCTTTGATAATACCAATAAGAGGCAGTTGGGTATTTTTTTCTATATCTTCAGGTTCAACTACGGTGTTATTCGTAAGATCTAAGAGTACAACTATTACGAGCGATAAAATAAGTGCATAAATAAGTGCTGTTGTATAAGTTTGGCGAGGGGACTCCGAAATCGAAATACTGGGTACAAAAGCATAATCCAAAATACTAGCAGAGGAGACTTGTGAAGCATTGGTAATAGATGTTTCCAGCCTTTTTTCCTTCAGCATCGTTAATACTTTCAGGTTCATTTCATACTCTCTCTTAATGTTTATGAGCATTCGTTGATTAGTAGGAATATTTTCAAGTACACGACGGTAACTAACAACATCAGATCGCAGTCCAGAAATTTTATGAAGGGCAGTTTGCCTTTGGTTGTTGATACTTAGGAGTATTTCATTTTTGAGTTCTGCAATTTGTCTTTCAATTTCTTTAAATATTGGATTGCCAGGATTATACTTTTGACGAAGCGTTAAATTCTCCATTGATAGCTTGTTGAGCAGGTCAATTCTGGAGTTTAAAAAGGGATTCGACCCTTGGCTATTATCCACTAAAGTAATGGAGAAGACTTTCCTTCCAGGTTCTTTGAGTTGTTGGATGAGTGTATCGATTCCATTTAATTCTAATTGTAACAAGGCAATACTAGCCTCCCTGTCTGTCAGTTTATCGATTCCAAGTTTTTCTCTTACTTCAATACTGGGAACACCAAGATTTTTTTCCAGTTTTTCCAATTCATTTTCCGAATCAAGTACTTTCTGGTTAATTTCTTCCGTTAGTTGCTCAATAAAAGCGAGCGATTGAATGGCGGATTGCTGTCTTTTAATTACATCTTTTTCAATGTAAACTTCACAGAGAGTATTGACTAAATCAGCGGCAAAACGGGGTACTTTATCTTTATAAACGATGCTGATTAAGTTTTGATTTTTTCCTGATTCACCTACGGATAAGCCTGAGTATACCCGCTGAGACACCATTTCGAGGTTATTGAATTTGAATGAATATTTAGCACCTTGCATAGGAGCTAATTGACTTATCCGAAATCGATAGCCTTCATATTGGATAGGCAAACCAAAAAAGCCTTGTACAGTAGGCGTTTTGGAATCACTTACTCTGTTTAAAGTATAGGAATTTCCGTTTCCGGGATTGAGTGAGAAAAGTTGTTCATATGGAATGATGAGAGAATCTAAAGGTTCTACGAGAAAAGGGGATTCAAGATATAACTCAACTTTTTTTACGCGTCCTTCCCTAAAGTAACTCAGTTTGACAGGTAAACGAGTAAATACCGTATCTAAAAGATTTCTGCTTCTCAGGGTAACCAGTTCTGAATTAATATTAAAGGAAGAGGTTCTTCGTTTTGCAGCATCTCCCATTCCCGGAATTCCGATATCTTGACTCTCAACGGTGAATTTAATCGAAGCACTGGTTTGGTACAAAGGCTCTGAATATCGAACCTTCCAGAAGGCATATCCAAGAAAAATGGATAAAAAAAGTGTATATATGTACCACTTACGGATACTTAAACCCAGGTATTTAAAGAAGATCTTTAAAAACGGGAGGCCTTCGTCTTTTTGGTCAGTTGGCTTCATGGATTATTATTACCTGAGGAATTGCTGAGCACATTAACGATAAGAAGAATTGTACCGAATAGGTTAAGGAAAGCAAAGAATCCCAAGTAAGGAGCCACGGATTCACTGGCAATTTTAATTCCCTTAGGTTCGAGATAAATTAGGTCTCCATTTTGCATGATCAGATCATCTTCTTTAATCACAGCTAACTGAGAGATATCGACAATGATAATTTGTGGATCTCTGTAATCTCCTCGAATAATTTTAATGTATTTTATCTTAGCAAAATTAGGAACTCCCCCTGCTTTTCCGAGCACTTCAATCAGGTGGGTTCTTTCTTTATCAAGGGTAACGAAATCTCCACCCGTATTGGAACCGGATTCTCCAATAACCAATGCAAATAGATTAATTATTTCAATTTGAAACATTGGGTCTTTGAAGTAAATGCTAAAAACTTTTTCCAAGAGCCGGGCAGCTTCTTGGCGAGTTAGCCCTTGAACAAATACTTCTCCCACTATTGGAAGTCGAATATTCCCATTCGGATCAACCAAAAAACCATCTGCCAAACTTAAAGCAGCAGTAGATTCTGAAATTTCAGAGTTTAACTGAATTATTCTGATTCTATTATCTGGTTGAATTCTATGCTGATAGGGTAAGGCAGTACTATCATAACTTGAATTATATCGATAAATCGGCGCTCCATTTGTTTTTATTTTGGAGGGAGGTTTAAGTAAAATGGGCCTATTCTTGTAACTGCAACCAACTAAAAGTAGAAGGGAGAGAACAAAGCTCAATCTAATATTTTTCCTTACAATAAAAGACGGGCAAATGAGTTTGCCCGTCGTTCTTATTTTCTTCATTATGGTCAGAATTTAGACCTGTCAAAAAATCAATTTAAACTCTACACGACGGGCAATATAGAAACTATTCTCGTCATTCACATTGGAAGGAGCTTCTTCTTCCCCTTCATGCTTAATAATCATTCGATCTGCCGGAACATTGAAATAATAGCGCATCGCTTGATACACGGCATTCGCACGATTTTTACCCAATGTTATGTTGTACTGATCAGTATGTCTAGGATCCGTGTGCCCAATGATCTCAACTTTAACTGTTGGGAAGGCTTTGAGCAATCTGGATAGATTGTATAGATTCTCGTAGTAGCGTTGTTTGATAATGTATTTATCCAAATCAAAATAAACGAAATCAATCGGCCATGCAGCTTTGAATTGATTGATTTGTTCTTCCAGATTAGCTACTCGCGGTTCTAGGTTATCTAAGCGACTGTTGAT
Organism: Bacteroidia bacterium; assembly: GCA_040381555.1. Taxonomy (GTDB): domain Bacteria; phylum Bacteroidota; class Bacteroidia; order J057; family RFSG01; genus CANHCC01. The sequence goes on from JBEIHC010000027.1 coordinate 23,024, forward strand.
ATAAATGTCATTATTATTTAAAATATTCAGCGCTTGATAAATAGAGTCTAAATCAGGAAGGATGCTATCAATTCTTTCCGCCAATTTTAAATCTTCTGCATATAAGGAGTCAATCATTCGATCTACACGCAATTCCCTAGGCATCCACTCGATGTGTTCTGTTTCCCGATGTACTCTTTTTCCAAATTTAATGGACAGCCCCACGGTAAACATAAAGTACATATCACTTTTGATACGGTTGTTATACCATGTTGTTCTATTTTGTCTAGATTTATTTGGGTCAGAGAAGGTGTTGGCAACATGACCATCAATTGAATCTGTACGGCTGTAGATTAATTCCGTGCAAACATTTAAATCTAATCTTTGTGTTAGATAGAGTTTCAGACCAAAACCAAACGGATAGTTAAGAGCCCATCTTTTGACTGGTGAATATCCTGTTTGCGCTCTAATATCTTTTTCCGCAACATTTCGAACATGAAAACGCATAGCAGCAAGACCAATAGTAAAGTAGGGTTGAACTCTGTGTGTAAGGTGAAATACATCAAATAGGCTCGCGAAATTTACATGTGCACGCATTCCGAACTGCCAATAATCTGTTTTAAAGGTACGATTGATCTTGTCTTTATCCGAACTTCTTAACCCACCAGCAAACCCGTTGAAATTGAAAGTGATGATATTGGACATAGAATACCGAACATTCAGTCCAGCCAAGTAACTGGCGCGGCTTCGAACATCCACAAAGCCTTGAGATACTCCTAATGCCGGCTCCAAAACAAGCCTTTTATAAGGTACCTGACCCAATGCGGTGAGCGGCAAAAGGCTTAATATGAACAGGATTAGGAAAAGTCTTTTTAAAGTCATTAGTTCCTTGTTTTGGTATGTTTCGATAGGAAGTTCTCTATTTGTAAAGGACAAAATAAACTATTATTTCTTGTAAAGTCACTTTTTTTTGAAAAAAAAATGAAAAAAATCTGTTCGTTGATGTTCACAACTATGTTGATTATCATGGCGAAATGGTACTCAAATTAATTAAAAATACTTTCAAATGATTTTCATTGCCTATTGGTGCCAACTATTTAATGAGAGATGATTTTTCATGATTTTATTTAACTAATTAAATATCAATCTATTAAAAGTTTTATGGATTAATGAGTGCTTGATTTGGGTAATTTTACGATTGATAAAAAAAAAAGCAGAATCAAAAATGTCAGGGCAGGTTTTTCTCAAGTTATTCGATCCATTTAGTCAAAAAGATTTCTATGAAAAAGCTGCCGTTTTATATGAATACCAGGTCAATTGTAGTGCAATTCTTAAAAATTTTGCAAAAACTGCTCACCTTCAAAGCGCACCCTATTCATTTTTTCCTGCTGATTTTTTCTCTGGTGAATCTGTTTATTTGGGTGATGAAAAGCCAGAGCTACTCTTTAGCAGCAGTGGCACTAGTGGAATCGTCACTGCGCGACATGAGGTTGCTCAGGCTGACATTTATGATTACTCACACCTAACTGGATTTCAGGAGTTTTTCCCGGGCTTGAAAGAGCAAAAACCGGCAATTCTGGCATTATTGCCCTCCTATTTAGAAAGGGGTAATTCATCCCTTGTGTATATGGTTAGGCGATGGATGGAAGAATTTGGACATCCAATGAGCGGATTTTATCTAGATAACTTTTCTCAATTGAAGGCGCAACTGAATCAGGTCATACAAAATGAAGTACCATTATTATTGATTGGCGTAACTTATGCTTTGCTTGATTTTTTTGATCAATATCCAATGAAACTTCCTCCCAAGTCGGTTTTGATTGAGACAGGAGGCATGAAAGGAAGGAAAAAAGAAATAATCCGATTAGAAGTACATGAACTTTTGATGAAATCCACAGGCCTTCCCACTATTTGCTCGGAATATGGGATGACTGAGTTATTAAGTCAGGCCTACAGTATTGGGAAAGGGCGTTTTCATACTCCTTATTGGATGCGGGTTGAAATTCGCGATTTGAATGATGTGAATCTTCCAGTGCCAGAGGGAAAATCAGGAAGAATCTGTGTGGTAGATTTGGCCAATAAATGGTCTTGTGCATTCATAGCCACAGGGGACATTGGGAGATCTTATGCTGACGGAAGTTTTGAGGTTTTGGGAAGAGCCGATACAGCTGGGAGCAGAGGATGTAGCTTATTATATAATACTTGAGGAGATGTTTCCACAAATGTAAAGAAATGGAATAGGGATAAATTTGAAGGATTGTCCTAATTTTGACAGGTGAAATCTCTTTGTGCAAGCTGTAAATTCCTGCGAATAGTTCAGAATGACAGGGGAAGTATCTTTTTCCGGTGTACGAAATCAGGTCTCGAAGAAGGATTTGTGAAATATCCCCCTCAACCGATATTTCAGTGTGGTGGATATCAGTTAATAAATGCTCAAATGAAGGAAAATAAGCGAAAGATAAAGAATCTATTGATTGACTTAGGGGGGGTGTTATACGCGATTGATTATGCTCTGATTGAGTCAGGGATGCAGGGAATTCAAAGTCAATCACGAACCTCATCGGTCAAGTATTCTAAAAGTTTTCAAGACGAGCTATTCTCGCAATTTGAAAGAGGTGAAATTTCTGCAGAGGTTTTTTATGCGGAAATGAAAGTCAAATTTGAATTGGAGGCAAGTCAGGAAGAATTTGAGCGTGTATGGAATTCTATGCTTTTCGGATTGATTCCGGGGAGGCTGGAGTTGATTCAAGCCTTAAAGACTCGCTATCGGTTGTTTTTGCTTTCCAATACCAACATAGTTCATTATAACTATCTGCTACCTGAATGTCAGGAAATATTTGGGTTATTTGATCAATGCTATTTTTCCTTCCAGATGGGTAAGCGAAAGCCTTCGGTAGAGATTTTTCAGCAAGTGATGGTAGAGCAGGGTATTCTCCCTGAAGAAACCCTATTCATAGAAGATTCTCCTCAGCACATTGACACAGCGAATGGACTTGGGATTCATACATTGTTTGCCTCCGATTCCAATTGGCCAGAACAACTAACTTTTCATTTATCTTGAAATAATTCTTATGCCCTTAGATAAAAGTATTCGCTCGGTATTGATTATAGGAAGTGGACCAATCATAATTGGTCAGGCTTGTGAGTTTGATTATTCCGGATCTCAGGCTTCTCGATCTCTTCGTCAGGAGGGGATTGAAGTTTCTTTGATAAACTCAAATCCTGCTACCATTATGACAGATCCGGTTACGGCCGATCATGTTTATTTATTGCCCATGACGATGGCCTCAATCGTTAAAATTTTAGAAGAACGAAAGATTGATGCCGTACTACCTACAATGGGGGGACAGACTGCCTTGAATCTATGTATCGAATGCGATAAAGCAGGTGTTTGGAAGAAATATGGGGTTCGATTAATTGGGGTAGATATTCAGGCCATACATCGGGCAGAGGATAGGGAGATTTTTCGGAAGCTGATGTTGGAGATTGGTCTGGATGTACCGCGTTCCCAAATTGCCACTTCTTTTTTGGAAGGTAAAGAAATTGCGCAGAAGATTGGATTTCCATTAGTAATAAGGCCTTCGTTTACCTTAGGAGGAACAGGGGGTGGGTTCGTTCATAAAAAGGAAGATTATGATGTAATGTTGACCAGAGGCCTTCAGGCAAGTCCAACCCATGAAGTGCTGATTGAAGAGAGTATAGCTGGCTGGAAGGAATATGAGCTGGAATTACTTCGGGATAATATAGGGAACATTATCGTGATCTGTTCTATCGAGAATTTTGATCCGATGGGTATTCATACAGGAGATTCTATTACGGTAGCTCCTACCATGACTTTATCTGATACAGAATATCAGGTCATGCGGAATGCAGCTTTCCAGGTGATGAATGCTTTGGGCAATTTTGCCGGAGGCTGTAATGTGCAATTTGCGATAGACCCATTAACGGGTAGGATGATTGTAATCGAAATCAATCCTCGCGTATCGAGATCTTCTGCTCTTGCATCCAAGGCAACGGGGTATCCGATAGCAAAGATTTCTGCGAAGTTGGCTGTGGGCTATAATCTGGACGAATTGCAAAATCAGATTACCATGTCCACCTCAGCTTTCTTTGAGCCGACTTTGGATTATGTGATTGTCAAAATCCCTAGATGGAATTTTGATAAATTTAGAGGAGCCGATAAGCGATTGGGCTTGATGATGAAATCAGTGGGCGAGGTAATGGCGATTGGTCGTACCTTCAATGAGGCCTTGCAGAAAGCCTGTCAGTCATTGGAAATACGCAGACATGGATTATCGGGTGATGGGTTGGAATCTCATAATCGGGAAGAATTGATGGAGGGGATGGCTAATGCAAGTTGGAATCGGGTATTTCAGGTAAAAGATGCCATACATTTAGGCGTGCCCTTTAAGACAATCGAGAAGACCACCCGAATAGATAAATGGTTTTTAAATCGTTTGGTTGAAATTGATATGCTGGAAAAAGCGATTAAGTCTTATCGCTTAGAAACCTTACCAGCCCCATTATTTAGGGAGGCCAAGATGAGCGGATTTTCTGATAGCCAGATAGCTTGGCTGGTAGAGAAACCTGAAGATGAAGTAAGGGAAAGAAGACTGGCATTAGGGATTAAAAGAGTTTTCAAAACAGTGGATACTTGTGCTGCTGAGTTTCCGGCAGAGACCCCTTATTTCTATTCCACCTTTGATGGAGAGAATGAATCTTTGGTAAGCGATAAAAAGAAAGTGGTAGTATTAGGTTCTGGGCCCAATCGAATAGGTCAGGGGATAGAATTTGATTATTGCTGTGTACATGGGATAATGGCAGCGCGTGAAAGTGGCTATGAGGCCATTATGATTAATTGTAATCCTGAAACTGTTTCCACTGATTTTAATGTTGCCGATAAGCTCTACTTTGAACCTCTCTACTGGGAGCATGTAATCGATATCATTGAACATGAGAAACCTGAAGGAGTAATCGTACAATTGGGTGGCCAAACGGCCTTGAAGTTAGCGGAACGCCTGGATGCTTGGGGAATAAAAATTATCGGTACCAGTTTTAAGTCCTTAGATTTAGCTGAAGACAGAGGAAGTTTTTCGTCCTTGTTGAAAGATTTAGCCATTCCTTATCCTCAATTTGGCGTAGCAGAAACAGCTGAAGAAGCGATTGAGGTAGCCCATGCAGTTGGCTATCCAGTTTTAGTGAGACCTTCGTATGTGTTGGGAGGCCAAGGGATGAAAATTGTTATTAATGACGAAGATTTAGAGTCAGCCGTCATTGCACTATTGAATGATTTACCCGGTAATAAAGTATTAATTGATCATTTTCTGGATCGTGCTGTAGAGGCTGAAAGTGATGCCATAAGCGATGGTAATAATGCTCAGATATTGGGTATCATGGAGCATATAGAACCTGCAGGGATACATAGTGGAGATTCCTCTGCCGTATTGCCTCCATTTGACCTTTCGGAAAATGTACTGCAGCAAATTCAGGAATATACCCACAGACTGGCCAAAGCCTTGCAGGTTGTGGGTTTAATTAATATTCAGTTTGCCATTAAAAACGAAACCGTATATGTTATCGAAGCCAATCCAAGAGCTTCGAGGACAGTCCCTTTTATCGCCAAGGCCTACCAAGAACCTTATGTGAACTGGGCTACTAAAGTGATGTTGGGCGTAAATAAGGTCAGCGATTTTACTTTTGCGCCGAATATGAAAGGCTTTGCGATTAAGATACCTGTATTTTCATACAGTAAATTTCCAGAGATTTCGAAAGAGTTGGGCCCGGAGATGAAGAGCACGGGAGAAGAAATTCTTTTTATTGATGATCTTCAAGATCCATTCTTTGTAAAAGCGTATAGTGAAAGGAGTATTTATTTGAGTAGGTGAGTT
>JBEIHC010000028.1:0-28838 GCA_040381555.1 Bacteroidia bacterium
AGCCTCTGCTTGGTGTAAGATAATTTGAATTTTGATTTAGGGTGTCCCAGTGCGGAAGTCAGGAAAATGCTGCTCAATCAAGCAGCATTTTTTGGTTTTAAATCGCTTATTACAGAATGATTTATTCCGAATCCTAAAAAAGACGAAATCAACCTATCTCACTCTCAACCCATAACTCATAATTCATAACTCATAACTCATAACTCAAAATCCCTTCTATAATAAAACCTACGGCAACAATTGCAAATACGGCAATTTGACGGTTACAGTAGTTCCCTGTCCAATTTCGCTCTCAATTAGAATTTCTCCTTTAATTAGAACAATCAACTCTCTAATCAATAAATATCCCAAGCCATTCCCTTTGAGCATCTCAGTGTCTGGAGAGGATTCTAAGGGTTCCCCTTTTAAAATTCTTTGTACTTTTTCAGCAGGAATACCTCTACCAGAATCGGATACATGGATATAGATATATTCATTTTCGATCTCGAAATCTATGCTAATCTCTCCATTCTCTGTATACTTATTTGCATTAGATGTTAGATTAAAAATAATTACTGCCAGTGGCTCATATATTTGATTGATAAAAGTTCCTTCTGGGATGTTATTGTAAAAGGTATTTTCTTTCCGTTTCATAAACATTTCTAAAGATTCACGGGTACGATCAATCATCTCAAATAAATCAAAAGTTTTGACTGTCAGCGGTCGATTGGTGCGGAAATATTTAATCCAGTTTAGAACATTGGTACTCAAAATTTCTAGTTGATTTGCTGAGTTCATGATACTGGAGATCATCTCAAGCAAAGTTGCTTTATCGTATTTATCCGGATAATTTAGGATGCCTTTTGCTGTGATGGCAATATACCTTAAGGGGGTTACTAAATCATGACTTAGAATTGAAATCACATGATTTTTCATTCGATTATTTTCTTCTAATACTACTTGGCTTTTTCTAAGTCGCTCTACTGTCTTTACTAGGTAATCTTTTTGCATACGCACAGTATTTTCTCTTTCTGAGGCAAGCCGGCTCAATTTTCTCTTTTGTTCGTTAATTCGATTAATTCGGATTTGAAATAGAACCCCAATGAATACGATGGTAAATAAACTGATTAAGGTAATTCCCAATATTTTCTTATACCAGGGTGCGTCAACATGAATTAAAATAGGATAAGAATCACTCGAAATTTTCTCGTTAAATTCATTCATCTTTATGAGGCGGATAGAATATTCTCCTGCAGGTAAACGAGTAATTTTAATTGAAGTCTCATTAGGATAATTCAATTTAATCAATCTATTGTCTAAACCTTCAATTTGATAGCCTAAATGAAGATTTTGTGAATTGCTCCACCAGGGAATCGAGAAGTCAATTTCTATTCCTTCCTCTAAACTGAGTACGACTTTTCTTCCGGGAAGCCATTCAACCGGTAGATGATTGATCCTTATCTCTTCAATTTTTATTGGATAATTTGATGTGTCTTTTGGGGTTTTTAAAGGATCGAATTGAATGAGACCATCCATAGAGGGGAATGAAAATAAATTCCCAAATTGAATGCCACAGGGTGTACATCCTCCATTTAATTCCGTAGGTTTTATACCATCTTTCCTCCCGTAATATGTATATTGATATTTATCTAATGATGTGTATTTTTTCTTTAATAGGAAATTAGTACTTGTTCTGAAAATACCTTTATTCGTGCTCATCCAAACTTGTTGATTGGAATCTTGCATAAAACAGTGGGTGAATGCTAAGAAGTTGTATTGGTCAAGAGGTAATTGTTGAATTTTATTGTCTTGTAATCGGAAAATTCCTTCTCCATAAGTCCCAATAAAAATGGCGTTATTTAAGGTCCATATGTCGCGAAGGCAGGTGTTTTTGAGTTGAAATATAAGTCCAATTTTTCGAGTTTTAGGGTTGTATCGAAATAGCCCAGAACAGGTACTTAAATAAATTTGATTTTGAAATATTTCAATATCACTCGGAAATGAAACATAGCGAAGATTGGGAGGATAATCTATTTTTTCAATTATGTTGTCATTGTGAGCGAGATAAATTCCATTGGAAGTTCCGATATAGATAGTGTCATTGTATTCTATAAAATTCTTTTTCTCTGCTGCTGGTAAGGGAATTACTGCAACGCATTTTTTCTTTTGGGCAACCCAATCATATTTTATAATGGAATCCTTTTGGGAATACCAATAATTCCCTTTGCCATCTTTTAACCAAGAATTTCCAAGGTTATCATGAAGTCCCGTTCCTAGTTGCTGCTTGTTTTGATTTGGACCTATCCTATATCCTCGATTGGAAATAATAGTTTGGTTATTAATTGGAATCTGTAAATAGAAAGATGTGCCTAATTCTGGATGTAATTGTTGAGGTACTGATTGTTTGAAATAAGCTTTTTTAATGATTAATAATCCTTGCGACTCTGTTCCTAAAATCAGCATGTTATGTTCGGAAATATATTCAGCCTGTTTAATCAAAATTCCTGAGGGAATACATTCGGATATTAATTTCATTTCAATTTGTCCATTTTTATTCTCTAAAAAAGTCCAAGCTTTTTTCCCGACGATTATAATTGGATTAAGTTGACCATATTCATAAAAGTATTGAATAGGTAAATCTTTTTCTGATAAAGGGTTATTCAGAATAGAGACTATTTCTGTAGTTTTTTTTTGAGGGTCAATACGCCGTAGTTGGCACTTACGATTAATAAGATAAGGTTTATTTGCAATTAAGATGAATTTATTATAATATTTATCCTTCACTAAAGTAGGTATATTGTATTTGCATTCTTCAGTACAGATATGCAGATTCAATAATTCATTGTAAGCAATTTTATCGCCAACCAGATAGGCCTCTGGTCTATTGAACCAATAAATTGGGGCGTGTTTTTCTTTTAAGGATCTATGGAATACATCAGACTGTAATCCGATTGCTCCAAGGTCAGCAATGCTGAATCCTTTATTTCGGGTGTCTTTGGGGGTATAAAATGGGCAAATTTCACTATTACGAATTTCATAAACGGAACCTGATCTGCTTAATGCCATTAATTTTTTATCTGCCGTTCTGATTAAACTGAAAAAAGGTATGTTTAAGCTATCTAGCAGTATTTGCTGTCCATTGAAACGAACAATTCCTGCTTCCGTTGTAAATATTATTTCTCCATTTTTTTCCCATGCTAATCCAGTAATGGAATTAGAGAGTAAACCATTTTCTGTGTTGAGTTGTGTAATAATGCAATCTTCTGAACGATAGTTTTCAGATATAAATTGGGCAAAAATTTTTTCAGGGATACAACAATAAAACAGTATGCAGGTAAAAATAGCTGTTTTAAACATGGAAATTGGATTATCCTGTGATGGAGAATTTACGCGCCATATCAATCAGCTGCTGTGTGTTTTTGGTTCCTGTTTTCTCGAAAATACGCGCTTTTAAAGTGGAAACGGTGTTCATTCGTATATCTAATGCATTGGATATTTCTTTTGTTCCACGACCTTTTAATAATTCCAGTAATACGGCAGATTCCCGAGAGCTCAATTGCTCAAATGGATTCGAAGATACATGAGGCGCTGGCTTTTCTGCAGCTGTTGGTTTTTTACCTTCTAAAAAAGATTTAAAGCGTTTAATGCATTCAGATTCTGTAGCCTGTTTACTCAAGAATCCATACGCTCCTTCTCGATTAATGATAGGTCGAAATACCTCTTCTGGCTGCATGGAAAATACCAATACTTGCAAACCAGATTTTTCTTCTCTAATCCAAGGTAATAATTCTATTCCACTACTATCACCAAACGATATATCTAAAATTAAATGAGTAAAGGGAGCTTTACTCAGCTTATCCCGAGTTTCTGCTACAGAGCCAGCTTCCTCAATGTCGTTGCATCCCAAGTTGTCTTCAAATAGCATTCGGGTTCCTTTCCGAATCATGACATGGTCATCTGCAATAAGGATTTTAGACATGTTTAGTTCTCGTTCAGAATGGATGAATAAATTTATTAAAGTTAATTATTCAGTGGTTACTAAACAATTTTGTTCTCATAATGCCAAACTTAATCCATCATATGCAAGGTAGACATTGGCTGGTAATTGCTTAGATATTGCTTCATGTTTTCCTAATAAATGGCTTATATGGGTGAAATAAGCTTTCTTCGGCTTTAATTTTTCGACCATTTCCAGAGCTTCCTCCAAATTGAAATGGGAGATATGAGGTTGAATCCTGAGTGCGTTTAAGATTAATACATCGAGGTTTTGCAGTTTTTCTATCGAGGATTCCGGAATCGTTTTCGCATCTGTAATGTAGGCAAATTCCCCAATTCTAAAACCTAATACAGGCATGAATTGATGGAAAACCTTAATTGGTGTGAAGGTGACATTCTGTATTTGAAAAGGTTCTTCGTCAATCTCTATTGCCCGAATTTCCGGTACACCGGGGTATTTTATCTTTTCAAATGCATAGTAATACTCAGTTTTTATTTGTTGAATACTGCCGGCATCTCCATATACAGGTAGTTCTTTTTGCTGTCGGAAATTAAAGGCCCTAATATCATCCAGTCCTCCAATATGATCTTTATGAGAATGCGTAATTAATACAGCATCTAGTTGGGCTACTTTTTGTCTCAACATTTGGTACCTGAAATCTGGACCTGTATCGATCACAATAGATAGCCCTTCCATCTCCACTAAAACAGAACATCGTAGCCTATTGTCTTTTGGATCGGGGGATGTGCAAACTTCACATTCACAAGCAATAACAGGCACTCCCTGAGAGGTACCTGTGCCAAGAAGGGTGATTTTCAAAGTTTTAATTCTATTTGCCGGAGTTGGTTCAATAGTAATTTTTGATCCTTATCCAGTCGGTCCTCATCCACTGGTATTGTACGCAATACTTCAATCAAGGTATTGACTTGGCTCTCAAAAGGAAAAAACTTATTGATTACCACAACTTTATCTTCTCTAATTAGACAATTTCCTCCTTTGAAGTTGCCTTTTTCATAGCGAACCTGATAGTCTAATGCATCGAATAACTCTTCGATTTTTCCAAGTAGAGATTTTGTAATCTTCAAGAGCAATTTCTTTAGGCTTTGTACAAAAATAAGAGGCAATTTAGAAAAGTTATTAAAAAACTTTCAACACCCGACAGGTCTCCGAATGAGGGGGCGTGCCATCTGCTGGTAAAAACTCCATTCTACACTCATATTCCCCCCCTGATAAACTTTCCCCTGCGTCATTACTCCCATCCCAGAAGATATTATACAGGCCTTGCATATATTTCTGATATCTGAAAAGTGTTTTTACAGGGTCTCCTGATTGATTCAAAATAGTCAAACTTACATAACCATCTTTGCGAACACTGTATCGAATGTTTTGAGAGGGTCCTTCCGCCCGAATTAAATAGGCCTGAATGGGGGAGGGTGCAACCTTTTCTTCTAATACAGGAGCTTTAGCAATTGAGTGATTCGTTTTGTTGCTCTTCTTTTTCTTTCCCTTGATTGTTAAGGGTTTTGATTCTGTTTTGTTTTCTGAGGCTAATGTTTGAGGTGTTGAACTGCTGACCAGAATGCTGCTATCTGGTTTAGTCTCAGCAGAAGGAATGGGTATTTGCACAGCTGCATATACTTGGAGTACAAATTGAATGGTTCGGGATTTGTTATCAGAATTAGAATACACCATTTCAACTGGATAAAAATCTGGAGGGCAGGTGGCCCGACCAAACGCATAGCCTTTTTCATCTGCATTTAACCATTTGGGGCCATTCAAAATCTTTACCTGTATGGGGCTTGAGCTAACCCGAGCATGTATATCCGGTCGGAAATTAAGGAATCCAAAACTCTCCACCCGCACAGTATCCGGTGCGGTAAGGAAAAATTGCTCCGTTTCCGGAATGCTTAAATTTAGAAACTGCAAAAATGTACGAGCCTGAGGGGACGATGCTGAAATGAGTTGGATGCTGCACCAAGCTTGTCCTAACTGTTGGAGGGGCAGGCGTATTTGATGGATGGATTGGTTGGAATCCTTGCAAGTATAATCTTGAATAATCGAGCCCGCCGGGGTTTTAATTATGGCGGTCATCGAACTGCCGGGACTACCTTGGAAGCCAAAGGAGAGCTCGACTGAATCAGCAGGCGGAAGTTGAATACTGTCACTGCGAAACAGAATCCCTGTCCTGTCCAAATACAATCCATTCATCCGTGTGCCTCCTGCAAAGGGCTCTCTAATAGGCCATGCATCTGTTTTGATAATCAAATCTGGAATGTCATCGGAGTTCAAATCCTCCCAGAGATTAGGTAGGATATTGGAGAATATCGCTTCATGCCTTTTTCCACGAACGCTAATTTTGGGGTATTCTACCTGATAGTCCAGACCTGATTTTAACAGCCAAGTCAAAACAATATTCTGAATTTTATCTCCTTTGGGTAGAACATAATCACCCGATTTGTACCGAGCAAAATCATAGCAGATTTGCTGGATAAGCTTACTTGCCTGTTGCTCTTCCGGCCCTGCTTGGGGGAGAAATGGCGGAAAGTGCGTAGGAAGTTGGCCTGTTAGTTTTCCAAGAAAAATACATTGAATCAGCAACAGTCCTACTAGAGTAAGACGGGCTTTCTGCAAAAAAAGTTGAAGAGAATGATAAAGACAATTCAAGGATATGCTCTTTCTGGAATATCCCTACTAATTAGGATAATCGATGTTAAAATTACAGAAACTTACTCAGCAATTGTTCGAATAAGATTTTCATACAAAGACTGGATTTCCGCTTTACTATTGAAAACATGTAAGATAATTCGAAGGCGTTCGCTTCCAATAGGCACACTGGGGCTGAGTATTGCTCTTATTTCATAGCCTTTAGCCTGTAAGTTTTGAGCGATTTCTTTGCAGGCCGTATTTCCGGGGATTATCCAAGGTATTATTGGACTGTTGAAGTTTTTCCCCGAAATGTGATTCCAAAATTGGATGTTTTCCCATAAAATTAGCCTTTCGGTTTCGGACTCTCGTGTGCGCTGTAACTGCCTTTCAATTGTTTCTGCAAAAAATGGAGGCATGGCGGTTGTGTAAATGAAAGTTCGAGCGTGGTTTAGGAAAAATACTTTTAATGCTTCCGGACATAGTACTACCGCTCCTGATATGCCACAAGCTTTCCCGAAAGTATGAATGCGAATGAGAATTTCTGCATTGAGCCCTAAATGACAGGCAAGCCCAATTCCCTCCTTGCCCAAAATCCCTGTACTATGGGATTCGTCTAAAATAATCCAGCAATTTTCGCGTTGGGCTTTGAGCGAAATAATTTCCTTGAGTGGGCACCAGTCACCATCCATAGAATACAAGGCTTCGGTCACGATGAAAATATTTCTCCCTGGGAGTTTTAATTTTTGTTCCAAATCTTCTAAAGAAATGAAAGGGAATTTTTTCGCGAGCGAGAGTCGAATGCCATCTTTTAAAGAAGCATGACAGCGAGCATCATACAAGATTAGGTCTTCTCTTCCGGGTAAAGATGAGAGCACTCCCAAATTAGCTTCATACCCTGAGTTAAATAGTAGGGCAGATTCTGATTGAAGCCATTCTTTTGCAAAGTCTTCCAATTTTTCATGTTCGGAAAAATTCCCCCCTAATAATCGTGAGCCTCCACTGCCTATTAACTCGCCCAAAGAGATGGCTTTCTGATTAGGAGTTCTGAGCCCTAAGTAATCATTAGAAGTAAAGTCAATTCGCTCAGAATGAGTAGTTTTTAAAGTTCGTAGTTTGTCCTGCTCCTTGAGTTTTGATAAGGCTGAGTCAATTCCAATTGGAATTGCTTTGGGTCTATCAGAAGAAAATGGATTCACACGGTAAAGTTAGCAGGGTATTGGTAAGCATTTAACCGGGGGGGGGGAGCATCTAACCGAAAAAAGGATGGAAAATTTGAAGCCACCATGATTTATGAGTAATTTAAGGGCATATTTCGAAAATTTGTGAGTACCCTAGAAAAAACATCCGTGGCGCCTAAATTCAAATCCTTGAATCTGGAAAAAGAAGAAATTCTTCAAGATTATCGCATAGCTTTTCAAAGCCGGCAGGCAAGTCTGCTCGGTCGACGGGAAGTTTTGACCGGAAAAGCAAAGTTTGGAATCTTTGGCGACGGAAAAGAAGTGCCCCAACTTGCCATGGCAAAGGTCTTTAATAACGGTGATTTTCGATCCGGTTATTATCGGGATCAAACTTTTATGTTCGCAGCAGGAATGTCGAATGTAAAAGAGTTTTTTGCCCAGTTATTTGCTAATACAGATGTTTCGGCAGAGCCTTGTTCTGCCGGAAGGTCCATGAACGGACATTTTGGAACTCGATTCCTGAATGAGGATGGATCTTGGAAAGCTCAGACGGCAATGAAAAACTCCTCTGCTGATGTTTCCCCAACGGGTTCGCAAATGCCACGACTCCTTGGTCTGGCTTATGCCTCCAAACTATATCGCCAAAATCCTGGCTTGCATGCGTTCTCAGATTTCTCTATTAAAGGAAACGAAATAGCCTTCGGTACCATTGGCAATGCCTCCACTTCTGAAGGTATGTTTTTTGAAACTGTAAATGCCGCAGGCGTTATGCAAGTGCCCATGTTGCTTTCTGTTTGGGATGATGCATATGGGATCTCTGTACCTGCACGGTATCAAACCACCAAAGAATCAATCTCCGAGATATTGTCCGGTTTCCAAAGAACTGCTGACAAGTCTGGATATGAAATCCTTACTGTTAAAGGATGGGATTATCCTGCCCTTGTTGAAACCTATCGGAAGGCGGAAAAGATTTGCCGCGAAGAACATGTTCCTGTTTTGGTTCATGTGCAGGAAGTTACTCAGCCTCAAGGACACTCAACCTCTGGCTCTCATGAACGCTACAAATCCAAAGAAAGACTCGCTTGGGAGCAGGATTATGACTGCGTGCGGAAAATGCGCGACTGGATGATTCAGGAAGGGATTACTACTGAAGCTGAATTGGAACAGCTAGAAGCTACTGATACCAAATGGGTACGCGAAGCAAAAAATGAAGCTTTTCGAGAGTATCTAAATCCAATTAAAGAAGAAATAAAATCAGTTTGCTCTATCATAGACAAAATTGCCCTTGGTTCAAAAGTTGAAGGTTTTATCCGGGAAATATCTTCCGAACTGTCCAAAATTTCTGAACCTTTCCGGAAAGATATTTTTGTTGCGATTCAGAAAGTATTGCTTGCTGCCAGACAGGATGCTAATCCTGCTATTCAAGAATTAATAGAATGGAGAAGAAGGGAGCAAGTGGCCAATGAAGATCGATATAATTCATTCGTTTATAGTCAATCCGCCCATTCTGCACTCAAAGTACAGGAGGTGCCAGCTCAGTTTACGGATGCTTCCCCTATAGTGGATGGTCGAGAAGTATTGCAAGCTTGTTTTGATGCAGCCTTAACGCGTGACCCAAGAGTGCTTGCTTTTGGAGAAGATGTGGGGCATATCGGAGATGTAAATCAGGCTTTCGCCGGCTTACAGGCTAAATATGGAGAACTCAGAGTATCGGACACAGGTATTCGCGAAGTAACTATTTTAGGGCAGGGAATAGGCTTGGCTATGCGGGGCTTGAGACCTATTGCCGAAATTCAATATCTGGATTATCTGCTTTATGCTTTGCAGCTTATGTCCGATGATTTGGCTACAGTTCAGTATCGAACCAAAGGAGGACAAAAAGCCCCCTTAATTGTTAGAACTCGCGGTCACCGCCTCGAAGGAATCTGGCATTCCGGATCTCCTATGGGAATGATTATTCATGGCGTTCGGGGTATGCATGTTTGTGTTCCTCGTAATATGACTCAGGCAGCAGGAATGTACAATACCCTCCTACAATCTGATGAACCCGGGCTTATTGTTGAAGTGCTCAATGGGTATAGATTGAAGGAGAGAATTCCAGATAATGTTGGAACTTTTACCGTGCCATTAGGACAACCCGAAGTGCTCAGAGCTGGAACAGATCTTACATTAGTAACTTACGGCCCGAATTGCCGCTATGCTCAAGAAGCCGCAGATAGATTGCAAGAAGTGGGTATTTCAATAGAAATTATTGATGTGCAAACTCTGCTTCCATTTGATTTGAATCATACCATTGTACACTCTCTTCAGAAAACCAATCGCTTATTGGTATTGGATGAGGATGTACCTGGAGGAAGTTCTTCTTTTATGCTTCAACAAATTCTCGAAAAGCAAAAAGGCTATCGTTGGCTGGATTCTGAACCCAGAACTTTAACAGCTAAAGAGAATCGTCCGGCATATGGTACAGACGGAGATTATTGGTCCAAGCCTTCTGCTGAAGATATATTCGAAACCGTTTATGAGCTCATGCATGAAGTTGAGCCTGCCCGTTTCCCGCTATTCTATAAATAACCACTATGTTTTCTCTCCTGGCAATTTCCCCGGTTGATGGCAGGTATGCCGAACAAACCGGAGAACTAAACCGCTATTTTTCTGAATTTGCCCTGTTTCAATATCGGGTAAGAGTAGAAGTTGAATATTTGTATTTTCTCGTTCACTTAGATATTCCAGGCTTGAATAGACTAAAGCCTATCCCGAAGGAAAATTACGATTCCATCTGGAAGTTGTTTTCTTTGGAAGATGCTCAGTGGATTAAGCAATGTGAGGGCGTTACCCGGCATGATGTAAAGGCAGTGGAATATTTTCTAAAAGAGAAGCTCAGTGCCCATCCAATATTTACCCTCAGCCCTGCAGAATCAGAGTTTATTCACTTTGGGCTGACTTCGCAGGATATCAATAATACAGCCATTCCTTTAATGATTCAGGATGCATTAGAGTATGTATATTTTCCTTGGTTGGAAAAATTGCAGGAAGTGTTGTTAGAAGATTCCAAAGCCTGGAAGTCTATACCCATGATGGCCAGAACGCATGGTCAACCTGCCAGCCCGACAACGGTTGGAAAGGAGATTCGGGTTTTTGAAGACCGGCTTCGGGTTGAGAGAGAGAGATTGCGCACACTTCGAATTCCTGCAAAGTTTGGAGGAGCAACCGGAAATTTAAATGCCCATCGGGTGGCCTTTCCACAGGTCAACTGGCCTGCCGCCGCCGATCGTTTTGTGCAGGAGTTTTTGGGATTAAAACGCAGTCGCGTTACAACCCAGATAGAGCATTATGATGGACTCGCCGCTTTATTTGATTCCCTCGCTCGTGTTAATACCATACTGACTGATTTATGCCGAGATTTCTGGGCCTATATTAGTATGGAATATTTTACCCAAAAAACCGTAGCCGGTGAAGTTGGATCTTCTGCAATGCCTCATAAGGTTAATCCAATAGATTTTGAAAATGCCGAGGGTAATTTTGGGATTGCCAATGCTCTATTCCATCATTTTAGCCAAAAACTTCCCCTCTCTAGATTGCAGAGAGATTTGACAGATTCCACTGTTTTGAGAAATGTAGGCGTACCCATAGCTCATACCTTATTGGGCCTAAAATCCTGCATGAAGGGTCTTGATAAAGTGCAGTTAAATTCTACTAAAATTGAGCAAGATCTTGAAGCCAACTGGGCGGTTTTAGCGGAAGCTATTCAGACAATTCTTAGAAGAGAAGGGTATCCTAAACCCTATGAAGCATTGAAAGATCTTACTCGGGGCAATCAAAAAATCACCCAAGAAAGTTTGCAGATATTTATCTCTCAACTCAAGATTTCAGATTCAGTAAAAGCCGAACTATTGGATTTAAGTCCTCAAAATTATATTGGGTTTGCAGAAGAACTGGCAGAGGAAGATTAAGTCAGGTGCTGATATTAACAGGTAATAAATAAATTTATTGATAAAATGGTTTCTGCTACTTCCCTTCCCCTATCCTTGAATTGCAGAGGTCGTTTGGTTCAACTTCGTCCTGTCTTGATTATGGGGATTTTGAATGTAACACCGGATTCTTTTTCGGATGGGGGTAAATTTATGGAAGTGCATTCCGCTCTTGCTCAAGCAGAGAAGCTTATAAAAGAGGGTGCTGACATTCTGGATATAGGGGGTGCTTCTTCCCGGCCTGGTTCGGCATTAATAGAAGCAAAGGTAGAATGGGAAAGAGTGGGTCAGATAATTCAGGCTGTTCGCAAAGCGTTTCCGGATACGCTAATTTCTTTGGACACTTGGAGAGCCTCTGTTGCAAAACAAGGCCTCGACGAAGGGGTCGATCTGATTAATGATATTTCGGCTGGTATGTTTGAGCCTGAGATATTCACCCATGTGGCACGCGCCAATGCTCCATATATCGCCATGCATATGAAGGGTACTCCCCAAGATATGCAGGATAACCCGCACTACCAAAATCTAGAACAAGAGGTATTGGGGTTTTTAGCAGAAAGAACTTCTCTGGCAAGGCAAGCTGGAATCAAAGATGTTATACTGGATCCAGGATTCGGATTTGGAAAAACACTCGAACAGAATTATCGCTTGTTTCAGGCATTGCCTGCTTTCGTTCAGACGGGGCAAGCGGTGGTTATTGGTATTTCAAAAAAGTCTATGCTCACCCAACTCCTAGGGGCATCTAAAGAAGAAGTATCCGACCTTGCTTCTATCCTGCATTACCAGGCAATTCAGGCTGGGGTGCACTTGATTCGGGTGCATGATCCAAAACCAGCTGCGGAGGCTCGCAAGCTTTATACATATCTAGCTACCCTTCCGCATGTCTGAAATTTGGGTAACAGCTCCTACTGCCATTGAAATCGAATCTCTGAAGGGAGATTTTTCTGGCAAGAACATACGATGGTTGAGCACGGGAATTGGTATTGTCAATACTGCTCTTTCTTTGGAGCGAGCATTGCAAAATAACCGTCCTGATTGGATTATTCAAGCGGGTATAGCAGGTTCTTTGAATGCCCAATTTCCTCCAGGCTCAGTCGTGCAGGTTCAACGGGAACTGTATGCAGATCTAGGCGCAGAATCTCCCTCAGGTTTTTTGGATTTAAAGACACTTGGGCTGGTAAATTTCACTCTAAATGAGAGGCAGTATTTTAATGTTTTAGATAATCCCAATTTGCTTCCAAGTCATTTGCCCATAGTAACAGGCATGACGGTGAATAGGGTTCTGGGTACCGCAGAAAGTATTTCTCAGTCAAAGGCCCTTTGGAATGCAGATATTGAAAGCATGGAAGGGGCTGCATTTTTTCAGGTGTGCTTGCAGCACGCCATTCCGTTTGCAGAAATTCGAGCAATCTCCAATTGGGTTGAACCCCGCAATAGGGAAGCTTGGGATATCCCTACCGCTCTCAAAAGGCTTAGAGAACAGATTCATGTTGTCTTAGCCAATAGCATGAGTTAAGGAATTTGTATAGTCTAAGACTAAGAAAATAAATAAGCGCTAATTTCTTGAGTCTCGCTTATTTCTACCCGGATGTGTTCCTGTAAGGTGGTACCCAATTCTAGCCCCGTATAATCCGCATGAATAGGAAAGGATCGGTGCCCTCGGTCAATCAATACCATGGCTTGAACTCTTGATGGTTTGTATTGCATAAGCTGAGTAAGGGTTTCTATCAGGGTGCGCCCGGAATACAATACATCGTCAATGATTATCAAAGTTTTGTTTTGAATCTTTTCTGGGCTAAGGGTCGAAATGTCTACAGAATCCGTAGCCTCTTCTCTACGCTTGGGTTGGGCTTTATATATGCTCAACTGTATCGGAGAAATTAGGTGAATTTCTTTGGCAATCAAATGGGCAAGTTTTTCCCCTTTGCTGTCAATACCTATCAAAATTAACTCCTGCGCTGGGTAAGTTTGTTCTAATATTTCACAAGCCATTCTGGCAATTTTTGCCTGTGCTTGTGCATGATCTAATATCAGAATTCTTTTGTCCTGCATGAAATCTTATTTGCTCAGAATGATTTTTTGATTTGCTTGTCTATTGCCGTCTGTAGCTTTCAATAAATATACTCCTGCAGGAAGTGTGCTGAGATCCCATTGGCCTCTGCTGGACAGATTTTGGCTAAGAATAACTCTACCGTTTAAATCGCTTAATGAAACTTGCAGGAATTCCTGTGTTGCCGTATGATTAACTATGTTCAGAATGCCTTGGGTTGGGTTGGGGCTAACGGTTAGAGTTAATTTTTCCCAGGCATTTTCTGTAACGGATATCACTTGCTTATGTGTTGCAAGCAATTCCAAATATACCGGAAGGTGATCACTTGAATTATACAAGGCAGATAGGACATTCCAAGGGACAAGGGTGTTGATCGGAGGGTGGGTTAGGGAGTCATTGAATAATTGTCCATTATTGGCAATTACCCGATAGGTGTTCGGTATATACTTGAGGCGACTACTTTGAAGGATTGAATCGGAGGTAAGGATAAAGTCAAAACGATCATCTAAGCCTCCGGTGGCACCTCCGTTAAAGGCACGAACACGCGTGCTTTGAGTATGCACATCAGCAAATGCTGCATTGTTGTTCCATCTCCCCGGACGATTGATAGGGTCTTTGAGTTTAATTAAACCCGTATCGAGTAAAGTCTGATACCCTGCTTCCTGATCTGTATAAAGATTTAAATCCCCGGTAGCCAATACAAACTGAATATGAGGCCTAGCGCTCATCCAATTTTTCAACATTTTTGTCTGGGCATAGCGGGAAAGGCTGTCAACAGCGTCAGAAGAGGCTGTTAGGTGCATGTGAAATAAATCCACATACTGGGTATCCTGATGGGTAGCTAAATTTGGGTCTTTATAAAATAACCGACTATACCCAATAAATCTAGATGATCCAACGGCAGTTGATCCTGCGGTAGAAACACTATCCGTGCGAATTAAGCCTAGTTTATTTGTATTGTAAAATAAAATTGTTTCGGTATCAAACCCATCCAAATAAACTGTTCGAGCATAGTTGGTTCTGCCACTGTGATTTAAAGAATTATTCAGAATCAAGTCTGCTCCGGAAGAACTCAACATTTCAGTAACGCATAGAATGTCCGGTTTTAGGTAGTCCAAGACTATTCTGATACTATCTGATCTTTCCGGTGTAGAACCAGGGTATTTAAGAAGACTGTAATGCACTACCCGAAGCGTGTCTTGTTGAGCTTTCACTGCAATGGGGAGTATGGAATGCATCAACAGGCATACCGCCACGATGAATCCAAAATTATTTTTTTTCATAAGCAGGTAAAGTTACAAATCTTTAGACTCAGTGTGAATCTTTCAAATTATCTTCCCCTTCTCGGGTTCCATAAGTGTCTGGCATTTCATCTGAATGTTTACTCCCTTTGCCTAAATTAAAAATGACCTGCAGGATGATGGTACCAATCAGACCGGAAAAAAATAAAACAAAGGGATTGTCTAATCCCGGACTTTGTGCCCATTGGCCAGTGGTGATTTCATCTGCATTAGAAAGGTATGTCGCCAGAATTCTGGAAACAAAAGCGGCATTGATTAAATGAAGAAATACCATGGCCACCCAAATCAGACAACCCGCCTTAAATCGAAGATTTTTATGCTGATGGAAAAAGATAAAATTGCTGAGAAGTTGAATTCCCCAAATAACAAATACAGTGTTGAATATCATACGAAAGGGGAGATCAGGGTTGAAATTTCTAGACTTGGAGCAGAAAGATAGGAGTATCCAAAAACCTGAGCGAAGTTATGTTTGAGTTTTTCTTTAACTTCACTCATATCTATCTCTCGGCCCAACTCTGTCTGAAGTGAACTAACCCCTTTGTCCTCAATTCCACAAGGAATAATTTGCTTGAAGTAATTCAACTCAGTGTTAATGTTAAATGCAAATCCATGCATGGTTACCCATCTAGAACACCGTATCCCAATTGCACAGATTTTTCGTGCTTTCGAATCATTATCTGGATCCAGCCATACTCCGGTTAATCCAGGGTATCTTCCTGCTTGAATGCCGTATTCAGCCAAAGTTAGGATGACTGCTTCTTCAATATTTCTTAAGTACAAGTTGATGTCGGTGGTGAATTGTTCCAGGTCAAAGATGGGATAGCCGGTTATTTGTCCGGGACCATGGTAAGTAATATCACCACCCCGGTTATTGGGGAAGAATTCAATACCCGCCTTCTCCAATTCCGCATCCGTCAGGAGCAGATGCTCCGCCTTTCCACTTTTCCCAAGCGTATATACAGGATTGTGTTCACAGAATAAAAGGTAATTTCCTGGCAAAACCTGTTGGGTTTCTCCTAAAGATCGGTTCGCAATTTTCTGGTTTACAGAATTTTTTAACAATTCCTCCTGGAGCGTCCAAGCAACCTGATAGGAGATTTTTCCCATATCTTGAAACCAAACTTTGACCTCTTTTTTCACCTCACAAAGGTATGTTTTTTCAATCCCCTACAGAATTTGCTCAGGAAATTCCTATTATAACAGGTGAGCATAAGTTGATGCTTTATTGTGAGATAGCTTATTGATAATTTCTTTTGATAATTATTTTAACACTAAAAATGGAACTTTTTGTTTCAATTTGCCGTAAATTGCTCCATTAATTGATGCAAATCACCCATCTTTCAAATATTATCCTCCGACTATCGGAGCAAATCGGTTCCCCTACCAGTGAACTCAGCTTGCATGTGCCTTTTTCTCATTCTATGGATGTGGATCCAAAGAATCGGGAAGAGACGATTTCAAAGCTCACGGAAATGGCCTCTTTTGCGGGCATCAACCTGATTAAACGCAAAATTGCCCGGTCTGATTATCGGTTTTTGCTGAAAGGTGATTTTCCTCCCCATCTGGTCATTCAAGCAGATTGTCAGGTAAAGTTATTTTACAGAAAATTGGATCAACTGATTGTTTATGGATTTCCAGGTGGCATTAAATCTATACAGGCTGTCCATTCTCCTGAGGAAATACTTGCCGGTTTAGAAGAAGATTTGGATGAGTTAGAGATATTCACTGCCATCCCAATTCGCGGCTTGTTTGGAGACAGCTCTCCAGGGGCACATCCTTTGGTGAAGTTTTTTAAACTTCTTTTCAGAGAAAGAAAGGACATTTATTACATCTTGGTGTATGCCTTGATTGCAGGAGGACTCTCGCTCACCTTGCCTTTAGGCGTACAAACCATTATTAATTTTGTCATGAGCGGCTCAATCATGGATACCATGATATTAATGATGGCGGCTGTCGTATTGGGTACTTTAATAACGGGAGGTCTTCAGATTCTTCAGTTGATTTTGGTGGAGACCTTACAACAAAGATTATTTGCGCGTACAGCTTTTGAGTTTGCCTATCGTATTCCCAGAATTAAAATGGAAAGCTTTGGCAAATATTATCCTCCTGAATTAATGAACCGCTTCTTTGATGTGGTTAATGTTCAGAAAGGGTTTGCTAAGATGTTTACAGAATTCTCTGGAGCAGTATTACAGGCTGTTTTTGGGCTATTACTTTTGGCTTTTTATCATCCGGTATTCATTCTGTTTGACTTATCGGTACTTCTGGTCGTTTACCTGATATTTAAAATTTTGTTCCCTTTGGGATTGAAACGAAATATGGAAGAATCCACCTATAAATACAAAGCAGCTGCTTGGGTAGAGGAAATGGCCCGCTCCCTCACCACCTTCAAAACGGCAGGTTATTCCAATATCGCCGTTGAAAAGATGGACTATTTTACCCAAGGATATTTAAAGGCGAGAAGAGCACACTTTAATATTCTGAAGATCCAATTTGGCAGCATGGTTATTTTCAAAACTCTTGTTACAGGAGCTTTGCTGATTTTGGGTTCCTTACTGGTGGTATCTAGAGACCTGACGCTGGGGCAGTTTGTCGCAGCAGAAATTGTTATCCTATTAATTATCTCCTCCATCGAAAAAGTTATTTTGTTTTTGGAAGTGATTTATGATACCCTAACCGGCATTGAGAAATTATCCGCAGTTACAGACTTACCTTTGGAAGAAGGCGGCAACCTCAACTTGCCTGTTCAGGAAAAAGGAATAAGCCTCAAAATTAAAAATGTATCCTTTGGCTATCCTGAGTCTAAAAAACCTATACTGAAAGATATTGAACTGGAAATTCATTCCGGTGAAAAAGTAATCTTAACCGGAAGTCCAGAATCAGGTAAAAATACCTTACTGATGGTATTGGGAGGCACCTTGACCAGCTTTGAGGGATATATGGCATTTAACGGAGTTTCCTTCCGTGATCTGAACCTTACAGACCTAAGGCAAAATATTGGATTTTTTAATCGGCAGAATGATATCTTCGAAGGGACCCTAGAAGAAAATCTTTCGGTCAATCAGTCCAGAGTAACAATCACTGAGATGCTGTCTAAATCCCGCCTGGCAGGATTGGATTCCTATTTGGATCATCTGTATGATGGCTTTCAAACTCGCCTGCCTGCAGGGGGTAAATCATTAAGTATATCTATTCAGAGGAGAATTGTTATAGCAAGAGCCCTTCTTGGTCAACCCTCTCTCATCTTGATGGATGAAGATTATGCTGAGTTTGTTACCCGAAAAGATTTTGCCGAAAGATTTGATTTCTTTGCTCCTGGAAATACCAAAACCTTGGTCGCTATTTCCAGTGATCCGGAGTTAATGGCAAAGGCCGATCGAATTTTATGGATACGGGAGGGAAAGATATATCAATCTGGAACATTTGCGGAACTTTCCCAAAATTCAGAGTTTACTCAGGCTTGTATAGTTAGATAAAATCAGTATGCTCCGGAAGAAAACCCAAAAGGATGAGAATGAATGGATGAAGGATCAATTTTATTCCTTGCGTCTGGTGCAGACTTCCGCGTCTATTCGTCGCTTGACCTTGTGGCTGGAGCTTATATTTGGATTCTTTGTGTTGTTTTTATTTCTCCCCTGGACGCAGAATATTCGAGGTTCAGGTAGAGTAATTGCCCTGAACCCTGCTGAAAGACCACAAGAAGTGCAAACGGTTATTGGTGGCGCTATTGCACAATGGTTTGTTCAGGAAGGTCAGTTTGTCGAATCTGGAGATACCTTGATTCAACTTACTGAGATTAAAGATAAATATCTGGATCCTCAGTTAATCCCCCGATTGGAGCAACAACTGGACGCAAAGCAGGATGCAATTGTTGCCTACTCCAATAAGATTGACGCCTTGGATAATCAAATTCAGGCTTTGCGCCAATCTATGGATTTGAAAAAACAACAAGTAGACAATAAATTGCGTCAATCCTTTATGAAGGTTAAGATTGACAGTGCAGGCGTGCAGGCAGCTGTTGTGGAAGAAAATATCGCCAAAGATCAATACGAGCGAATGAAATCGCTCTACAAAAAACAGTTAGAGCCATTGGTCAAATTGGAGGAAAGACAAAATAAATTACAAGGGGCGACGGCTAAAAGAATTGAAGCAGAGAATAAGTTTAGTGTTTCTCAAGCTGATGCTCAAAATGCCTATCTGGAACAATCCGCCATTTTAGCAGAATATATGGATAAAATTGCCAAAGCCGAATCTGATAAAAGCACGGCACAGGCTAGTCTGTATGATGCGGAAGCTTTAGTGGCAAAATTGAGAAATGAGTTATCTGGAAATAAAATTCGTGCGGGTTACTATTATTTAACTGCCCCACAAAGTGGGTATGTGGTAAAGGCTTTGAAGGCAGGGGTTGGAGAACAAATTAAAGAGGGTGAGGGTATTTGTACGATTATGCCCGATAATGCTGAATTGGCTGTAGAGGTTTTTGTGCGGGCAATGGATGTACCCCTTTTGTCGAAAGGGCGTTTGGTACGCTTACAGTTTGATGGTTGGCCCGCCATTCAGGTTACAGGCTGGCCTTCTGTTGCTATCGGAACTTTTGGTGGTAAAATTCATGTGATAGATTATGTCAATAGCCCGGGTGGATTTTATCGAGTATTAGTGAAAATGGATACCCTGACAGATGATTCTTGGCCAACTCAACTTAGAGTAGGTTCTGGTGTGTATGCTTGGGCCCTTTTGGAAGATGTTCCAGTGATCTATGAAATATGGCGTCAACTCAATGGGTTTCCTCCTTCTTTGAATGATGTACCTAAAGATCCGAAGGCAAATAAAGAATCTTATCCTATGGATAAAGGGGAGGAGTCAGAAGGGAAGGAATCATGAGTATTCTCCTTAAGTTTATACTACTATTGATTTTTTCCTGTGCCTATTTTTTAGGAGCTCAAAATACGACACGCTCAGACCAAGTATTTACTAGAGAGGAATTTTTAAATAAAATCATTGCCCATCATCCTCTAGCAAAACAAGCTCAATTACTTACGGAAAGAGCTAAAATGGAAATTCGAGTGGCGCGTGGGGGATTTGATCCCAGCCTAAATTATAACCTAAATGAAAAACAATATATTGGCAATACCTATTATTTGAACCGGGGCGGATTTGTAAAAATTCCTACCTTTCCGGGCCCTGAATTTAAAATTGGTTTTGACCAAAATTCGGGGATTTATTTAAATGATGCAGATAAAACGCCCAAAGAAGGATTGCTCTATGCTGGTCTGAGTTTGCCCATTGGTCAAGGCTTACTTATTGATCAAAGGCGAGCAGCACTTAGGCAGGCTCAAGTAGGGAAGGAATTGGCAGAGGCAGAATTAATAAAAGCCATCAATAAATTACTCCTCGAGGCTGTCAAAGATTATTGGCTTTGGATGGAAATGGTGTATAAGGCGGATATTTTAACCGAGGGGTTGACATTGGCATCTCAAAGAAATGAAGCAATCAAACAAGGAGTAGAGCTTGGGCAAAATAGTGGACTTGATTCTGTAGAGTCTGGATTGGAGGTTGTTCGGCGTGAGGCCGGGCTAAGAGAGGCTGAGGTTCAACGAGAAAATATGCGCCTGCTCCTCTCCACCTATCTATGGGATGCAGAGGGAAACTTAGTAGAATTAGCTCCTCAGGCCAAGCCGGAGTCTCCTTTCGACTCTCCTCAAGTACCCTTGCAGGATTCCCTGGGTGTTCTCATACAGTTGACGGAATCCAATCATCCGGAATTGATGAGCTTACGCTTGAAAACCCGTCAGTTGCAGATAGAGAGAAAATGGATGGCTGAAAATCTAAAGCCTGTCATCAATTTGGAATACTATCCCTTACTGACAATGACCGGCAATAATCCCGGTGGAGCTTCCCCTTATTTTCGAAATAACTACAAATTTGGTCTGGATATTTATTTTCCCTTGTTTCTAAGGAAAGAAAGAGGCAAACTAAGTCTGGCTAAAATTAAAGTTGAGCAGATGGAGTATCAAACTGACTTCGAATCTCAAAGGCTTCGAAATCAGCTCGTTCAGAAGTATAATGAATTGAATACAGGCCGCACTCTGCTCAATTTACAAGAGGAAGGAGCCCGGATGGCAGAAAAACTCAGAGATGGAGAAGAACAGCGATTTCAAAATGGGGAAAGCTCCTTTTTTTTAGTCAATACTCGGGAAAGACTTTTATTAGATACCCGTCTTAAATGGATTGAAACTGCCGGGAAATTTCAGAAGTTGTCCGCAGAATTATTGTGGTCAGCCGGATTACCTCCTATTTCCCCGTAAGAGCCTGTCTGCTTTTTCTTATTTTTGCTCCGCATTTGCTATCAGTGCTTGGAGATAGCAAGAGTCAAATGAAATCCTAAATAATATGAATCAGGTTAATACTAGCGAAGAATCCAGATTGGCAAAATTATCTCGGAAAAATGAAGAAGCGCTTTTAGGCGGGGGCCAAGATAAGATTGAAGCCCAACACAAAAAGGGAAAACTCACCGCCCGCGAAAGAATTCATCTTTTATTGGATGAAGGAACATTCGAAGAGTTAGGCAAATTCGTTACGCATCGATCTACAGAATTTGGGCTCGAAAAGCAAAAGTATCTAGGAGATGGTGTGGTAACGGGATATGGGAAGGTGAATGGAAGATTGGTCTATGTTTTTAGTCAGGATTTCACTGTATTTGGCGGTTCCTTATCAGAGACTTTTGCGGAGAAGATTTGTAAGATTATGGATTTGGCCATGGAGAACGGAGCTCCTGTAATTGGATTAAATGATTCAGGTGGGGCTCGGATTCAAGAGGGCGTTCTTTCCCTCGCCGGCTATGCAGATATTTTTTATCGCAATACCTTGGCATCTGGAGTGGTGCCTCAGATTTCAGCTATTTTAGGTCCTTGTGCTGGAGGTGCGGTTTACAGCCCGGCCATCACCGATTTTATTATAATGGTACGGAATACTTCTTATATGTTTGTTACCGGACCCAATGTGGTCAAAACGGTAACCCATGAAGAAGTGAGTTCGGAAGAATTGGGTGGGGCAGATACCCATGCTGCTAAAAGTGGCGTAACGCATTTTGCTTTTGATAATGAGGTGGAGTGTATTCGGAATATTCGCAATCTCCTTACCTATATGCCCCAAAATTGTGAAGAACAGGCGCCTCGTCTGGCTTTTGAAGGAGATAAAAATGCACTCGTTCCGGAATTAGATTCCATTATTCCCGATAATCCCAATCAGCCTTATGACATGAAGGAGGTGATTCGGAAAGTGTGTGATCCGGATTCCTTTCTGGAAACGCATGAGCAATTTGCCGAAAATATTATCGTGGGATTTGCTCGACTTCAAGGCCGTAGCATAGGGATTGTCGCGAATCAACCCTCTGTATTAGCCGGTGTGCTTGATATTAAAGCTTCTGTTAAAGGTGCGCGTTTTGTTCGCTTCTGCGATGCTTTTAATATCCCATTATTGGTATTTGAAGATGTTCCCGGTTTCTTGCCCGGCACAGATCAGGAATGGAATGGAATCATTACCAATGGAGCCAAATTGTTGTATGCTTTTTGTGAAGCGACAGTTCCTAGAATTACAGTTATTACCCGGAAAGCCTATGGCGGAGCTTATGATGTCATGAACTCCAAACATATTGGCGCAGATATGAATTATGCTTGGCCTACAGCAGAAATTGCGGTAATGGGTGCCAAAGGAGCTGCAGAGATTATTTTCCGTAAAGAAATTATGAGTGCAGAAGATCCAGCAGCTATGCTTCTGGAAAAAGAAGGGGAATACAATCGCAAGTTTGCTAATCCTTACCGTGCGGCTAATCGTGGATTTGTAGATGAAATTATCCTGCCTTCTGAAACACGCAAGAAGCTCATCTCCGCATTTGAAATGCTCGAAAATAAAGCTAAAAGTCAGCCCCGTAAAAAGCACGGAAATCTACCCCTTTAATTTCTGAATAAAGAGGAGCCATAGGTATGCAGCGCTTTTTCATCCTAGTCCTCTTTTTACTTAGCGGCATTCTTGCCTGGAAAATTGTCTCCAATCGGCATCGGGATATTCCTTTGCAAAACGACTGGAGAACCTTTCTTTGGGCAGATCAGGCTGGATACTTCGTTTATCTTCCAGCTCATTTTATTTATGATTGGGACGCTCAAAAACTTCCCTATGAATTTGAAGCTGGCACGGGTTATGGTTTTAAACTGGATACCCTTAGTCAAAAAATTCGGACTAAATATCCTATCGGTACTGCACTTCTTCAAGCTCCTTTCTTCCTAGTCGCTCATGCTTATGCACTCATTGGAACTGATCTGCCAAATGGCTTTTCTTCCCCTTATGTTTATGCGGTACAATTGGCAGGTATAACCTGGGGTTGCATCGGGTTGTTTAGCCTTTTTGGTTTCTTGCGTCGGAGGGTAAATGAGCGATTAGCCTTGCTGGTGGTGGGTAGCATTTGGCTGGGAACAGGGTTGCTCTACTATCATTCTGAAAATGCTGGAATGTCCCATATCTATTCCTTTGCCCTGTTCGCTTTACTCTTAAATTTCTTAGATCGGTTAGACTCATTCTCCTATCGAAAAATGGGGGTTCTTGGATTGTTGATGGGAATGATTTTGATGGTAAGACCCACCGGTGCCATTGGTATTGCAGCTATCGTTTTATTACTTCTTCCAGAAAAAGCACCAAGGTGGAAGTTGTTATTTTATTCTCCAAAACTCTTCGTTACTGCCGCAGTTTCTTTCCTCCTGATTTGTGTTCCTCAACTCTTATACTGGAAATATTCAAGTGGTTCTTTTTTGAATTATGCTTATGGAAATGAATCTTTTTCTAACTGGAAAAATCCTGAATTGTTGAAATTTTGGTTCTCACCCAATAATGGATTGTTTCCCTATGGCCCGCTATGGGTAGGAGTTTTGTGTGCTATTTTTTGGGGTATTGGGAAGGGTAGTTATGCTGCCCGTTTGGGCTTGGGACTTTTTATACTCCTATCCTATTTATTTTCTTCTTGGCATGTTTGGTTTTTTGGTTGCGGTTTTGGTAGTCGAAATTTTGTAGAATATACCGTCTTATTCGCCTATCCTTTTGCTCAGGGACTGGAGTCTATTTGGCAAAAGAAGGGTATATGGAAGAAGGTCTTGCTCTTGTTTTTAATCTCCCTTTCCTGTGTGGTGAGCCTACGCCTGTTTCAGGCTTATACGAAATGTTTTTTTGGTAAAGATGATTGGGATTGGAAAGAATATTCCTATCTGCTGTTGCGGCATAGGCAGGAATTTAAGATAACTCATCCCATTGCAATTGCTTCAAATACAGAATTTACAGAGTTGTTTCGGTTTTCTCAATCAGCGTTTACTCCTTCCTATTTCAGGGAAATGAAGGCAGAATGGCAGATAACAAAAGGATCTCCTTCTTGCGAAAATTTCCAATTGGTATTGAAATCGGAATTTGGAAAGGACGATCCTTTTTATATTCAAAAAGAGTTGTGTCCTGGGCGGGGGGATTTAAGCGAAGCCTATTTTGGGATGTGGCCTCAGCGTTCTGACTCTGTTATTTGGGTTCTTTATGTTTGGAATCCGGATAAAAAGGCTTTGGTACTGAATGAGCTAAGGGCAGGATTTCGATGATTTGGGGAAGAAAATAGTCCTTTACAGTCCGGATTTTTGACCGTTCACCGATTATTCTGGGGATAATTTGGTGGTATTAAAGAAAATATCTATTTTTAAGATGCGAATTATAAATCATTCCAATATGAAAATATATTTAACTAAGGCAATCGGGTCTTTGCTTTTGGGTTTTTGGATTAGTGCAGTAATCCTGTTAATTCCTTCTGGAGCATCCGCACAGGCTTATTGTAATAATCCATTGGGTACGATTACCCCTACCGGAACCTGGCAAACTCTTACCGCACCTCAACATGGGTATTATACATTTACAGCCACAGTTGGTTGTACTTATACCTTCACAATGTGTTCAAATGGCGGTAGTTATTCAGGTGATCCTTATTTAACCTTGTCCTCAGGTCCTACGAGTGGTGCTTATATCTGGAATGATGATTTCTGTGGGCTCGGATCTTATATTAACTGGGTTTCTACCGTGTCCGGAACCGTGTATTTAAATGTTGGAACCTGCTGTTCATCGCAATGTGGGGCATTCTCAGGTTTACGGACCGTAGCCTATATTGCCAATTGCCCCACCCCTGCTCCTCCTCCAGCACCAACAGCCAATGCAAACCCTTCTTGCGGACCTGCCTTTTTGAATACTATGGTTCCTCCTGCGGGAATTACTTACTACTGGCAGGGTACAAATCCTACTGGCACCAGTATGGCCAATCCAACCTCAGCAACTTTCCCCATTACAGTTACAGGTACCTATTATGTAAGAGCGTATAATCCAGGCAATACTTCTTGGTCCACTACCAGTTCTAGCCTTCTTGTTACCATAAATCCTGTTCCTGCACCTCCTCCAGCCCCAACTGTGGTTCAAAATCCTGCTTGTGCATCTACCAATTTAAATCCGATTTCAGGTGCCCCAGCTGGAGTAACTTATTACTGGCAAGGCACACTCTCTACCGGAACCAGCACTGCAAATACAACCACTAATCCTTTCAATGTAACGGCTTCCGGTACTTATTATGTACGGGCGAGAAATAGTGCAGGTTGTTGGTCCACTCCGGATAGTGCAGTAGTGACGATTATACCTGCACCGGCAGCACCGAATGTGGCTGCCAATAACCCTGCTTGTATTGGTCAAAGATTAAGTCTCAGTGCTACTAGTACTGGTACTTCTTATACTTGGACAGGACCTAACGGTTTTACTTCTGTAGATTCAGTTGCAGTGGTAAATAATGTAAGTATTTTCAACGCAGGAGTTTACTCAGTTTATGCTATTGCACAAGGTTGTACAGCCACTGTAGCGGCTACTATTAATATCACTGTGAATCCTTCTCCCACTACTCCAATCGCCTCCTCCAATGCTCCTGTTTGTGAAAATGGGTTGCTTAACTTATTTGCTACGGTTGTCCCTGGTGCTACCTATTTTTGGTCAGGCCCTAATGGATTTACTGCCAATACACAGAATGCCACTTTGAATCCGATACCCTTAAGTAGTGCGGGTATTTACTCAGTCGTTTCCATTGTGAGTAGCTGTAGTTCTTCCGTTGCTGTAACATCTGTTGTGGTGAATGCCACACCGGCAGCTCCGGTTTTGAATAGTAACAATCCTGTTTGTACCGGTGGTGTGCTGAGCTTGTCTGCAACTGGTCCGGGTGGGGCAACCTATTCCTGGACAGGCCCGAATGCATTTGCTGCGAATATCCAGAATCCTTCCATATCAGGAGTTACCCTTGCTGCCTCTGGAATATATTCTGCTACTTCAGTTGTGGGTGGTTGTAACAGTCCAACCGCTACACTCAACATAAATGTACTTACTTCACCTGCTCCAATTACACCCAGCTCTAACAGTCCTGTTTGTCAAGGACAGGCATTGACTTTATCCTCAACGACTGCTGGAGCAGGTACTTATAGTTGGACTGGGCCTAATGGGTTCACCTCCACCTTGCAAGATCCAATCGTTACACCGATTACCTTGGCAGATGCAGGAACCTACACTGTTTATGCTGTTGAGAATGGATGTCTGAGTGCAGGTACCACTCTGTTGGTTCAAGTTCAGCCCGCTCCTATAATCCCGAGCGTAGGGAGTAATGCTCCAGTTTGTACTGGAGGAACATTGAACCTAACAGCCGCAACAGTAGCAGGCGCAACTTATGACTGGCAGGGCCCCAATGCCTTTACTGCTAATACTCAAAATGCCAGTATACCAGCAGTGACAACTGTTGAAGCTGGTATGTATACAGTAGCAGTTACGGCTAATGGTTGTACCAGTGTTGGAGATTCTTTCCTAGTCGTAGTAAATTCTACTCCTCCAACCCCCAATCTTACCATTAACTCTCCGGTTTGTACCGGCGAAATAGTGAATTTTGGTTCCGATTATTTCGGTTTGGGGACTTATTCTTGGACAGGCCCGAATGGTTTTACCTCTATTGATGCTAATCCATTTATTGGAGTCGCCGCTCTTACGGATAATGGTGTGTATAATTTGGTTGTCTCCGAAAACGGATGTAATAGTGCGATTGCTACGGTAAACTTGGTAGTGAATTCTACCCCTCCCTCCCCAAGTGCTACTGCTAATACCCCAGTTTGTGCAACCAATTCCCTTACTTTAGGAACCTACAATATCCCTACTGCAACTTTTACCTGGACAGGTCCGAATGCCTATACTTCCAATACCCAGAATCCAACTATTACAGGAGTAGGTCAAATTAATAGCGGTCAGTACACTGTAACAGCTACTGTGAATGGCTGTATTAGTGATGAAGATACCATTACAGTTACAGTTATTGATGTGCCTTTAGGAGTAACTGCTTTTAGCAATAGTCCGATTTGCGTTGGGGAAGATTTACATTTAACCACCACTGGTTTGCCACAAGGACAATTTACCTGGCTTGGTCCTAATGGATTTAATTCAGGCATGTCTACTATTTCAATAGATCCAGCGTTCCTTCCCAAAGCGGGTATGTATTATGTGATGTATTATTCTTCCCAGTGTACCGTTGTCTTAGCTTCCGTTAATGTGGTGGTTAATCCTCTACCTACCCAGCCAATTATAACCATGGTGAGTGGGTTTTTGACTTCCAGCATCGCCACCAACATACAATGGAATCTGAATAATGTGCCCATCACAGGTGCTACCCTTCCTACTTTGAATCCAACTATTAATGGATATTATACGGTTACTTACACAGATCCTACTACCGGATGCGTTTCCACTTCTCAGGCATATTATTATTTGAATTTGTTTGTAGGAGTAGAATCAGATCCAGATGCATTGAAAGTATTGAAGGTATTCCCAAATCCAACACAAGGAGAATTGAAAGTGATGGTTGATCTTCCTTTTGTACAAGAACAAGCACGCCTTGAATTGATGGATGTAGTAGGTAGAGTAGTATATACAGAAGAGATTCCTGTATTACAGAAAAACGAATTAAATCTGAACTTATCCGATATGCCAGCTGGTCCTTATTTCTTGAGACTATCCGGAAGTAATCTAATGATGCAGGCTAGGATATTGAAGCAATAAAAATGAGAAATTGAAAAAATAACGCCTCTGCTAAGAGGCGTTATTTTTTGCGTTGAATTCTGGTTTAGGATAGTGTACCTGCTTGATTGAATTTGCCCTGCCACTTCAACACAATCATGCCGAGTAGTTGCCTAATTGGGATTGTATATTCAGGTGTTTTCTGGCACCGTATTGAGGCAAGACGGGTAATAAAAGAATTCTTAGTAATGTGCCGTCGTCCCTCGATACCAGCGGCACCATAAGATAATTTATAATATGAATCTGGGTTCGCCGCCTTACTCGGGATGACTGCCTGGGTTTGAACAAAAGATAGTCATGCCGAGTAGGTGCTGAATGGAGAATAAATTTGCAGGAATCTTTCAGCACCGTATCGAGGCAAGACGGGCATTTAGGAAAAATGTATAAAATTTTACCGTCTTCCCTCGATACAGGCGGCGCTAAAAAATAATTTATAATACGAATCAGGATTCGCCGCCTTACTCGGGATGACTGCTTGGGTTGAACAAAAGATAGTCATGCCGAGTAGGTGCTGAATGGAGAATAAATTTGCAGGAATCTTTCAGCACCGTATCGAGGCAAGAC
>JBEIHC010000029.1:0-27103 GCA_040381555.1 Bacteroidia bacterium
GCATGTTGCAAAGAAGCCAGAAGCATGTCCTCCACCTGTTGATCGGTGAGTCCGTACTGAGGTTTTATTCGAATTTCTTGAGAAACACCACTGCGCAATTCTTTTGCCTCTACATTCAAGATTCCATCAGCGTCTAACAAAAACCGAATTTCTATTTTAGGCAAACCTGCTGGCATAGCAGGAATTCCTTTCAATTCAAATTCTGCCAATTTACGATTATCCCGAGTCATTTCTCTTTCGCCTTGATAAACAAGTACTTTCAGATTGCTTTGACCATCCAAAGAGGTAGTATATTCTCGCGCTACCCGTGTAGGAATTCTGGAATTTCGGGGAATAAGTACATCCATTAACCCCCCCAAGGTTTCGATACCCAAGGATAAAGGCGTGACATCCAGCAGCAACAAATCCTTTCGATTTCCAGCAAGAATATCTGCTTGTACGGCTGCCCCAAGAGCAACTACCAAATCTGGATCAATATTATCAAAAGGCTCTCTTTTAAAGAATTGAGTTACCGCGGCTTTAATTGCTGGCACTCGGGTGGAGCCTCCTACCAAAATCACATTTTGAATATCCCCTACCTGGATTTGA
This sequence comes from Bacteroidia bacterium, assembly GCA_040381555.1. Lineage (GTDB taxonomy): Bacteria > Bacteroidota > Bacteroidia > J057 > RFSG01 > CANHCC01. The sequence continues at coordinate 589 of JBEIHC010000029.1, forward strand.
GCATCCTTCAATGCCTTCTGGCAACAGGCGATTGTTTGAGCTATTAGAGGCTGTATTAACTCGTCAAATTGCTTTCGGGTCATTCCAAGATCCGTTTCTAAACCATTGTCAGCGGCCTTTGAGGAGTATACTTCCTGGGAAGAAAGCGTCTTTTTTGCCCGCTCAGCCTCCAATCGAATGGCTTGTCCAAAAGAAGGATCTTTACTCAATACTTCTGATTCCCAATTTTGTTGCTTCATCCAATATTGAATGATTGCATGATCAAAATCATCCCCTCCTAACCAAGTATCTCCATGTGTTGCCAGCACCTCAAATACACCTTCTTCTATTCTCAAAAGGGTTACATCAAAAGTGCCTCCCCCTAAGTCGTAAACAGCAACTATTTCAGGGGTAGAATTTATCCCCACCCCCAAACCATAGGCCAAAGAAGCTGCTGTCGGCTCATTAATAATTCGAAGCACATCCATTCCAGCAAGCTTACCTGCATCCCGGGTAGCCTGCCTTTGGGTATCATTAAAATAGGCAGGCACAGTAATAACCGCCCGAGTAACAGGAGTTTTTAATCGATGCTCAGCTCTGGAACGAAGTTCTTTTAAAATCCAAGCTGATAATTCTACAGGATTATAAAACTGGTCTCGTACCCGTATTTTCACCAAACTATCTTTATCATCATCCAAAATCTGATATCCAAAGAATTGTTTCTGGTCCTGTACATCCTGCCATGATTTCCCTAGCAGTCTTTTGACAGAATAAATTGTATTGGATGGGTCTTGAATAAGTTTTTCCCGGGCCTCCTCACCTACTACTGCCGTTCCGGAAGGGGTAAAATGAACAATTGAGGGAACTAATGCAGGCTTTCCATAGTCCGAAATCACCTCTGGATGCCCCTCTACTACCCGGGCAATCAGGCTGTTGGTTGTGCCTAAATCAATCCCCACAATAGTATTTTCCTGTAGAATCCGCCCTCCGCTTATGTCTATTGCTATTTTAGCCATGTATTATTGTTAATTTTACCTTTTCACAAACCAGATTGACCGGTTCATTTAATATGCGTGCAAAGTTACACAGCCTCCTTCTAACTACAGGAATATTCTTAGGGTTCCTGATCTTAAATAATTTAGCCTACACTCAGGTAATCGTCAAAGACTCTAGCAAAATTGGCTTAGGAGATGAGTTCCCCGATGATGACCTTGCAAAAAGATCTAATATTCGAAACAGAATCCTGCAATTAAAAAAAGCAGGAGTTTCAGATGAAGAAATCATCCAATTCTTCGGAAAACGCAAATCCGATCCTGGGTTTGATGTAAAAGTCTTTCTGGATAGCAAAGGAAGATACTCTAGCCAAGAAATGGAGGAACAGGATATCCTCGCCACTGATTTGGAAGCGGAATTAGAGTCTGAGGAGGAAGAAATGACTCCTTATGGCAGACGCAAAAAGAAATTATCCAGATCGGAAATCGAAAAAGACCCTAACCTCAAGTCCCAAGCAGATAGCTTAGAAATGATGAAAAAGAAGAAAATCCTGCTTCTTGAGAAAAAGAAACAAGAAAAAGAGGACTTCATGGCTAAAAAGGATACTGTACTCGATAACATATTCGGGCAAAAACTATTCTCCCAAAAATCCATGAATTTCTCCCCGGATGAAAATATCGTACCACCGGAGGATTACATCCTTGGCCCGGGGGATGAAATCATTGTTACCATCTGGGGTACTGCTGAATTTTATGAATCCTTCGAGGTAGATAAAGATGGGTCCATTTATCCTGAAGGAGTAGGAAGAATTAATTTATTGGGGGTTAAATTAAAAACCGCCAGGGAGATAATTAAAAGCCGTTTTAAATCCATTGTTTCTGGAGGGGCAAATGTAGAAGTAGTCATGGGGAAAGCACGCACCATTAGAGTAAATGTGGTGGGAGAAGTGGTGCAACCGGGTACCTATACACTATCTGCCTTACACACTGCCTTCAATGCTTTGTATATGGCTGGAGGGCCAAATGAAATTGGATCCCTTCGTAAAATTTTTATTAAGAGAGAAGGCAAAACTATTGACACATTGGATGTGTATGCATACTTAATACAAGGAGATATAAAAAACCAAATATTCCTGCAGAATAATGATTTTATAATTGTTGCTTCTCAAGGAAAGGTAGTGAGTCTGGCAGGGGAGGTAAAAAGACCCACCAAATATGAATTGAAGCATAATGAAAACATGAAATCCTTGCTTCTTTATTCTGGCGGTTCAAAACCAGAAGCTGCGAATAGAAATATTCAAATTCGACGATACAGTGATAATGAGGTAAATGTTTTATCTCTGGATTTGGATGGAATGATTCAAAACAACAAGGATTTCACCCTTGAAGATGGAGACAGCCTTACCTTCTTCCGATTATTAGACACCTTGCATAATTCGGTACAGGCAATGGGAGAGTTTAAATATCCCGGGGTATATCAAATTCAAAAAGGGGATAGAGTCATTGATTTATTAAATAAAGCTGGCGGATTGACCAAAGAAGCTTATTTAAAAAGAGCTTATATCGAAAGAATTAATGAAAATCTGGAAATAGATTACATTCCAATTGACCTTCAATCGATTCTGCAATATGACAAAAATTCATTATCGAATATTGAACTTCAGCAATTTGATGCATTTAGAGTGTATTACATTGAAGAATTTAAAGATATTCGATACATCAGCATACGGGGAGAAGTGCGCAAAGAAGGTTCTTATATTTATTCCGGGAAACGCTCGCTCAAGGATTTGATTTATCATGCAGGAGGACCAACCGACCAAGCTGATTTTACCCTCTTGGAAGTATCTCGTGTGTACACCGAAGAAGGATTCAGCAAAAACTCCAAAACGGAAGTTATTCAAATCAAGTTTGCCCAAGATTGGGAAAATGACAAAGCATTGGATTCCTTTCTATTAAAGCCTTTTGACCAAGTCTTTATTCGTAAGAACCCCAATTTTGAATTACAAGAGAATGTTTTGTTAGTTGGAGAGGTTTTATTCCCTGGGGAATACTCTAAAATTGACAAAGGCGAAAGAATTTCTTCTTTAATTAAAAGAGCTGGGGGACTGACAAAAGATGCCTATATGGAAGGCACAAAAATTTTACGAAATAAGCAAGAAGTAGTAATTGACCTAACCAAAGCATTGAATAAACCGGGATCTACTTATGACAACATTCTAAAAGATGGAGATAAAGTATTAGTTCCGGAGGTGAATGATGTGGTGCGGGTGGAAGGGGGCGTTTTATATCCGGTAAATATCAGCTTTGACCCGAATCGCACTAGTTTTAAAACCTACCTGAATTCTGCCGGAGGGTTTGGAGAACGCTCGGTTAAAAGAAAATCTATCGTTCGCTATGCCAATGGTAAAATAAAAAGGACCAATTCCTTTTTATTCATTAAATTTTACCCCAAGGTAGATAAAGGGGCGACAGTAATAGTTCCGGTTAAACCAATACAAGCCAACCAAGGCATGAACACTCAAGCCATTGTGGGCATCATCTCAGCTTTAGCCACGCTCCTTTTAGTTGCCAGCCAAATACAGAAATAGAAAAAATTGCAAGCTTGGGTCACATTTAAGCAAGAAGTTCAGATACTCTGGGAAGCAAGGCGAATCGCTTTACTCCGAAAGGTATTGATTATTGTTTTAATGGCCGGATTATACGCATACTTTAGTCCAGATGAATATCGGGTAAATGTGGTCATCTATCCAGAGGAGACAAACCAACAACCTACTGGATTGAATAGCCTATTAGGATCTTTACCTGGAGAAAATAAAAACACCGGAACGATTCGAGCGATTTTAGCCAGTCAGTCCCTCAGAAATACCTGCATTCGGGATAGTATCACTCTTCAGGGGCAAACAAAAGAAGTACGCGAGTGGTTGCGCGCAGATCAACTCAAAAGAAGTTTCTTACTTGGTAGGACGATGCCGCCACCTGAAATTGGGGAAGGATCTTACACTTTTGCCAATCGATACTTAAGCAGGATTCTACTCATTTTTACAGATGAAGATGGGTTTATTTCCCTCCGCATCACAACAGCTAATGATTCTCTATCTTTAATGTTAGGGCACTTACTGATTGAGCATGCCCAGCAATACCATCGGGATAGACAAATACAGAAAGCGGTCTCTCAATCACAATATCTACAGCTGAGAGCGGACAGCATAAGCCGGGAATTAGAATTCATCCAAAAAAACATCGCGCGATACGGAGATCAAAAGCGGTATACCGCACGCTATTCAGAAGAAGTAGAATTACAAGATTTATACCGACAGCAGGAATTACTTCAACAATTATTTGTTTCGGTCAATCTGTTAAAAGAAGAATCTGTATCCAGAAATCAACAATCAGCCCCTCTTTTCCAAGTGTTAGATCCGCCACAGCGACCCTTAGATGTTGTTCATTATTCCATCTGGCTTTATTGTTTAGGAGGATTATTTTTCGGGGGAATCTTCTTATTTACCTGGACAATCCGAATTCCTCTATATCGATTAGTCCTTTCTCTGCTTTAATTTTTTCCGAATAACAGAAAGAACTGAACCTTTCACCCGCAGAAATGGGTTATTGCTACCTGGCTATTAGCACGATAAATGAAACCGGACAAAACCCAATCAGAGATAAATCAAGAAATATTCGATTTAGTCGTCATTGGTGCAGGTATTGGTGGGCTTACAGCCGCAGCAATGGTTGCTCGGCAAAAAAAGCGTGTATTAGTCTTGGAAGCCAACTATTTACCCGGAGGGTGTTGCTCCTCCTATCCAAGAAAAGGGTACATTTTTGAATCCGGCGCCACGACTCTGATGGGGTTCGATGAGCATCAACCGTTGCTCTTACTTCAACGGGCTCTGGGTTTCTCCCTTGTTAAAAAAGAAATCAATCCCAGTATGACTATTTGGATGGGGGATAAGAAAATATTGAAGCCCAAAGATTTTGAAGAATGGCTTAAGACTTCTAAAGAATCCTTTGGTGATGCAGATGCTCAAGATAAATTCTGGAAACTAGCTTGGAAGCTGAGTAATTTGGTTTGGAAAATTGCAGGTACCAATCTTCGTTTCCCCCCACAATCAATTACAGATTTGCTCTATCTCGCGGTTCAAAACAATCCTGCAGATATCCGATTCATTAAATATGCCTTTCAAAATACGCACACAATTTTAAAAAAGTTTGGCTTGTCCGAAAATCATTCATTCATTCAGTATCTGGATGAACAACTTATGATTACCGCACAAAACACTACCCATGAAACGCCCTTTTTGTTTGCAGCTGCTGCATTATGTTATACAAATTACTCAAATTACTATCTGCCTGGAGGAATGATTTCCTTGCCGAAAGCCTTGTATCGAGAATTACGGTGGAGAGGGTCGGAGCTCAGATTGCGCAAAAAAGTCACCTCCCTTCTAAAACGCCCAGATGGCATTTGGGAAATCATTGACAATAAAGGAAATTACTACTATTCGAAGGCTGTTCTCAGTAACATACCCGTCTGGAATTTACCCGCTATTACGCACGACAACCTAAAAAAGTGGTCTGAACAAGAATCGAAAAAATACTCAAACTTTAGAGGAGCCTTTACAATGGGTATTGCAGTGGTAGATACATTTGAAGATGACCATTCCTTGCATCATCAGATTATTTTACCCCCAGGAAAACAAATACCCTATTGCAATTCAAATAGTGTGTTTGTTTCATTTTCAGATAAAGGAGATACCATTCGTTGTCCGGAAGGCCAGCGCGTGCTCTCTATCTCTACCCATGTGGACAATACGAAAGTCTGGTTTGAAATCCCGGATGAGTATGACAAAAGAAAACAGGAAATTTCTGACTTCATCATAGATTTGCTGGCAGAAAAAATACCTGGGTTTTCAAAAGACAAAATTATTTATCAAATGGCCTCGACTCCCCTAAGCTGGGAAAAGTGGACTTCCAGACATCAAGGCTCCGTGGGAGGAATCCCTCAAGATATTCGAAACTCTCTTTTTCGCCTGAGTGGAGCAGTCAGCCCTGTGAAGGGATTTTTCCGTTGCGGAGACACTGTGTATCCTGGACAAGGAGTACCCGGAGTTGCATTAGGTGGAATAATTGCCTCTGAAAGAATATTAAAAAGCGGGGTAATTTAATTATCAGTAGGCTCTGTTTTGATTGCCCGTCATATAATTCATAAAGGCCTGGTTCACCACTTTATTCCCACCTGGGGTAGGATAATTACCCGAGAAATACCAATCTCCCGTATGGTTCGGAATTGCCAAATGTAGATCTTCCAAATTAGGAAAGACAACTTCAAACTCACAAGGCAAATCTAAAGGGGTTAACAGCTGAGATATTCGAGCTGAAATTTCCTCAGCAGTAAAAGGTTGATAAATATCTTTTACGACATTTCTTTCCTTAAGTGTACCTGCTTCTTGACGACTCAAACATTCCTGATACACTTGCTCCAATAACGCATCCATTCCCCTTTCTTTTATCAAAGAAATAGCAGCTTCAAAAGCAACAAATCTCCCAATTTGAGACATATCAATTCCATAACAATCCGGGTATCGAATTTGAGGAGCTGAGGAGACCATGACAATTTTCTTTGGCTTCAAGCGGGCAAGCATGGCCAAAATACTTTGTCGAATGGTTGTGCCTCTCACGATTGAATCATCAATACATACAATCGTGTCCAGACCTTCTCGTAATACGCCATAGGTAACATCATATACATGTGCGGCCATTTCATTACGATTAGCGTCGTCCGCAATAAAAGTGCGCAATTTCACATCTTTTATAATCACCTTCTCTACTCGAGGCCGAACTTCCAATATCCCCTGAAGAGCCTCAGCTGTCAAAGGTTTTACTGCATGTTGAATTTGATCTATTTTCCATTGAGTTAAGAAATCTTCCAAACCCTTCATCATTCCCAAAAATGCAGTTTCACTGGTATTGGGAACATAAGAAAACACGGTATTGGAAAGATCGTGCTGTATCGCTTTTAATATTTTCGGTACAACTTGATAACCCAAAGCTTTTCTTTCAGCATAAATATCCGGATCACTGCCTCTGGAGAAATAAATTCTTTCAAAAGAGCATTTGGAGGATTTTTCTGCTGGGGTTGTAAATTCTTGTATCGTCACCTCCCCATTAGCTTTGAGCCAAATCATATTTCCGGGGGGCAACTCTTCAATGGAATCAATTGAAATATTAAAAACTGTAGCCAGGGCAGGTCTTTCTGAAGCAACGGCAATATAATCTTCATGTACAGTATAAAAGGCCGGGCGAATTCCATTCGGGTCGCGCGCAACAAAGCCATCGCCAGTGCCAATTAATCCTCCCATTGCATACCCCCCATCCCAACGGGCTGATGCGCGCTGTAGAATTCTGACTAAATCTATTTGAGATTCTATTTGGTCATAAACTTCTCGTGTTGGAGAGCCTTGTGGTTTTAATTCTTTTAAGATACGATCATTTTCATCTTCCAGAAAATGACCTACTTTCTCCATAACCGTAATAGTATCTGCTAAATATCTTGGGTGTTGACCCATTTTTATTAAACGGTCAAATAACTCATCTACATTCGTAAGATTAAAGTTCCCCGCCATTACCAGCGTTTTACTTCTCCAATTACTATGACGGATAAATGGATGGCAATACTCCAGAGAATTTCCTCCATGAGTACCATATCGAAGATGTGCCATCATAATTTCTCCTAACCAGGGAAAATGATGATTTAAAAATTCTGCATCTTGAATTTTTTCGGGAAATCGAGAACTGCAATCCGTAAATTCTTTTTGTATTTCCTTATTCAGACTAATCCAGGGATTGGGTTGATTATTTCGGATTCGATGAATATACGGATTGCCGGCTTCAACCTGAGACTTGATAACGGCCAATCCTGCACCATCCTGACCTCTATTATGCATTTTCTCCATGAGGAGGTACATTCGATTCAATCCCCAGAGAGGCGATCCGTATTGCATCTGATACCAGGAGAGGGGTTTCCGAAGCCGGATCATCCCCAGACCGCATTCATGGCCTATTGAATCTGTCATAATTAGTACAAAGATACTCAAGCTATTTTTATAGGGTGCAGCACCCTATAAATTTCCTTGGGCGGCAAAGTACTCATCAGGGGAGCCTAAATCCTGCCAGGAACCAGACCAGTCAAATACCTGAATTTTAACCTTGCTATTTAACCATTCTTCCAATACAAGAGGCATATCAATTCGAATGGGTTTCGGAATCGTTTTAAGCAACTCAGAGCGAAATAAATAAATGCCGGCATTCACGGGAAAACGAATAATGGGCTTCTCCTGAATACTCTTCAATCCCCCCTGAGCATCCGTCTCCAATAAAGCATAAGGCACTTCAACCTTCCAACCTGAAGCGGCTATTACAGCTTCAGCTTTTGTTTGAATCGCCTGAAGATACATCGCTTCCAAATCCAAATCGGTCAAAATATCTGCATTCATCATAAACAACCAAGGTTGTTGGGCATTCACTAAACTGAGCGCTCCGGCAGTGCCCAATGGCTCATCCTCTCGAATCACCTCAAAAGAAACTCTCCCCCGGATCCACTCAATAACAAACTGCTCAAGCATATCCGCTTCGTGATGCAGGGCAATATAAATTTTCTGGATTCCGTATGCTATCAAGGCATCCATTATACGACCTAAAATGGGTTTGCCCAATACAGGCAATAAGGGCTTGGGAGTATGTTGAGTCAAAGTGCCCATTCGAGTACCTTTCCCACCTGCGACGATTAACACTTCTGCTGGCAGTAAGCAATAAGTATCCTGAGTATCATAGTGCCCAACATATTGCCCCTCTGTGTTCATCACTGGCACTCTCAAAATGCCCCTTTGTGCTGCTGCTCGAAAGGATTGATAATCCGCAGAATCTTTTGAAACAAACAAAAAATCGGGATTGGCAAACTGGCGGATCGAATCCTCTAAGCTAAAACCGTCCAATAAACCTCTCCGAATATCCCCATCGGTAATACTACCTGTAATCATACCCTTTTCATCCTCCACAAACAAGGTATGCCAGTCGCGACCCTGATTAATTAATCTCCACACATCTTCAGCGGAAATGGATTCGTTTATACAAAATTGTGGATTGTTTTTCATTCGCTTTACTGTTGAATATCTGGATATTTTTCAATGAGCCACTTTCGAATGACCGGAATAATTTTCCGAGTGGCCGTACCATTTCCGTATGGGCTGGCGTCTGCTCTCACCTTATTTTTCCATTCCAAAGTTCCTGCTTTCTGTATTGCTTGGAGTAGGGCATCTTTTTCTGCAGGCACATGAAGGGTAGTACTCGAACTGAGCCGGCCTTTTTGTCGTATACCCACATTTATTGAAGGTGTTTTTAAAAAAGGAGCTTCTATTAAGCCGGAAGAGGAGTTTCCAATAATCATCTGAGCATGGGTCAAATAATAAATATATTGATGAATTGAACTGCCACGCAGTAGGACATCGCGCTTATCTCGGTATTTCCATAACTCTTCAAAGGCCTCATTAAACTCCAAACAACCAGGGTCAGCAAAGCCTAAACTCAGAATCAACTGAATGGGTAAATCTTTAATGGCCTCAATCAAGGCATCCCGTTCCTGCCTTCCCAAATCCGATAAACGGGTAACCGGATTAAAAGCAACTACAATAAACCTTTCCTCATGAGAATCTAATATTCCTTGTATGGCCTCTTGTAAGCGTATTTCATCCGTTTCTGGGGTATTCATGAGTTTCGCCTCTGTAAGAAAGTCCTCCTTTCTCATGAGTGAAAGGGTCTTAATTTTTTCCAGAGAGGGAGCACCAGAGGTAACAATTTTGTTGGGCCTAATGCCCATACTGACAAGCTTTTGTTTAAAGGGCTCTGCTGCCACAAAGTGCAAATCCGAAAAAGCACTGATACAGGTTCTAAAGGTATCATCCACGGCACCTTCAGTAGTTTCCCCTCCATGAAAATGAATTAAGGGAATACGGTGACAAAAGGCGGCCTGAGCAGCCGCAAAAGTCTCATATCTATCCCCAAGCACCATCACTGCATGGGGTCTGGTTTCAGTAAATAATCGTAAAAATTGCCTACTGGTTTCAACCATGCTTACTCCCATCTCTTCCAGTGTATCCCCTGGTGGCGGAATGGAAAGGCTTTTAATTTCTACAAAAGAGACATCATGCCCAATTAAATATTCAGCAATTTCATTTCTAGGATACCAACCTGTCGATAGTATTTGCAGACAGAAATCTTCGGAGCGCGCTAAAGCTTCTATAATGGATTGCCAAATGCCAAAATCAGAACGGGCACCCGTTACCAATCCTAATATAAAAGGCCTCTTCGCCTTTTTACTCACAGATGGGTTCATAGGCTGCATAATTTTTCTTTGCAGGAGTATTCATAATTAATGGCCATTGACCTGCTTCTCGTCCTTTTAAAGGTCTTAAACAAATCAAATCGGATTCCTGCAGAATTTCCCCTTGCTGAATCTTCCGCCGGGTATATATACCCTTGCGCACAAAAGGTTTATTCACTAACTCTCGCGCTCCTGGTCTTTTAATGCCATCCCCAATAGCCTTTTCAACTTCCCGAATTGACTTGACCAATTGAGTGAATTCTACGGGATTCAAAGAGGCACGATGATCTGGCCCGGGTAACTCTTTATCCAGGGTAAAATGCTTCTCAATCAATACCGCACCCAAGGCCACTGCTGCAATAGCGCAATGAATTCCTTCCGTATGGTCTGAATACCCAACCGGTAAGCCCCCCATTTTCTGTAAAGATTGAATCACTTTCAGGTTAGCATCCTCAGCTAAGCTGGGATATTCACTGTGGCATTGCATTAATAGAATATTTCCGGGAGGCAAACCAGCCGCCAATAATACTTCTATGGCGGTTCTAATTTCAGCCATGGTAGCCATGCCCGTAGAAAGCCATACCTCAGCCTGCATACGACCTACTTCAATGAGCAAGGGTATGTGATCAATTTCACCAGAGGGAATTTTAATAATACCTTCCTTCATGTTTTGTAGAATTCGTAAGGAGGGCAAATCAAAAACACTACAGACAAAGCCGATAGAAACAGAATTTGCGATGGCCTTCAGCTCGCGTAATTGTGCTTCGGTAAGAGCATATTGCTGCAGCATCTCGTACTGAGAAATAGTTGCATCAGAAGCAGCTGACTGATAAGGAGCCCGATCTGCTTGAGGCAAGACCAAATGCTCCGGACTAAAAGCCTGAAACTTAATAAAATCTGCACCCGCTTGGGCAGCCTGAAAAATCAGCTCCTTCGCTAGATCCATATTCCCATTATGGTTTACTCCTGCTTCTGCTATTATTCGTACGGATGAATTCATTACGGTAAAGATAATTAATATACCTCAATCGGATAAATCGCCCTACTTCACTGATGGTTAATTAGATAAAAACAAAATTTAAAAAATGGCGACACTATATTTCTCACAGAGAACCTGAATGTTAAAGGAGCAAAATTTACTGCGGTTAAAAGAACAAAGGTTTGTAAAATCCATCTGGTTCAGAACAATGCAGAGCAAATCGAAAGCACTGTTATTGTGATTCTTACTAAGTTTGCCTGGAAAGGCTGTTAATTTCCTTTCCCTCACATACCTATTTTTACTGCACAGGATATTTCTTTACGATTGCTTGAATTTCAGGATGGATTTTTCCATTGGAAGCCAAAATTTCTTTCCCAAAAATAAAATCCGATGAATCACCGAAAGTAGTGACTTGTCCGCCAGCTTCTAACACCAATAATGCCCCTGCGGCTACATCCCAAGCTCCTAGGTGAGATTCAAAAAAACCATCAAAGCGTCCACAAGCTGTCCAAGCTAAATCAATCGCCGCAGCACCAGGTCTTCGAATACCCCTACTTTTCTCCAATATCTCCCGAAAAGACAACAGGTAATTATCCATGTGTCGGAAAAAAGTATAAGGAAACCCTGTGGCGATTAAAGCATCCGCTAGTTTGGGAGTGGAGGAAACGCGAATGGGATTGCCATTCAAAAAAGCCCCTTTCCCCTTTTCAGCGAAAAACATCTCTTTGCGCTCAGGGTCATACACATACCCCAAACTTAACTCACCCTTTACCTGTAAAGCCACACTCACACAATAGACGGGCACTCCATGAATAAAATTAGTAGTTCCATCCAATGGGTCAATAATCCAATTCTGTTCGCCCTGATTTAGGATACCTCCCTCTTCGCGTATAAACCCACTGCCGGGAAGAATTTGTTGCAATGCCGCAGTTAATTTTTCTTCAGCGGTTCGATCTACATACGAAACCAAATCATTCTTTCCTTTGGTCTCAATCATTTCCTGAGAAAAAGATTTCCGCTCTTGGGCAATCCAATCTCCCGTTTCCCGAATAAGGGTTTCTACCTTCTGCTGAATACTCATCCCACAAAATAAAAGAAATTTCGAACGAAAGAGTCATCTTTAATTCAGGCTAAAAAGTATAATTTTGACTAAATATCTTTATGGAAAAACATCAGCAATCCGATAAAATTCTCACCGATCCAGAAAAGCTTCATCGCCTATTATTACGACTGAAATTCTTTAAAAAGAAAATTGTTTTTACAAATGGATGTTTTGACCTCCTTCACATCGGCCATGTAGATTACCTAGAACAGGCCGCAGCATTGGGAGATATTCTTTTCGTGGGGGTGAACACAGATGCCTCTATTCAGGCACTCAAAGGCCCGGAAAGACCCATACAGCCTGAGTTGTCCAGATATAGAGTATTAGCAGCTTTAGCCGCTGTTGATTTTGTGGTTCCTTTTTCTGAGGAAACACCCTTGGATCTCATCCGTAAGATTTTACCAGATGTATTGGTGAAAGGGGATGATTACCAAGCGGAGCAAATAGTAGGGTATTCAGAGGTAACGAATGCTGGAGGAAAAGTGATTACAATTCCATTGGTAAAGGGTTTCTCCAGCAGTCAAATTATTGAAAAAATCAAAAAGGGTGTATGAAAATTTCATTTGAATGGGCAAATCAAAACTGGAAGTTTGATACCGAAGCGGGCATAAACATTGCCATTCCGTTGGAATTTAACGGCGCGCAACCCAATACCTACGGTGTACCCAATGCCAGTGCTCAAGCTTATCGGGATGGCACCTTTGTAGGAGATACCCGGGAAGGAGGAGGGTGCAATTTCGAAACCTATACCCTGACCCCTCATTGCAATGGAACGCATACAGAAGGAATAGGCCATTTGACCCGAGATAGAATTCCCGTTTCTCTGCCGGCGAATCAATCGTTTCTCCCGGCCTGCTTAATTTCGATTAAACCTTGCTTACCTGAAGACTCTTCAGAAACCTACACACCCGATTTTCAAGCTCCTGATTTATTAATTACCCGTGATGCTATCGAAGAAGCATTGAATTCTATTTCCGGATGGGAAAATTGTGCAGCTATAATCATAAGGACCTTACCCAATTTACCCTCCAAAAAATCTCGGGACTATATGCAAGAAGCTCCGGCATTTTTCACCCATGAGGCGATGCACTTTTTAGCCTCTCAGACATTTTCTCATTTACTGACGGATATACCTTCTTTAGACAGACTTTTCGACGAGGGATTATTGAGCAATCATCATATTTGGTGGAACCTCGATTCTGCAAATGGTCCCATTCAGGAATCACACGCTCATCGTACTGTAACGGAAATGATCTTTGCACCGAATGAAGTGGTCGATGGCTTGTATGTGTTAAACCTTCAGATTGCTCCATTTTTGGGAGATGCAACTCCTTCACGACCTTTGGTGTTTCCTTTAATACCTGCTTAAAAATTTCAACATCTTGCTCTATGATTAATACAGATTTAACTCCTGACACTTACAAGCTGATGGATCGCGCGGATGAGTTAGCAAGTTTCCGAGACCTGTTCCATATTCCTAAAAATGCAGATGGAAGTGATCAACTCTATTTTTGCGGGAATTCTTTAGGACTGCAGCCTAAACAGACCCGGCAATTTGTAGAGGAAGAATTGGCAGATTGGGCAAAATTAGGCGTCGAAGGTCATTTTCATGCCAAACATCCCTGGATGCCCTACCATGAATTTCTGACCGAAACAACTGCAGAGATTGTTGGAGCCTTGCCATCTGAAGTGGTTAATATGAATCACTTGACAGTAAATCTTCATTTACTGATGGTGAGCTTCTACCGCCCATGCTCTGGCAAATCAGCTATCCTTATTGAAAAGGGCTGTTTTCCATCTGATCGCTATGCCGTAGAATCTCAAATTCAATTTCACGGCTACAATCCTGAAATAGATTTGATCGAATTAGCTCCAAGACCAGGAGAACTTACCCTTCGGAAAGAAGATATTTTGGATGCCATTCAAAAAGAGGGGCATAGAATTGCGCTGATTTTAATGGGAGGGGTAAATTACTACACAGGACAATTTTTCCCATTAAAAGATATTGTGCGTGCGGCCCAGCCCTTTGAGATTGTCGTGGGTTTTGACCTCGCACACACTGCAGGAAACATAGAACTTCACTTGCACGATTGGGAGGTGGATTTTGCGGCTTGGTGCACTTATAAATATTTAAACGGTGGCCCCGGAGGAGTTGGAGGGGTATATATTCATGAAAAGCATCATACCCGTAAAGATATTCCGAGATTTGCCGGATGGTGGGGTCAGGATAAAGAATCGCGTTTTAAAATGGGTCCTGAATTCCACCCCATTCCAAGTGCAGAAGGTTGGCAGTTAAGTAATGCGCCCGTACTTTCCATGGCTGCTCTTCGTGCCTCGCTGGATATTTTCAAAAAAGCGGGTATGCCCGCAATTCGAAGAAAAAGTTTGCTCCTTACTTCTTATTTAGAATTTCTCATCCAACAACGCAATCTTAGTTCGGAAAAGAAAGTAGAGATTATCACGCCTGCAAATCAGGATGAACGAGGTGCACAACTTTCGCTAAGAGCCGGAGGAGCTGAGGGAAAGCGCGTTTTTGACCAATTGATTGCAGCAGGCGTAATTGCGGATTGGCGGTATCCGGATGTCATTCGGGTTGCTCCTGCCCCTTTGTATAATTCCTTTCAGGATGTGTATCGTTTTGCTGAATTACTTTTTTTATTTTTATAAATAACTTTACTATATGGACAAGCAATCGAATCCAGTTGTATTAGCTGGGGCAGGGCTGGCAGGGTCTCTGCTCGCAATATTCCTTTCTCGACAAGGAAAAAAAGTGGAGGTCTTTGAAAGAAGACCGGATATGCGGAAAGAAAGTATGAATGCAGGAAGAAGCATTAATTTGGCTTTATCCGAAAGAGGTATTCGAGCGCTTCGGTCTGTCGGGCTGGTGGATCCAATAATGGAAATTGCCATACCGATGAAGGGAAGAATGATTCATGACAAAGCCGGGAATTTAGCCTATCAAGCTTATGGCAAAAATGACCGAGAAGTCATTTACTCAGTTTCCAGAGGTGAGCTAAATAAAAAGCTAATGGACCTGGCAGAAGCACAAGAAGGCGTGAACCTTCATTTCCAATCAAGATGCACAGGAATGAACCTGGAGAGCAAAGAAATGTTTTTTGTGGATGATAGTAGTGGGAAAGCATTTTCTTTAATAGCTGAAACTGCAATTGGTACGGATGGCTCTGCTTCTGCCCTTAGGCAAGAGTTAATGAAAGCGGGCAGGTTTAACTTTTCTCAACAGTATTTGGAACATGGATACAAGGAGTTAACCATACCGCCAGATGAAAAGGGAAATTTTCGTTTAGAAAAAAACGCCTTGCATATCTGGCCCAGAGGATCATTTATGATGATTGCCCTGCCCAATCCGGATGGCAGTTTCACCTGTACTTTGTTCTTTCCCTATGCGGGAGAAAATGGATTTGATGCCTTGAACGCTCCCGAAAAAGTCCAAGCATTTTTTGATGCTGAGTTTCCAGATGCCGTGCCCTTGATGCCTACTTTGTTAGAGGATTTCATGAACAACCCCACCGGCAGTTTGGCCACTGTGCGATGTGAACCCTGGCACTGGAAGGATTCTTTGGTTTTATTGGGTGACGCAGCCCATGCGGTGGTTCCTTTCTTTGGACAAGGAATGAATTGTTCCTTCGAAGACTGTGTCGTGCTGGATGAAATAATCCAGCAAAACGGCTTGGATTGGAGCACTGTCTTTCCCTTGTATTCTGCCTCTCGAAAAACAAATGCGGATGCAATTGCCGATATGGCCCTAGAAAACTTCATAGAGATGCGGGACAAAGTAGCTGACCCTAAATTCCGGTTGATGAAGGAAGTTGAGCATATTTTGGAAGAGAAATTCCCGGAAAATTTTATCGGTAGATATGTGATGGTTTCCTTTACCAATATTCCTTACAGAACCGCAATCAATCGAGGTATTGAGCAGGACAAAATATTGGTAGAATTATGCCAGAATGTTGAGCGTGCAGATGCGATAGATTTAATCAAAGCTGAGCGTCTAGTGAAGCAGCTATCCCCCTTGGAAAAAGCATAAAGCTTGCTGCAAGCATACTGTAAAAAAAGCGTCCTGAAATTCAGGACGCTTTTTTTATCAAAAATCATTCAAACTGATTCTTGAGGTTGATTGTTTTAGGTATTAGGATTGTTTTGCAAACTGAATCTCTCCAGAAATTTTCACTTCATCCCTAACCAGTACTCCCCCAGTTTCCAAGGCTGCATTCCATTTGAGGTTTCAATCCTTCCGATTGATAACTGTTTCGATAGAAAATCCTGATTTTTGATTACCCCAAGGATCCTTATTTTGACCCCAAAATTCAACCTTCACAGATTTTTCTTTTGCTATTAGTTTCCTTTTAGGCTGTACTGCGATTGACTCAAGGTATCGATACGGGCAGTAACTTTCGAAGTTCTGAAATCTTCACCCTCTATTTGAGCAGAGAATTTTCTGAATTCACCTTTAACATTGCGAATCATAAGATGCTTCACTTTAAAGAGCAACTTAAAGAAAC
Organism: Bacteroidia bacterium; assembly: GCA_040381555.1. GTDB lineage: Bacteria > Bacteroidota > Bacteroidia > J057 > RFSG01 > CANHCC01. The sequence goes on from JBEIHC010000029.1 coordinate 17,531, forward strand.
CTTAATTTTTTGGCCCGAGTTACCCAATCTCTCCCTGTTGCGACAACTCGAATTTCTCTGCGTGCAAAGACTCTCTTCCCCAAAAATTAGGGATTCGAAATCACTTCCAGCCTGACCAAATCAATTCGATTTTGATCTGCTTCTAAAATTTGGAAAACAAAAGGTTCCACAACAATCTTTTCCCCAATGCTAGGAATGTGACCAGCGGCATGCATTACAAATCCGCCTAATGTGGTATAATCTCCCTCTGGGATTTGAAAATTATACTCTTCATTTAAATAATCAACCGGCTGACGCGCAGAAAAAACATACACTCCTGGAGATTCGATTTTCTCAATTAATTCTTCCTCTCCAGGCTCATCGTGTTCATCTTCTATATCTCCCAATATTTCTTCAATCAAATCCTCTACAGTGACCAAGCCTGCGGTACCTCCAAATTCATCTACAACAATAGCGGAAGTTTTTCGATTTCGGGTAAATTCAGCTAGCAACAAATTCGCTGTCATGGTTTCAGGAACAATCAGTACAGGCTGTAGAACATCCTGAATGGAGCTAGGTCTTTTAAATAATTCGATGGAGTGGACTGTGCCCTTCACATGATCTAGGGTATCTTCATAAATAACAATTCGGGACAATTCTGTTTCCAAAAACTTCTCCTTAAGCTCTTCAATTTCGGCTTCAAGAGGCAGAGCCACGATATCAATTCGGGGAACCATTATTTCCTTTACCCGAACCTTGTTAAATTCCAAAGCTTTATTGAAGGCTTGGGTGTCAATTTCCGGATTATGTTCTGTATTAGCGTTGCTCTCTCCCGGTAAAATCTGCCGAATAAAATAATCCAAATCTGTACGACCGAATACTAAAGTTTCCTTCTCGGTATTCACTCTCAAAATATATTTTATCAATAAGTAAGATAGTCCGGAAATTGCTTTAGAGAAAGGATAGAGTATAATTTCGAAAATCCACATAGGAATTGCCGTGACTTCAAGTAAGCGATCGGGGTCCCGACGAAATAAAGCTTTAGGTAAAAATTCACCGAACACCAGAATAATACCTGTTGAGATTAAAGTCTGGGTAATCAGCATTAGCATACCTGTAGAATCAGCGGGAAGTATCAGAGACAATTGAGTTTCCAACATTTTGGACAGCGTAATACCATAAATCACCAATGCTACATTATTTCCAATTAAAAGAGTGGTGATAAAATGATTATTCTTGTGTAGAAATCGGGAGAGTATTTTGGGAATGAATTCCCCCTGCTGACTTCGAAGCTCGATTTTAAGCCGGTTGGCGGAGAAATAGGCAATCTCTACCCCTGAAAAAAATGCAGAGAGCAAAATCATGAATAGGACAAGAATTAAGCTCATGCAGTTTCGTTAGAATTGGTCTTCTTGGATCTTTGTTCATTGGCCCGGCGCATTGTCCTTCGAATACTATATAAAAAGGAAAAAATTATCATCCCTCCAATCAAGCCATAGGAGGCATTGGTTGAAAGTTCCTTTCCCCAGAGTGCATAAACGCCCATTAGAACAATGGCCGCTATCAAATAACTATATTCTAATAATTGTTTCATTTACTCTTTTACTTTAATGGTACCTCGAATTTTAAATATCCGATAGGTATTGAATCCAGAATTAGCCTCTAGTCCGTCCCCAAATAATATCTCGTCCTTGGTGGTGATTTTTACAAACTTTTGGGTGGAAATCATATCTTTTCCTCTATCCCAAAAAATTTCCTCCGTCTCCAATTTAGCCCCTTCGGAGTTTACGACCACTACATTTCCTCTGGCTTCGGCTTTTCCACTTTGCTGATTAATTTTCCCGAAATCTGCGGTAAGGCGACTCTCTTCTGCACCCGTTTTCTTATTGTACATGAGTAACTCCAGCCCTTTATTCATTTCTAATTCAGCCTGACCTTCAGCTTCTTTAGATTTAATTTCCTTTAAATACGGCGCTTTCAATCGGGCAGTTATTTTTCCTGAATCGGTATATAAATAAGTTACCCCCCAAGATTCCTGTGTTGGCATAGATTTCCGAAAGAGCTCCATAACCTGCTTCTCGGAGTTTGATTTTTCGCAGGAACTCAAAGCCAAGCAAAGCACGGAAATAACTAGGGAAACAAGAAAAAATTTTCGAGGAATAAAAGCCCGTGAAGTTTGCGACATCCTGATTAGATTTACACAAAATTACAGAATGGAAATCAATTCTTTACGAAAACACATTCAGGAAGAAGGCGAAAGCATTTTTCCACGCATTCAGGCAATCCGTCGGGAGCTACATGCACAGCCCGAATTAGCCTTTGAAGAAGAGCAAACTGCAGCTGTAGTTTGCAGGGAATTAGAGGCTCTAGGTATTCCTTACACCAAGGGAGTAGCCAAAACAGGGGTGGTAGGCCGAATAGAAGGCACTCAACCCGGACCCGTACTCGCATTAAGGGCAGATATGGATGCCTTACCTATTCAAGAGCAAAATAATGCGCCTTACTGTTCTCGGATTCCTGGAAAAATGCATGCCTGTGGCCATGATTTCCATACCAGTTCCCTTTTGGGCACAGCGCATATTCTTCAAAAATTTAAAGAGAATCTTAAGGGGAGCATCAAATTAATTTTTCAGCCATCTGAGGAAAAATTACCTGGAGGGGCATCGGTAATGATTCAGGAAGGGGTGTTGAGAAATCCATCCGTACAGTCTATTTTAGGCCAACATGTGATGCCCCAGTTGGATTGTGGTAAGGTCGGCATCAGAAGCGGTATGTACATGGCCTCCACAGATGAAATTTACCTAACAATTTCTGGAAAAGGCGGGCACGGCGCATTGCCGCATTTGACTGTAGATCCAGTCATGATTACAGCCCAAGCTCTGGTATCCTTGCAGCAGGTAGTGAGCCGATCGGCAGATCCACGCATTCCTTCTGTATTAACTTTTGGAAAAGTTCAGGCAAACGGCGCAACTAATATTATCCCTGAATCGGTTTATTTGGAAGGTACTTTTCGCACCTATGATGAAAAATGGAGGGCTGAAGCACACCGCTTAATTAGAAGAACGGCAGAAGGGATTGCAGAAGCTCTGGGCGGAAAAGCCAATCTTGAGATTCGTCGCGGATACCCGGTTTTATTTAACAATCCAGAGTTAAGCGGAAAAATAAGAAAAGACATATCGGAGTATATTGGTGAGGAACAAGTAGTTGACTTAGATTTATGGACTGCTGCGGAAGATTTTGCTTGGTACACCCAGGAGATTCCGGGCTGTTTTTATCGTATTGGTACCCGAAATGAATCTAAGGGAATCATTCATGGCCTGCATACGCCCCAATTTGATGTAGATGAAAATGCCTTAAAAATCTCCACGGGCCTTATGGCTTGGCTCACTATTCAGGAGGCGGGTAGGAATTAACTCCAGCTTGCTGCAAGCCGGAATATTCAGTAATTTCAAACCCGTGCTATGAAAAAGGCGCCAAACAAACCACAAACATCCCGGCAAGGGAAACCTAAATCTTCCGAAAATCGGACACTTCCTGCCATACTCGGCATTGCAGGAATACTTCTTTGCTCCCTATTTATATACTGGCCAGGTCTTTCTAATGGGTTTGTCTATGATGATATTGCCTATGTAACCGAGAATCCTCTATTCAAATTTAAAGGAGCGGAATTACGCGAAAAGATTCTCAGCACTCCGGTTCACGGAAATTATCACCCATTAACAGTTGCCAGCTTGGCATGGGACTATAGTGTGGCTCAACTTAATCCGGAACGCTACCACTTACATAGCCTCATCCTACATATTTTCAATAGCATCTTGTGTGGTATCTTAATTTATTTGCTTTCCGGCAAAAGCTGGGTGGGTGCTATGACGGGTGTTTTATTCGCAGCACATCCATTAAGGGTAGAATCGGTGGCTTGGATTTCCGAAAGAAAAGATGTTCTCTATGCGTTCTTCTTTTTCCTCACTTGGATTTGCCTAGAGTTTTATAAAAACCATTCCAAGAAATGGGCTTATATACCAGCATTTATCTTCTTTATTGCAGCCTGCTCTTCTAAGGCTATGGCAGTAGTCTTACCCCCAATGGTATTACTCGGTTGGTATTACCAAACGGGTATCCACCCTCTTTCTTTTGAAAACCTTCGAAAAGAATATCGAATCATTGAGTTAGCCCCCTTCTTTATTGTTTCCTTACTTTTTGGTATTGAAGCCTTTCGGGTTCAACAATCATTTGGATTTATTTCAAACCTAAATTATACCGCACTGGATAAAATTTTCTATGTCGCGTATGGGAGTGTATTTTATCCCCTCAAAACCTTATTTCCTGTATGGCTTTCTGCATTGTATCCATATCCGATGGGTTTGAAGCATACCCCTTTCTGGGAGCATTATGCTGCTTTACCTATACTATTGACTTTTATTGCAGTTCTATATTATTTCCGTCGATTTAGAATTACTTGGTTTGTGGCTGGATTTTATCTGATTTCTATTTCGATTGTATTGCAAATAATTCCCGTGGGGGGCGCAATTACAGCTGATCGATATGCGTATGTTTCTACTGCCGGATTTTTATTTCTGCTGGCGTATGGCTTACATTATTGGATTGTTGAAAAAGGGGGGTCTTATAAAACAGTGGGACTGGGAATATTTGTACTCTTGACAGGAGCATGGTCATATATGGCTGCTAAGCAAGTAAAGGTCTGGAAAAGTAATCGAACCCTATTTTTAAATGTTGCCGAAAAATTTCCACATGACCCTTTGGCGTTTTACAATACAGGAAATGCCTATGAAAAAGAAGGGAATTATGGGGAGGCATTAAACTGGTATCAAAAAGCCATTGGTAATATGCCCGATTACATTGATGCTTTATATAATATTGGTAGTATATATGGTAGAGACAGGGGCATGCCGGATAGTGGCATTTATTATTTACAGCAGGCAGTACAATACGACCCCAAGCGCGCCGATGCTTGGAACAATTTAGGCGTATTTAATTTTAATAAACAGAATTACAGAATAGCTCTTGATTTTTACAAAACCTCGTTGGAGATAAAACCTTCCTACATGGAAGCGTGGTATAATCAAGGAAATGCCTATATGAATTTGGGGATTTTAGACTCTGCTAAACTATCATTTGAACAGGTGTTGAGATTAAAACCTGAATTCGACCAAGCGTATGTAAGTTTGGGAAATATTTATGCCAATACCGGCAATCCGGTCAAACAAATAGAGAATTATCAGATGGCTGCCCGATACGGAAATAAAGACGCACAACAATGGCTAAAGCAAAACAAACAAAGCTGGTAAAACCAGAAATATCAGAATCCATTTATTGGGTCGGAGTTCTTCTGGTATTCATTGCTACATGGTTTGCGTATCAACCTGCATTTGTAAATGAATACGCTTACGATGACTTGGCGTATGTATTGGAAAATAAAGTGCTTCGGGATTTTTCTTGGAATCATGCTTGGACAGAATTTATTTTAGGGAATTACCATCCGCTTACGGCATTGTCTCTTAAAATAGATCACTCTATTGGTGAGTTTAATCCGAGAACCTATCATATCCATAATGTCATTCTACATGCACTGACAACGCTCATTTTCATCGTATTTACCAAAAAATTAACTAAAAGTCCTCTTATTGCACTTGGCGCCGGCTTATTGTTCGGCGTGCATCCTTTACATACAGAATCTGTGGCCTGGATAGCAGAACGGAAAGATGTACTCTATACTTTGTTCTTCTTTGCAGGATTATATACCTATTTATTATTTCGAGAATCTGCGAATAAAAATTGGTATTTGGCTACCCTGGTTTTATTTATTGCCTCCTGCCTCTCCAAGGGAATGGCCGTTGTATTTCCAGTAATGATGCTTTTATGTGATTATTTAATCGAAAAGGAAAATATTCTGCTAAAACCTGCCTCTTGGAGATTGCCAGAGAAGATTCCCTTTTTTGTACTTGCCCTTGGATTTGGGATACTGGCATTTTATGTTCAAAATGAATTTGGGTCTGTTTACAATACTAAATATGTCGAAATGAATTATGGCATAGTAGATAAAGTGTTTTTAGCGATTTATGGATTTATTTTTTACCCACTTAAAATAGTTTGGCCTTCCGGTCTATGTGCCTATCATCCTTATCCTCCAATGGAAGACGGTTTATTACCTACCTATTTCTACCTCGCGCCACTGGTTTTATTATCTATGATAGCCATTGTTTGGTATTTCTGGGATAAATATCGAATGATAAGTTTTGCATTTGGATTTTATTTGATGGGGATTTTACCCGTGCTGCAATTAGTTCCGGTAGGGGAAAACATTGTGGCGGAGAGATATGCCTATGTTTCTACTGCAGGATTATTTATTTTACTCGCTTGGATGGCTCATGAGTGGGAAAAACAAAAGAAAAATCCAATCGGTTATATTGGACTGGCTGTTATTTCAGTAGCCTTTATTATTGTCACTCGAGAGAGAATTCCGGACTGGAAAAACAATCTTTCTCTCTTTAGGGATGTGGCAGAGAAGTACCCTAACAGTGCAGTTGCGCACAATAATACTGGATATGGGTATGAACAAATAAAAGAATACAGAAAGGCATTAGATCATTATTTTACTGCCTCCTCTCTTCGGGCAAATTATGCAGATGTATTGTATAATATCGGCAGTGTATATGGCGAAGATTTAAACATGCTGGATAGTGGGATTTATTTTTTACACAAAGCAATTGCTGCAAACCCAAAGAAAACAGAAGCATATAACAACATGGGCACCTTTTACTACAAAAAAGGAATCTTAGACAGTGCTACTCATTACTATGAATTGGTATTAGAAGATAAGCCTGAATATCCCTTGGGTTGGTATAATTTGGCTTGTGTGTATTTTGGCCAAGAAAAATTCCCGGAAGCACTAGATGCCTATCAAAAATGTGTTAAATATGACCCTGGATTTGGTGAAGGTTGGTTAAGCTTAGGCAATACTTGGGCAAAGTTAGGTGATACCAAACAACAAATGGATTGCTATACAAAGGCGGCACAAAAAGGAAGTGAAAATGCCCGAAATTGGTTTCGTCAGCAAAATAAAACCTGGTGAAAAAGAAAGTAAATTCTAACGCTGAAGCATCTTCCATCCCTGAAAAGTATTGGAAATATCTAGCTATTGGATTTTTAATTATCCTAACCTTTGCCTGCTTTAAACCTGGTCTAAAAGGTGAATTCACGAATTGGGATGATGATCGATATGTCAAGAACAATGAGTTAATTCAACAGGGAACCTTTTCAGAAATCGTCACAGAATATTATATGGGGAATTATCACCCCCTAACCTTACTGTCCTATCATTACGAATTTAAAATTGCCGGGAAAGATCCTTATCTCTACCACCTTAATAATTTAATTCTGCATATACTGAATGTATTGCTGATATTTTGGATTAGCCTTCTATTAAGCAAACATAATATATTGGCTTCTGTTTTAGCAGCAGTTTTATTTTCTGTACACCCTTTACATGTAGAATCGGTTTCTTGGGTTTCAGAAAGAAAAGATGTGCTCTATGCCTTCTTTTTCTTTATTGCTTGGTATTGCTGGATCAGGTTTCGGCAAGATACAAAACTGTTTTGGGCAGGTCTGAGCATACTCGCTTTTGTATTGTCCTGTCTTTCCAAAGGGATGGCTGTTACTTTTATTGGCGTAATTCTTTTTACAGACTATTTACTGCAAAAGCGTTGGCATCTAAAATCGCTCTATTGGTATATACCCTTTACCCTTTTGTCTGTTGTTTTCGGGGTTTTAGCCATATACGCTCAGCAGGCAGCTGGATTTATTTATTTGGAGACCCAATGGACCTATTTTGAAAAATTGATTTTAGCAGCGTATGCCTGGTGGTTCTACCTCTGGAAAATGATTAATCCCTTTCACCTATCGGCATTTTATCCTTTCCCAGAAAAAGTGGGAGGGGGTTTACCCATTGTCTATATTTTGGCTCCCCTTAGTTTTATTGGGGCTGTGGTGGGTACATTCCATTTTCGTAAGAAGTTTCCTTGGCTGGTTTTTGCCTTGGGGGTTTATTCCTCTTGTATCGTAATTGTATTGCAAATATTGTCGGTGGGAGAAGCGCTTGCCGCAGACAGATATTTTTATGTGGCGTCTGCAGGATTTTTTATTGCCGCTGGAATTGGAGTCAATCAATGGATTTCTAAGAATCCTACCCTCAATTATATTGCCCGCGTAATGTTGATTGTGCTCATTGCTGTAATAGGGTATCTAACTTGGAATCGCACTCAGGTATGGAAAGATTCGCTCACCTTATGGAAAGACACCCTGAATAAATATGAGCGCATTTCTTTAGCACATTATAACCTAGGAGTTACTTATGGATTAGAAATGAATGATTATGCTCAAGCCGAGCCGCATTTTACACGCGCGATTGAAATTAGACCGGGCTATCCCCAAGCTTTGTACAACCTTGGAATTATTTATGCGAATCGAGGAGAATATGAGAGAAGTAATTCGACCTTTCAGGAATTATTACGCGTAAACCCTACTTATCCTTTAGCTCATTCCGGCATAGGATTTAACTTAGAAAAACTTGGTAAATTTAAAGAAGCCGTTGAAGAATATACCCTAGAATTAAAACGAAGTCCTGATTCGTATAATGTTTGGTTAGGTTTGGGTATTAATCAAGGTAAATCCGGCGACCTTGCCTCAGCAGTTCAGTCCCTACAAAAGGCATCCGAATTAGATCGCAGTCGCCCTGAACCTTGGGTGAATATGGGCGTTTTTTATTTCAATGCCGGGAAGTATACTGAGGCCTTAACTTTTTATGAAGAGGCATTGAAGATTAATCCAGGAAACCCGGAGGCTTGGTTTAATAAGGGAAGCGCTTTAACCAATTTAGGTAAAATAGAGGATGCTGAACAGAGTTTTAAGAAAGCCTTGGAATACAATCCCAACATGTCGGAAGTATATATTAATTTAGGAAATATAGCTTCCATGCGCGGAAATTCTTCTGCACAAATTGCAGCCTATCAAGACGCCGCCAAATTAGGGCATGCAGGCGCCCAGAATTGGCTAGCAGGTCGAAATATTAAATGGTAATCGAATTGATTGAAAAATATGAAAACTAAAGCTCCGGTTAAATCCCGGAATACTGTTGCCAAAAAATCCGATAATTCGGAAGTATTAATCTTATTAATACTTGGAGCATTATTAGGAATTCTTACCTGGTTTGCCTTTGAACCTGGGTTAAAAAACAAATTCGTCGATTGGGATGATTTGAAATACATTAATGAAAATGGATGTATTCAACTCAAAGGGAAAGAATTAATCAATAATTTATTTTTTGGAGAATGTAAATATGTGATGGGAAATTACCACCCACTGACAGTATTGACTTATGCGTGGAATTTCCAGTCCGGGAAATTTGATCCAGAAGTTTACCATAGAACTAATTTAATCCTACATATCATCAATACACTCCTACTCTTGTTAGCTGTATACAAAATGAGTTCCGGTAAATTATTTACAGCCGGATTCGCCGCTGCATTATTTGCCCTGCACCCCCTGCATGTTGAATCTGTTATTTGGGCAGCTGAACGA
>JBEIHC010000030.1:0-26947 GCA_040381555.1 Bacteroidia bacterium
GTGTTTCGTATTATATTATGGCTATTAAGATACAGTCACTTGGTTATATACACTCTGGCAAGTGCCCGACTCTACGAAACCCAAATAAAATTGTGAAAGGGTATTTACATTTATAATTGGGATAATCAAAAATAAATTCCTAAACAATGGTGTTTCGAATGAAATTATGGATCTGTAGAGACGGGCAATTGGTTATAATGAGACGGGCAATTGCCCGTCTCTACGAAACCCAAATAAAATTGTGAAAGGGTATTTGCATGTATAATTGGATAATCAAAAATAAATTCCTAAACTGGTGTTTCGAACGAAATTATGGATCTGTAGAGACGGGCAATTGTCTGTCCCCATTTTAGTGCTGTTAAAAATAGACATTACTTCCTAATCAAATCGAAGCAAGTAATGCTCTCTGGACTGAGTTACAGCGGAAGAGGTACGCCGCCTAAAGAGCATTACTGTTAAAAATTGATTCTTCTCGCTGAATGCCACTAACAGGATTCAGCCCAGCGCTTCATGTGGTCTGTAATTGTTATTTTCACTGGCCCATTATGCTTAATTTCATGCATTTAGATGTCGCTCAAATGCAAAGAATTATTGCATAAACCCAAAAATACAAATGCTCATTTAAGCTATCCAATCCCAGCTTAGGGAAAATCTCTATTTAGGGGAAACTCTGTATCTTGAGTTGAGGGCGCATCTGAGCTCAAAACGGCTAATTCAAGGATTCCTATATCCCATTGAAATAGCTCTATTTCATAACCTACGCATCCAAAATTGCCATAATCCGCTCACTCTACAATCACTCCATTCCCTCCATCCCAATAAACTTTGCTCTGTTTTAATTTAGGTTTAGAATTCCCAAATATAGACTTGTCGGCTAACAAGCCAATAAACAAAACCTGAACTATATATCGAAAAAAATCCCGTCGTTTCACCGTTCAGTATTTAGTAATTCTAGCTTATTACTTGCCCTCTCACCACCACCTTATCAATCACACTAAACCCATAATAATAAGGCACCACTGCTAAATCCTGAATGGGTCGAGTGAGGATAAAATTCGCGGATTTACCGGGTTCAATACTTCCTTCGTTTGTAGATATTCCCATGGCATACGCGCCATTCAAAGTGAGAGCAGACAAGGCTTCCTCGGGCAATAAACGCATTTGAATACAGGCCAAGGAAAATATCAGATTCATATTTCCAGATGGAGAGGAACCCGGATTAAAATCACTCGCCAATGCCAAAGGCAAGCCGGCGTCTAAAATCATTCTGCCGGGAGTATAGGGAATGCGTAAAAAGAATGAGGTACCGGGCAAGGCTACGGGCATGGTTCCTGAATTCTGTAATGCCTGTATTTCTGCTGGGGTAATTCGCTCCAAGTGATCTACACTCAAAGCCTGGTGCTGCACCCCAACCTGTACCCCACCGGATACAGCTAACTCGTTGGCATGAATCTTAGGCTTCAATCCGTAATGGGCTCCTGCCTCTAGAATACGGGCTGTTTCAATAGGGGTAAAAAATCCTTCATCACAAAACACATCGACAAAATCTGCCAATCCTTCTGCGGCAATAGCAGGAAGCATTTCATTTATAATTAAAGCCACATAGCCTTCCTGGTTTCCCTTGAATTCTGGGGGAACGGCATGCGCTCCGAGAAAAGTAGATTTAACGGTTATGGGTAAAGCTTCTTTCAATCGAGCAGCTACTCGAAGCATTTTAACTTCATCCTTTGTGCTCAGTCCATAGCCACTCTTCACCTCAAAAGCAGTGGTTCCACTCATCATCATTTCCTTTGCACGCGCAAAAGCCGAGTCAAATAAATCATTCTCAGAAGTAGCTCTGAGCCGAGCCGCAGAATTAAGAATGCCTCCCCCTCTACGGGCTATCTCCTCATACGATAAACCATTTATTTTATCGACAAATTCCCCCTCTCTCGTGGCAGCAAAAATGATGTGCGTATGACTGTCGCAATAGCCAGGGAAAATTATTCTTCCTTCACAGGAAATAATCGAATCATATTCCTCATCCGCTGTACTTTCTGAATTAGCACCTAAGGAATGAACTACCCTGTCCTCTACTACCATCCAGGCATTTTCCAGCAAACCGACGTCTTTCATTTCGGCTCCCTTCTTCCACAATGAACCTTTTGCGGAAACTGTGTACAGTTTGGAAATGTTTTTGTAAAGGATGCGCATGTTTTTTTGAATGATGAATGATGAGTTATGAGTTATGAGTTATGAATATCCCATTCTATATCTAATTCTATTACTATTTTAAAATCGCTGTTCAATTCTCAATTATATAAATACCTAAAATTCTATTTGTCTATCTTTTCCACATGAATGCATGTGGAAAATCTTAAATCAATTTTATTATTTTAAGAAGGGTTAAAACCCTCCACTAAGGAAGATGCCCTTACAGGGCAGTTTGCAGGAAAGATTCTACAAGGAACGGTCACTTCCCTAATGAAACTCATAACTCATCATTCAAAATTCACTCCTCCTTCTTTCCGCCAAATACGGAAAAATGCACATACCTTTTCGGATGCTTCCGAACATCCACCAACAAACTATCTAAACTCTTCGAGGAAGAAGAAAGGTTATTATATAATTCTTTATCATTCAGGAGCAGACCTAAAGAACCTTCCCCTCTATCCACTTTGCCTAAAATGGTTTTAAAATTACTTAAGGAAGATTCCGCTTGAGTGATAATCCCTCTGATTTTACCGGATTGAGCAGCAAGACTATCGGTAAAGACAGCGGAGGAAGAAATAATACGGTTAATAGTGGCATTATTCTTCTCGAAATTATTCATGATTGATTTGGCGCTGCTGACCATGACATCTACTTTGTTCATGACGCTATCCAGGCGATGCGTTGTTCGACGCAAATTAGTTAGAGAAACAGTGATATTATCTTTATTATCGTCGCCCAAGACTCTGTTGAGGCCGGCGACAAAACTATCGATTCCAATAATGGCACTTTCCACGCGATCTTTCAGGGGCAATACTTCTTTTTCTACTCTTTCCGCCAAGGTTGGGGCGATACTATCCTTTACTAATGCGCCATCTGGAAGAATAACCGAAGAACTACCCAGCACCAGATTAATAGCTTTAGATCCCAATAAATCGGAAGAAAATACCATGGCACGAGAATCCTCCGGAATGGGTACTTTTTCCATGATAGAGAAATCGACGCGAATTTTCCCCGAAGCAGGCTCATATTTGAGGCTATTAACTTGACCTACCTGCATTCCATTGATTAGAATCTTATTTCCGGCAGTCAATCCGTCAATATTCTGATATTCGGCATATAAATTAAAGTTCTCGCTAAACAGGGAGGTTCCTTTCAAATAATTGAAGCCTAAGATTAACAGGGCTACAGCAATGAGAGCGAGTGAGCCAACTTTTGTTTCGTTATTAATTTTCAAGGTTTAAGCAATTATGACACAAAATTAAGAAACCTCGGATTTATTGGGCATTTAAAAACCAAATTGTACCTTCTCACTATTGCATTTCGGCTTTATACTCTTTAAATGCTTTGAAAACAGAGAGGGCTACTTGCTTTTGACCTGTGTCAGTGTGCAAAAACTTTTCTTCCTCAGCATTGGTCAGAAATCCTGATTCCACTAAAATGGCAGGTGTACCGGCTCTCCAAAGCACCAAAAATCCGGCTTGTTTTACCCCACGACTTTTGCGTCCTTGGGTTTTAAATTGATTTTCTACTTTTCCGGCTAAGGCCAATGATTGCTTGAGATAGGCATCCTTAATCAAGGAAAACATAATATAAGCCTCGGGAGATTCCGGATCAAAGCCATCATATTGCTCCTCATAATCTTCCTCCATTAAAATCACTGAGTTTTCTGCCATCATGGTATTCAAATTGGCGCTCTCTTTATGAAGGCCCATGGCATAAGTCTCCGTGCCACTGATTTCCTTTTTATCATTGGCATTGCAATGAATCGAAATAAAGAAGTCGGCTTTATTTTTGGAGGCATGTCCAGCTCTTGCATGTAGTTCGACAAATACATCGGTTCGACGCGTCATGACCACCCGCACTTCGGGCAAAGATTCTTTGACCAATTTCTCGAGTTCAAGGGCAATGGAGAGGGAAACATGTTTTTCTTTGGCTAGCAGCCCATGACAACCGGGGTCTTTGCCTCCATGACCTGCGTCAATGACCAATAAAAACTCACCCGGTTTGCTCCCAGAAGGGGTAAATTGGAAGGATGTGCAAATAAACACAACCATTAGAGCTGCCAAATAGGGATATATCTTCACTTTTTTCGGAAATTTGCTCTGTTTTGCTGTTTACTTCTGTCAAAATTCGCAATAAATACGACTTGTTTCCATTTAATAGTATGTTGAAAACGGTCGTATTAGGACTTTTAGCGTTTTACACGCTCAGCAGAATCTATGCCCAAACGCCAGATTCATTAAAAATTGATACCCTAAGCAGACAGGTTTCGAGTAACGACTCAATCCTTATTGCCACCAATCTTCAATTGCTGACAGATTCTCTCAAAGCCGCTCGGTTAGATTCCTTAAAACGCAACTCAGACCTGAAAAGCAAGGTGAAATACCATGCTAAAGACTCCATCCTCTTCGATATTAAGGGTCGCTTTCTCTATTTATATGGAGAAGTGACCATAGAGTATGAAGAAATTGTACTTAAGGCAGAAAAGATTTGGATAGACTGGGCCACTACTACTATGTATGCCGAAGGAGTACCCGATACGACTGGCAACTATATTGGACAACCCATCTTTGAGGAGGGTGAACAAATTTATAATGCCGAAGCGATTGCCTTTAATTTCAGTACCCGAAAAGGCCGAATTATCGGGGGCAGGACTCAACAGGATGATAATTTTGTAATCGGAGACTCTATTAAAAGGAACCCGGATAACTCCTATTTCATTCGTTCCGGAAAAATCACAACCTGTAATCTGGAAGACCCACACTTCTACATTTATTCGAGTAAAATGAAGGTCATTCCGAATGATAAAGTTATTACGGGTCGAGTGAATATTGTCGTAGAGAAAGTGCCTGTTCCTTTGGTACTACCCTTCGGATTTTTCCCAAACAAAAAAGGGAAGAAATCCGGAATCCTCATGCCCTCCTATGGGAATGATGCCACAAGAGGGTACTTCCTCAGAGATGGGGGATATTACCTTGGGCTGAATGACTATGTGGACCTCAGCCTGCGTGGGGATATTTTTGCCTATGGTTCTTATCGGGTAAACGCAACCTCCCGCTATAATTGGAAATATCATTTCAATGGAAGCATGGATGTGAAGTATGCCATGAATAACTCTGGGGACAAAACGGATTTCAACTACAGTGAAAGCCGGGATTTTTTCGTTGTCTGGAAACACGACCAAAAGATTGGCAATACTTCTCGGCTTTCATCTGATGTTAATTTAGGATCTTCCGACTTCCTAAAACTGAACAGCATGAATACCAACGATATCGTAACCAATCAGTTGATGTCGAATGTGGCATGGTCAAAAACATTTGCCAACACCCCTTGGAGTATGAATGCTCGATTGGGGCATCAACAAAACACGAGTCAAAAAACAATTAGTCTGGAAATTCCTTCAATCGGTATTAATCGAGGGAGGACCTTTCCCTTCAAAAGAAAATCGGGCGGAGGCAAAGAAAGATTTTATGAGAAAATCGGATACTCCTATTCGGCACAGGCGATTAATCGCATCAATACTTTTGACAGCCTGCTCTTTAAACCGGGCTTTGAAAAAGGATTTCAAAATGGCATCCGACATACCTTGCCGATTTCTATGAATTTGAAAGCATTAAAATATGTAACCATTTCTCCCTCCTTAAACTATAATGAATACTGGTACTTCAGGGAATATCGGGAACGCTGGCAGGCTGGAAGATTCATTAATACCGATACAAGCGAGGTATGGAGAGCTGGGACGGCAGTGACAGATACACTCAATCAATTCCTTTCTGGAAGGGATTTTTCGGCTTCTGTTACGGCATCCACTCGTATTTATGGAATGCTACCCTTTCCTTCGAAAAGGCAAAGAATTGTTCGTCATACTTTCACCCCAAACATAGGCTATACTTACCGCCCGGATTTTTCGGCACCTGAATGGGGCTATTATTACAAGGTTCAAGGAGATAGCGCAGGTAGTTTAGAAAGAATGCGCACCGTCAGCCGATTCAAAGACCAGATTAATGGGGGGCCAGGAATTGGGGAGCAGCAAAATATTTCTTTTGGGTTTCTGAATCTGTTGGAGATGAAATATCGATCTCTAAAAAAAGGACAGGACACCCTGAGTACCAAACCTGAAACCAAGAAACTGACCTTACTGGATAATCTGGGGATGCAGGGAAGTTATAACCTAGCTGCTGACAGCTTTCAACTTTCGCCCATTAACCTTTCTGCCAGAACGGTATTGTTAAACAACCTGCTGAATGTGAACCTGACGGGAATCATGGACCCCTACTATCAGGATAATTCGGGTCGGAGACTAGATCAATACCGTTGGGCAGTAGAAAAAAAGCCAGGATATATTACCTCCTCCAACTTAGCAGTCTCTACCTCCTTCCGTTCCAAAAAAGACAAACCGAAACCCAAAATAAAGAATCCAGATCCGGCAGTAATAGCTGAAATTGAGCGAAATAGGGAACTATATGCTGATTTCAATATTCCTTGGTCCGTGAATTTGAGTTATAACTTATTGTACAACCGTCCTAGGATTTCGGAGAAAGCTACGGTGAACCAATCGGTGCAACTGAGTGGAGATTTAAATTTGACTGAGAAATGGAAAGTGCGTGTCAGCAGTGGGTATGATTTTGTAGCGAAAGATGTGACGATTACGCAATTCAACATTATTCGAGATTTGCATTGTTGGGAGGCTTCATTCAGCTGGACGCCCTTTGGCACGCGCAAATTCTACATGCTGACCATCAATGCTAAGAGCTCAACCTTGCAGGATTTGAAGCTCACAAAACAGAGTCCACCGAACTATCGAAACTTATTAAATTGACAATCAATATTTTATTATTTCAGCTTGCACCAAGCTGAGTTTACCCTAAACTGAGCTTGCACCAAGCTGAAGGAGTATGATTTTTATCAGTTTTTTCTTTCCATTCAAACCGTAACTTTGAAATTCATTTAGCCAATAGAATATGCCTCAATATTATTCGCTCGGAAAATTCCCAAACAAAAGACATATCGTCTTTCGTCAACCCAATGGCAATTTATATGCCGAGGAGTTAGTCAGTACGGAAGGCTTTTCAAATGTGTATTCCCTGCTATACCATATTCATCCTCCTACCCTTGTAAAATCCGTCGGAGAACCCTGGGATGTGAGTCCTGCGATTGCGATTGCCAAGAACCTCAAGCATCACAGTTTTCAAGGATTCATGGTACCTGCTGAAAAAGATTATATCAAAAGCCGGAGAATCATGTTGACTAACTCCGACCTGCAAATAGCCTTAGCTGCCCCTACTCAGTCTATGGATTATTACTATAAAAATGGGGATTCTGATGAAATGATATTTATTCATCAAGGCAGTGGTACTCTAAAAACCGCCTATGGAAAAATTAAATTTGGATATGGCGATTATCTCATCATCCCCAGAGGTATTATCTATCAATTAGAATTTGATTCTGCCGAGAACCGGCATTTTATTATTGAATCTCATACGCCCATCGTTACTCCGAAAAGGTATCGTAATGAACATGGGCAATTACTGGAACATTCACCCTATTGCGAAAGAGATATCCGCAAGCCTGTTGACTTAGAGTCGTTTGACGAAAAGGGGGAGTTCCCGATTTTCATCAAAAAGCAGGGAATGATTTTCCCTTATGTGTATCAAACCCATCCTTTTGATGTCATAGGTTGGGATGGAAACTTTTACCCTTGGGCATTTTCCATTCATGAATTCGAGCCAATAACAGGCAGGGTGCACCAGCCCCCTCCAGTGCATCAAACTTTTGAAGCACATAACTTTGTGGTATGTTCTTTTGTACCTCGCTTATTCGACTATCATCCGTTGGCCATTCCTGCTCCATACCATCATAGCAATGTGGACTCGGATGAGATTTTATACTATGTGGATGGAGACTTTATGAGTCGAAAAAATGTCAAACAAGGGCAAATCACCTTGCATCCTGGAGGCATTCCGCACGGACCTCATCCAGGCACTGTAGAAAAAAGCATTGGGGCAAAAGAAACGAAAGAATTAGCAGTGATGGTCGACCCATTTCGTCCGATGATGATTACAAAAGATGCGCTTGGAATCGAAGATGCAGAATATCATAAATCTTGGTTAGGGTAAAAATAGTTAATTTTGAATTGATTATGGAAAGCACAATAAATCCTCAAACGACAGCCCCAGTTCAGGCTGATTTTCTGCCCCTCAAAGGCACCGACCATATTGAACTCTATGTAGGAAATGCCAAACAAGCCGCTTATTTCTATAAAAGCGCTTTTGGTTTCCAGGATTTAGCCTATGCTGGTCCTGAAACTGGAGTAAGAGATAAATCCTCCTATGTCATTCGGCAAGGAAAAATCACACTTGTATTGACTACCCCATTACGCCCAGATCATCCCATCAATGACCACATGCGTAAACATGGGGATGGAGTCAAATCACTGGCGCTTTGGGTAGATAATGCAACTCAGGCATTTGAAGAAACGACAAAACGCGGAGGAAAAGCCTACCTGAAACCTACGCGGACGAGTGATGAGCATGGAGAAGTGGTGATTTCAGGAATTCACACTTACGGAGATACAGTTCATCTTTTCGTTGAAAGACACAATTATAAAGGTGCATTCCTACCTGGATATGAGCCTTGGGATTCGGGATTTCACCCTTCTCAAACTGGGTTACTCTATGTAGATCATTGCGTGGGGAATGTGGGTTGGGGAGAAATGAACACATGGACTGATTATTACCGGGATGTGATGGGATTCAAGCAAATTATCTCATTTGACGACAAAGACATTTCGACAGAATATTCAGCCTTGATGAGTAAGGTAATGAGTAATGGAAACGGATATGTTAAATTCCCCATCAATGAGCCTGCTGAAGGAAAGAAAAAATCTCAAATTGAAGAATATATAGATTTTTATCAAGGCCCAGGGGTACAGCATATAGCGGTTGCCACGAATGACATCATTCATACGGTTTCAGAATTGAGTCATAGGGGAATAGATTTTCTTCGTGTTCCGGATACCTACTATGAAACTCTTTTAGATCGTGTTGGGAGTATAGAAGAAGAGGTAAAAGTATTAAAAAGCCTAGGTATACTTGTCGATCGGGACGATGAGGGATATTTACTTCAAATATTTACCAAGCCAGTAGAAGATCGGCCTACCCTATTCTTTGAAATCATTCAACGCAAAGGCGCTACCTCGTTTGGGAAAGGAAACTTCAAAGCTTTATTTGAGTCGATTGAATTAGAGCAGGAGAAAAGAGGAAATTTGTAAAAAAGTCGAACAAAAAGAATAGTCTTTGGAAATCCTATTCCAAAGACTATTTTTTTTACTAGTATATTTGCCCCATAATTTCGAAAATCTTAGCGCATTTCCTATGTTATACGAAAAAATCCCCAGCCTAGACTTGAATGATTTCCTTTCTGACGACCCGAATTTAAAGAAAAATTTTGTCGAAGCTTTAGGCAATGCCTACAACGAAATTGGGTTCATTGCCATTAGAAATCATGGGCTTACCGATTCTGAATCCGAAAAACTTTATAGTATAATCAAAAAGTTTTTCGCTTTACCCGATGAGGTTAAAAACAAATATGACATTGATGGGCTAGCTGGCCAAAGAGGATACACAGGAAAAGGAAAAGAACATGCCAAAGGCCACAACACGGGGGATTTGAAAGAATTTTACCATGTAGGACAAGAACTCTCACTCGAGGATCCGGATTATTCGATTTACCCGCCGAATGTTTGGGTCAATGAAGTACCTGAATTAAAGGAAATTGGGAATAAAATATATCAAAAATTAGAAGCATGTGGCAAACACATGTTGCGGGCAATTGCGCTTTATTTGGAGCTCGAGGAGACTTATTTTGAAGATAAGGTATACAATGGCAATAGTATTTTGCGAGCCATACATTATTTCCCGATTGAAGATCCGGAAGCAGTGCCTACCGATGCAGTTCGCGCTGCAGAGCATGGAGACATTAATCTGATTACACTCTTGATGGGGGCCAGTGCAGATGGATTGCAGGTACTCAGGAGGGATGGGAAATGGATATCCATCACAGCATTACCAGATCAAATTGTGGTGAATGTAGGCGACATGTTAGATCGTTTAAGCAATCATAAGCTAAAATCTACTATTCATCGTGTGGTTAACCCTCCTAGGGAACTCATGCATACTAGCCGATATTCCATTCCTTTCTTCATGCACCCCAGAGCAGAAATGGATTTGACCTGCTTGGAAAACTGTGTGAGCGAAGACAATCCAAAGAGATACACAGATACCACAGCTGGGGATTTCTTGGATGAACGACTTAGAGAACTCGGCCTTAAAAAGTAATCCTTTACTCTTTTCTCAAACAAAAGCCACCTGAGTGGCTTTTGTTGTTTATAGGGTGCAGCAGCCTATAAATATTCTCAAAATATTGTAATATTGAGGCAAATATCAGATTATGAACGCGACAATCAAATACGGCCTTACTGCAGGACTTGCTTATATCCTCTTCACCCTCGCACTTTATTTATTGGGAATGGAAAAATCTCAAGGATTAGGCATGGTTGGATACCTAATCTTACTGGGTGCTCAGTTTTTGGGGGTTAAAGAAATGAGAGATTCTGAAATGAATGGATTCATCTCTTTCGGTTTAGCATGGAAAAAGGGCCTATTCATTGCCCTTACGGCTGGAATTTTGGCCAGTACTTATATGGCAATTCACCTGAATTACATCAATCCCGAAATCATGCAAGAAATTTTGGATGAAACAGAATCTCAAATGGAGGCCAATGGCAACTCTTCTGCTGAAATTGAAATGGGAATGAAAATGGCCCATATCTTTACCAATCCCTTAATGACCTCAGTTTTTACTTTTATGGGGTTCCTATTAGTTGGAATGCTTTTGGCGATTTTACCAGCAGCCATCCTAAAGAATGAATTACCAGAATCTCCTTTGGAATAAACCGATAAAAATCACGCAATAATTTGTATGCCAATTTTAAAAATCGCTAGAATATCTAACCCCAGTTTAGGGTAAACCTCAGTTTAGGGTAAACCTCAGTTTAGGGTAAACCCGGGTTTTTACCAATACATTCTGAGTAATCTCAAAGTATCCTACTCAAAGATTCTGACAATTCGGATCTTGCCTATCCAATTAAGGATTTTCAATTACAATCCCTTATCCTGAGCAAGCTGACTAGCTGCCAACAATCCGGCTTCTAATGGATTAAGCAATTTCGGGACACCTTGTTCTCCATTAAAGAATAAAATCAATACGGTTAACAAAGGGCCTAATTCATTAGCATCTACAGCACGGCAGGCATTTATCAGTGTATCAGCATCTTCTCCAATTGACCCCTGTAGAACTATCAGAGGTTCATACAATTCGTGCTCATCTTGAAATTCATCTTCCTCAACCAGAAGGAAATCGTGAAGAAAATCATCCAATTCAGGTTCAATTTCATTCATCTTACAATCTTCGAGATACACCAGAAGGTTTAACCATTCACTTCCCCGGTCTCCCATCTCGTCCTCAATATCAGCCCATTCTTCCGAATCAAAATAATCCTCAGGAAGATTGCTATTCTCAGAACCAATATAATGAGCGAGCAATAAATCAAAACCATAAGGCTCTAAAGATTCTAAAGCAGGATGTTGCTCAAACCACGCTTCAAAATTTTTCCATTTCTCGCGAAAGTTCAATTGATTTTTGAAGGTTTCTTCCAAAGCCTCAATATTCGGCATTTCGATTTTGCTTTCCTGGCAAAATCTTTGGATAAGGGTATTTAATACAGTACTCATTAGAGGGTAAATTTATCGTGTGGATAATAAGACATAAACTTAGGATCGGCAAAACGCGATTTTCGTTGCTCCCATCCTTCAATACAAACATCTCCAAACAACATATGAAGAGGTACTTCCGGGGCACTGGCTGCTAAGACCAGAACCTGGGCAATTTGCTTCGGGTCACCTGGCTGTTTTCCATCAGAAAGCGAAATCCTTTTAGCAGCAATTTGATTGAGTTCAAAGTAAGGACTTTCTGCTTGTAAATTCACTAATTCATTCGTTTTGACCAAAGAATTTCCCGCCCAGTCTGTACGATAAGGGCCAGGTTCTACTGCACATACTCTTACTCCGAAATGAATCATTTCTTGAGCAAGAGCTTCTGTAAATCCCTCAACTGCAAATTTCGAAGCATTATAAGCGCTTAATCCTTGCATACCTCTTAAGCCAGCCAAGGAAGTTACATTCACAATCAATCCAGATTTCTGAATGCGCATACTAGGCACTACCAGACGAGTCATTTCCACTAGCCCAAAAAAGTTAACCTCCATTTGATGACGGATTTGCTCCATCTTCAATTCTTCCATCATTCCCCACAAACCATAGCCGGCGTTATTAATCAACACATCCACACTTCCCCAATGTGAGAGCACTGAATGATAAGCCTCAGTTAAAGTTTCCGGCTTAGTCATATCCATTAATAATGGCAGGCATAAGTTTCCAAACTGTTGCTTTAGGTCATCGGCATCGGTAAGTTGTCGCACCCCTGCAGCAACCGAATGCCCTGCTTCCATTGCTGCCAATGCGATTGCTTTACCTAAGCCTCTGGAGGCACCTGTTACAATCCAATTCATTCGTTCTGTTTATCTTGATTATAAAAAGTTTTCCTTTTTAATAATGACCCAGCTTGAAAACTCACTTCCAATTTACTCAAGCCTTTTTGAGAAGCTCTTTCAATGGCTAAATTCAGCTCAAATCCTATTAAAATTACCATGGAAATCCAATACATCCAAACCATGAGCATAATGATAGCGGAAATAGACCCATAGATTTTATTGTAATCACTAAAATTTGCAACAAAAATACCAAAAGCCAAAGTAGCCAACATGGCCATAATGGACCCCGCAAATGCTCCGGCACTCCAAAATTTAAATTTTTGTTTTTTACAAGGAACAAATTTATAAATGATGCCAAATGCAATTAGTAGCATTGACAGAGTCATAAAAACATCCAATAATCGTATTGCCCAAATGCTTAGATTCGGGAAATCTAGCTTTTCTAAAGGCAAGTATCCAACCCATATTTCAGCAAAAATGGTAATACTCAAAGCAATCAGAAAGAATAAGGAAAGAAGCACGACCAAGCCTAAAGACAAAACTTGAGTGCTGATAAAAGAACGATGGTTAAATCCCGGCAAATCCCGATCAAATGCAAGCATCATAACGGACACCCCTCTTGTTGTACTGTATAAAACAAGAAAAACAGAAAGAGAAATAATCGAATTATTATTGCGGGTAAAAGTATCTTCTATTGTTTCAACAATCATCGCATAAGACTCTTTCGGCAAATAGGTATAGAGATAGATTAATAATTCTTCTTTTAAATTTGAAACAGGAATAATTGGTAACAGGGTGATTAAAAAAATTAATCCGGGAAAGAGAGCGAAGAAAAAATTGAAGGCCATAGCACCCGCTCGCACATTAAAACTCGGGTTCATAATTTCACGAATCAAAAACAATCCGGTATCCCATACACTGACCTGATTATCTGAACCAGGTAATTGAACTTTCTTTAGCTTAAATTTAATCCCCTGAACGATGGGTAACTTTACCCATTTGTTAATCATGCTCATAGACCTGACATTAATGCAGTTATGAATTGATGAGGAGCACGAATGGGTCGCATAGTATCCTTATCTACAAATACCAACTCTACCATTCCGTTCACTAACAAGACTTCGCTTCCTCCTTCCTTTCGATATACTTCATGATGGATTCGAATGGAAGCTTTCGGCTCATCTTCAATTCTGGAAACCACTCTTAGTAAGTCATCATATTTTGCCGGGCGTTTATATTGAATTTGTAATGCGCGTACAGGAAGCATTACTCCCCAGTCTTCCTCCATTTCACGATAAGTAATTCCCAAAGAGCGAATCAAGTCAGTTCTACCCATTTCAAAGTATTGAGCATAATGACCATAATAGACATACTTCATTTGGTCTGTTTCTGCATATCTCACTCTGAGTTCTATGGAATGTTCGCGTATCAAGGGTGTTGAGTTTGAGTCAATGTTGTTAATGCCTTTTGATATTCCCGAGCATTTTGAAGGTGCTCTGCATAAGATTCTGTAAAATTATGCATTCCGGAGAAATCTGATTTAGCACAAAAATACAAATAAGGATTAGGTTCAGAATCCAGTACAGCAAGGATTGATTGTTTCTCGGGAATATTGATTGGTCCTGGAGGTAATCCAGAATACAGATAAGTATTCCAAGGAGAATCAAACTTCAAATGCTCAAACAAAATGCGTTGAAGGGTAAAATCTTGTAAGGCAAATTTCACTGTTGGATCTGCCTGCAATCGCATATCTTTTTTTAGTCGATTTAAATATACGGTAGCAATCTTTCTTTGCTCCTCTGCCCTATTGGATTCCTCCTGCACAATTGAAGCCAAAACACATACTTGATATAAGTCTAAACCTAATTCTGCTGCTTGGTTTCGCTTCTCCTCATTCCAAAAAGAGGAATAAGATTTGAGCATTTTTTGAGTCAGTCCTTCTGCATCTATCGTCCAATAAACTTCATAAGTTTCAGGCAAAGCCATACAAGGAAAATTTTCCTGAGAGAAGCCGAGCTGCTTGATTTGATCGGCCGTTTGCCAGTAGGTCAGTAAATCCTGTGAAGATATCAGCAACTTTTTGTCCCAAAAATCCAACAATCCCTGAAGAGTTCTGAAAGAAGGTTGCCGAATTCGCAAAGGGGTCTGATGGTTTCCAGCTATTCTTCTATACCAAGTGAATAAAGAACTATTCGGTGGAATTTCAAAATATCCCGGTTTTATAGAATCCTTGCCAACAATAGGCAAAACCGCTAGGAATCGAAAACCAACACCTGCCCAATTTAGGGGCAAAATTTCTGTTGCAGTTGCAACGGACAATTTCTGGGAGAGTTTAACTTCCTGCGTCTTTGAATTCAGAGGGTAGACAAAAAGTAACACACCTGGGATTAGCCCCAGCAGAAATAGCCCCAGTAAAACCTTAAACCTGGAGAATTTTAGTTTGTTATACCGGAAGGGAAGAATCAATTTTGTTTTTCCAGTCGAGAATTCCCCCCAACAGGTTTCTAACATTTTTAAAACCCTGCTGACGCATATATGCTGCTGCCTGCCCACTCCTTCCACCAGACTTGCAATGAATGATGATCTCTTCTTCTTTAAATTCTGCAAAATCCTCTAAAGAGGAAGGCAGTGTTCCTAAAGGAATCAATCTCCCCCCTAAATTGGACAATTCAAACTCATGGGGCTCACGCACATCAATCAGAATGAAAGGCTCACCCTCATCCATTTTTTTCTTTAGTTCAGAAACTGTAATATCAGCCATATAAAATTAAATCTTTTTACCGGGTACAACTAAATCCACACATCCAAAACCTTCAGATCCTAAACTTCCTATTCCAGCTGAGTATATAAAACTTTGTACATCCGGATGAGCAAACAAGGTGAAAGGGAACAAATAGGCTTTAACTTTTCGATTTTGCACCTCAAGGGGTCTACCAAATTTCTTCTTCGTTTCTTTCAACTTTCGGATATATTCAGAATCCGGAACTACTTGAAATTTACTGTATTCTTCAATGGAAAAATTCCCTAAGCGATAAGATTCCATTTTATCCAACATGGAATCATAAAGCAAATCAGAAAAATCATTTGAGTAAGGATTGATAATATCTGAAGGCCCATCTGTTTTGCTTAATGGATCGAACAGAATCATGGGCGACATGGAAACAAATTTGGACTCCCAACCAAAAGTGGTAGAAGCTGCAGATTCGTAAGACTCAGGGGTTAGCGTCATTTCATGAATCTGAAAGGGACCTTGCGTCATAATAAAGTCAGCCAGTCGAATCAACCAAGCCTCATAGGGGCTTGATAACATGATGTGCACCTGCTGAGAATGGAAAAACAATAAATTCCCTTCTACCTTGTTTAGGCCTTTTAAAGACGAAAAGGTGTAGAGGTCAAATTGAGTTTCTGCCTCAGTAGCAAAAGCTAACTTGATCCAACTGCGAATCAAATCCGCAACCAGATTTTGGTGGTAAACAGGTACAGCATTACCTTTTCCTGTTCTTCTGAAATGAAATCGTACCTTCATTAAAAAAATCTCTATCGTTTAAAAAAGCAAATACTTGTTGAGAGTATTATTAGGCCAAAATTAAACATTTATTCTGGAATTATTTTGTAGAATTAATTGTTTAGGCGAGTCTCATGCTTTTAAAAATAGGTTTTTCTCAATAATAGGAGATCAATCATTTACAAAGGCAAAGGATTAAACAAATAGGACAAAGCCTTATACATTAAACCTAAAATGAAGGATATCTCCATCTTCCACCACATATTCCTTACCCTGCACAGCCAATTTACCTGCTTCTTTAACCGCTGCTTCAGAACCTAACTGAAGATAATCGTTATATTTAATAACCTCAGCACGGATAAACCCTTTTTCAAAATCAGTGTGAATAACACCAGCAGCTTGAGGCGCTTTGGTCCCTTTATAAATTGTCCATGCACGCACTTCCTTAACCCCTGCAGTGAAGTAAGTTTCCAACCTCAAGAGTTCATAAGCAGCGCGGATTAGTTTATGCATACCGGGTTCAGAAAGCCCTAAAGCTTCCAAAAATTCATTTCTTTCTTCAATCGTATCTAAAATAGCAATCTGAGATTCAATGGCAGCAGAAATAACAATAACTTCTGCCTGCTCATCTTTGACCGCGATGCGAACTTTTTCTACCAATGCATTGCCATCTGGCAAACTACCTTCATCTACATTGCAGACATACACAACAGGTTTAGAGGTGAGCAAACCAAAATCGGCAGCGATTTTTTGGTCATCTTCGTTCAGTTCTAATGTTCTGGCAGACTTACCATCTTGAAGAATTTGCTCATATTCTTGTAACAATGAATATTCACGCTGAGCGTCTTTACTTCCTCCTTTTAATGCCTTTTGTGCTTTTTGTAGCCTTTTCTCGACTGTTTCCAAGTCTTTCAATTGCAATTCTGTATCGATGATTTCTTTATCCCGAACAGGGTCTACCTGATTCTCCACATGGATAATGTTTGGGTCTTCGAAGCAACGCAAGACATGTATAATTGCTTCGCATTCCCGAATGTTGGCCAGAAACTGATTCCCTAAGCCTTCCCCTTTACTTGCACCGCGCACAAGTCCTGCGATGTCCACAATTTGGACCACCGTGGGTTGTACCTGTTGGGGTTTGACCAATTCTGCCAGTTTATCCAATCGAGGATCCGGCACAATGATTACCCCAAGATTGGGCTCAATTGTACAAAACGGATAATTTGCAGCCTCAGCTTTCGCACTGGATAAAGCATTAAACAAAGTGGATTTTCCTACATTGGGCAATCCGACAATTCCACATTTAAATCCCATCGTTTATTTATATCAGGGTGCAAATTTCCACATGTGAGACGGCAATTCCAATTAAGGCAGCAATTATTCGTGGAATTGGGGTAAAATTTATTTTCGCTTGCGGCAAGCCTTAGCTTGATGCAAGCCCCAGCTTAGTGCAAACCCGGTTTATTTTGACACAAAATCCAGAATCGGTATCCAATTCGAGTAACACTGCATTAAGTCGATACCCCTTTTCTGCCATAATGTACTTTTGGGGAATCTGCAGGGTGATGCGATTCAGCGCCTGCTGTATATCCATGCCAATAACAGATTGATGCGGACCTGTAAAGCCTACATCCGTTATATAGCCAGTACCTTGTGGTAAGATTTCCTCATCGGCGGTCTGCACATGTGTATGTGTACCCACCATGGCAGAAACTCTTCCATCTAAATACCAACCCATTGCTTTCTTTTCGGCACTGGCTTCAGCATGAAAATCAACCAGAATCAAATTCGTTTCCTCTCGTAACCTGCCTATTGCCCAATCGGCCATTCGAAAAGGGCAATCAATTGGATTTTGAAAAAAAGATAGACCTCTCAGATTTAACACACCCAATAACATTCCAGGAGCAACTTCATATACTCCCATACCATTTCCGGGTACTCCTTTGGGATAATTCAATGGCCTCAGTAAACGAGGTTCTTTCCGCATGTAGGCATAATCGTGACTTCGATCGAAAGAATGATCGCCGCCCGTCAATACATTGACCCCTGCATCAAATAATCTTTTTGCTTGAGATTCTGAGATTCCTCTTCCAGCATAAGCATTCTCCCCATTGGCTACACAGTAGGTTACCTGATTATCCTGCTTAAATTGTGGAAGTAGCTCCTCCAATAAGGAAACGGCAGGATCTCCCACAATATCCCCAATAAATAAAATTCGAATGATGGACATTAGGAACGAAAACTGTATCCCATCATTTTATAAGCCAACTTGGCACAATTATATTCTGTTAATGTATCAGATTCTCTTGGCATAAATTCCACAATATCAAAGCCGAGTACTTTTCTTTTCGACCCAACTTTCCTGAGCAATTTAACCGCTTGTTGCCAGTTCAATCCATTGGGCTCAGCGGTACCGACAGAGGGCATAACGGAAGGATCAAAACCATCTGCATCTACGGTGATGTACACATTATCTTTTAAGGATTTCATTACGGTCTTCAACCAATCTCCTTCAGAATCTAGCTCATGCGCATAAATGGTGGTAACGAGCGGATTTTCCTTACACACTTTGCTTTCTTCGATACACTGAGCTCTAATTCCGACCTGGGTAATATTCAAACCAAGTTCCAGACAGCGCGCCATTACTGAGGCATGAGAAAATGGATTTCCGTGGTAGGCTGCACGAAGATCTGAATGTGCATCAATTTGAAGAATGGAAAAATCAATGCCAAACTTCTCTACGAAAGCCCGGACAATTCCAAAAGTAACGGTATGCTCTGCCCCTATGGAAACAACAAATTTCCCATCTGACAATAAGGCTTGGGTAGAGGCTGTAATTTTATCCATGGCCTCGGCATCTACACTGCCCTGAAAATCTAATATGGGCAAGGTGGCAATACCGCCAATATCATAAACAGTTTCTTGATCTAACTCCTCATCATAAAATTCCACAAAATGAGAGGCCGACAAAAAAGCCTCTGGTCCATGAGCAGAACCTTTACGATAGGAAGATGTGTGCTCGTAAGGCAAAGATTGAATAACTATTGGTGACTGCTTGTAATTGGAAAAAGATTCTTCCAAAGCCAGAAAATTCTTTTCAATACCCAGAACTTCCATATATATTGAGGATAAAAATATTAAGGTAAATAATCCCGATCAAATCCTTAATTGGATTCGATATCAATTTAAATAGTCTCACTCAGAATGAGTTAAGCTTGTACCAACTTTTTCATTCTAAGTAAAAATAATTCTACTCAGGCCATTCAGAGGTAGCAGCAGGAGTATCTTCTCCTCCTCTATCCCGATTATCAAACTCTTCGTAGTTATAATCCGGCATCAATTCTTCCTTGACCTGACTGATGGTGTCGTTAAGGGTTGCCAGAAACTTATTAAAATCTTCTTTGTACAAGAAAATCTTGTGCTTTTCATACTCCTTTCCTTCACCTGGAAACTGACGACGCTTGCTCTCAGTGATGGTGATGTAGTAATCATTTCCCCGTGTCGAACGAATGTCGAAAAAGTAGGTTCTCTTTCCCGCGCGGATTTTTTTTGTGTAAACCTCTTCGCGATCTCTGTTGTAGTTTTCCAATTTAATCTTCTCGTGTTTGCACAAATATAACCAAAAACCGCGTTTCCAAAAAATAGTACTGCATTTTTGAAGCATTTTTTCAATTTCGCCCATAAAAATCCGGAATCTTTCGAAAAAAAATCTCGTTATTAGCGTACCTTTGTTTCAATTTAAACTGAATAAAAATAATGCAACTCTATACAGAAATCACCCCAAATCCAGCTACCCTGAAATTTATCTCAGACAGGACATTTATTCCCGATGGAACAGCGGATTTTCCAGATAGTTCAACAGCTGACAATTCATTGATGGCCAAAAAATTATTCCAATTTAGATTCGTCAAATCAGTGTTCATTGGAAGAAATTTCATTACGGTTACCAAGGAAGATGAGTTCAAGTGGGAAGAACTCATTCCGGTGATTAAAGATGCAATTCGAGCTTTTATTGAGTCTGGTCAAGCTGTGGTGGAAAAAATTTCCTCAGGAGGAAATACAGCCTCTGCAGATGATTCAGATGTGGTCAGGAAAATAAAACAACTAATAGACGAAAATGTGCGTCCAGCCGTGGCTATGGATGGGGGCGATATTGTATTTGAGGGTTTCGATGAGGGAATCGTCAAACTTAAAATGATGGGAGCCTGTTCAGGTTGCCCTTCCTCTACCGCCACCCTTAAAGCAGGGATTCAAGGATTACTCACTCGAATGGTGCCGGAAGTTAAAGAAGTACAATCTGTTTGAGTCACGATGTAATTAAATCAAAGGCCCCACCCAATGGGGCTTTTTTTATTTCTATTCGACAAGTTTTGAACTTTCCTGAAATGCCCCCTGTTATTTTCAATAAAAATTGAAAGTTTGTGAAAACAGATCCGGTAGTCATCGTTTCAGGTGCATGGAAAGGAATAGGTAAGGCAGTATGCGAGTTATTCATGCAAGCCCGCTTTAAAGTGGTGGCCTTAGGCCCCCCCGGTACTGGTGAAATACCCAGCTTCAGATCCGGATACCTGCCTATTCTCAAAGATATTCAATCCGATAAAGATGGAGCTCTCATTATTGAATCTGCCGTGGAAAAATTTCACCACATAGATTTAGTTGTACATGCTGCTTGTAATTTCCCTGAAGCACTTAAGCCTGAAATCCATTCAAAAGATATTTCGAAATCATTCAGTGAAATATTTTTTCCAACAGTTATTTTGTCCGATGCTGCCCTGTCTTATTTTTCAACAACTAAACAGGGACACATGATATTCTTAACTCCGGGAGGTAAAAGCCTGAACAACCCTATTCCCCTTACTCAAACATGCTCTGATTCTGCTTTGATTTCATATATTCAAAACATTCGGCCAATTGCCTTAGAACATTCCATCGGCATAACTGAATTACAATATGAAGATACCCTGGTATCGAAGGAATTCCAAGATAATCCCACCAGTATTCTGGATATCACCAAATCCGTTTGGCAAGCCGCGCGAACTCCAAATCCCGAAAAATATCAGCAAATTTCCTTGAGCGCTTCCGAAAAACTAAAACCACATCCGTGATGACAGCAGAGTTAAAATATCCTCCATCTCCTCTTCAGATAGAGAACCATAAATTGTCTGATCCAAGCCAGGTGCCACCAAGCCTGCTTGAAGCAAAACCTCAGCCAAAGGGCGATAGTCTGCTTCTGGCTTTTCCTCAGGCTCTATGAACTTTTCTTCCCACATATTGAGAACAAATCTAAGGAAAACTGTTCGAAGAATTGAATGTCTTTCTACACTCCCTACACTTAAACTAAATTCCTCCCTTCAGCTAAAATCCTCTTCTTACCTTTGTACTTATGGAAAATAAACCAAAACCTATCAGTGAAACGACTCGGTTCAATATCTTGTTGATGAAGCGAACCAACCGACTGGCTATTGCAATGTTTGTGTTTGGTATTTTGTATAAAACCATTGATTGGTTGTTTCTTTCTTAATCTGAATTATGGCGTATAAAAATTTACAAGAATTTATAGCAGCTCTTGAGGCTGCCGGTGAACTGGTTCGTATCAAAGAATTCGTTGATCCTGAATTAGAAATCACAGAAATTACCGATAGGATTTCCAAGCAAGATGGACCCGCTTTGTTGTTTGAAAATACCGGTACACCCTTTCCTTTGCTCATCAACTCTATGGGCTCTTACAAAAGGATGTGTATGGCATTGGGAGTAGCAGACATGGATGATATCAGCCGGGACATTGAATCCCTCTTTAAAGAAATGACTTCTCCTAAGGAAAGCATTATGGACAAACTCAAGATGCTGCCTCGTTTAGGAAAGATAGCCTCTTGGATGCCTAAAGTTGTTTCAGGAAAAGGGGAATGCCAGCAGGTAGTGCACATGCAACCCGATATGAGTATGATACCGGTCATGAAATGTTGGCCTGAAGACGGAGGGCCATTTGTTACTCTCCCTGTTATTCACACTAAAGATCCCATTACCGGTATTCGGAATGTAGGCATGTATCGGATGCAAGTATTCGATAAAACCCTTACAGCCTTGCATTGGCATAGACATAAAGTTTCTGCCCGGCATTTTGAAGAGTATAAAAAATTGGGGCAAAAAATGCCGGTTGCTGTGGCTTTAGGGGGAGATCCGGTCTATACCTACGCCGCAACCGCTCCCCTACCCGATGGAATTGATGAGTACATGCTCGCAGGTTTTATTCGTAAGAAAAAAGTGGAACTCGTACAATGTCTTACTCAAGATGTGCAGGTACCTGCAGATGCCGATATCATCATCGAAGGATATGTAGATCCCTCTGAAGACTTCATCTGGGAAGGACCTTTCGGAGACCATACCGGATATTATTCTCTACCCGATTGGTATCCAAGATTTCACATCACCTGCATTACCCATCGTAAAAATGCGGTGTACCCAAGCACCATCGTGGGTATTCCTCCGCAAGAAGATGCCTGGATTGGAAAGGCTACTGAAAGAATATTTCTGGCACCCATCAAAATGACTATGGTACCCGAAATTATGGACATGGAACTTCCGATTGAGGGGGTATTTCATAACCTCGCCATCATTCAAATTGACAAAACCTATCCAGGGCAGGCTCTCAAAGTAATGAACTCCTTATGGGGTGCCGGTCAAATGATGTTCACCAAAATGATGGTCGTTGTAGATCAACATGTGAACATTCGAGATCAAGTAGCCTTGGCACAATATGTCAGTGCCAATTTTGACCCAGAGCAAGATTTAATTGTGGGTCAGGGGCCCACAGATGTATTAGATCATTCTTGTTCTAAAATGGCTTTTGGTGGAAAACTCGGAGTAGATGCAACTCGCAAGTTTCCAGAAGAATTGAGGCTTGTGCCAAGCCAGACATCTAAGATCCAAGATTTGGAAACTATAGCAAAAGCATCCTTCCCTGAAATACATTCTGTCAATGATTCTCTCCTTAAACTGGGAATTCACTTGGCTTTTATAAGCCTCAAAAAAACTAAAAAAGGTCAGGTAAAAGAAGTAGCCAAATCGCTCTGTCAACTTCCTGAATTTGCCTCTGTGAAAGTCTTAATTTTCTTGGACGACTTGATTGACATCAGCAGAGTTGGGGATGCTCTCTGGAGATTTTCCAACAATACCGATGTGAAGCGGGATCATCTGGTGATTTCCAGTGAGGACTGTGGGGCAGAATTTGGAAAACTCATTCTGGATGGCACACGCAAAACCAAGGAGCTGGATGGGTTTCAAAGAGATTGGCCGAATATTCTTATTTCGGATGATAAGACCATTGCCCATATTGATGCAATTTGGACAAATCTGGGCTTGGGCGAATTCATTGCCTCACCTTCCTTGCGTTATAAACTCCAATATGATGGAGGAGGAGCTTCCGTTCCAGCCCAATGAAATCACTAGACTTATTTCAGAAAACAGGAATCTTCCTGTTGGGAATTAGCCTATTGCTGCTTCCACTGCAATTTATCGGAATCTTAATTTTCCTGCATCGCAGCATTGGACAATTGGCCGGATGGATTCCCTTGGGGGTATTTCTACTCTGTATGGGAATGATTTTCTATGGCATACTCAATGCCTTGAAATATCGATGGTTTCTAATGATTCAACTGATCAATTGCCTGCTTGCCTGGGGAAATGTGTATCTGGCTATGCAGGATGGGATATTGTTGTGAGGGTTCTTTTATTCAATTTTTCATTTGGTATAAGGGTTTATTAAAAAGGTAGATGAAGTTTCTTCGTTTATCTTGAATAATGTACTTGGCATCTGCGCAGCCTTTACTAGAGAAAGGGGGTAATCTTGGCCATCTTCCTATTAAAGAGTTAATCTCCAAAGAGAGCAGGAATTCTTTAGGAAAACTTTCATTAGAATAATTCTATCCAATTAATTGTATCAAGCTTGAGAAAAAACGCGCAAAGTTGACAGGATGAAAAAGAAAATTGACCTCGAAAAACCTCCCCAAAAAACTTCAGAGTTTAAATGAGAAAAAAACCTAAATCGGGTTATGAGGGGTTATTACTCCCCCCCAAAAAACAAATCCAACAAACCCGCTATTCACGAAACCCTCCTTTCTCACAAACCGCTCCACCCTACCCACTAACCATTAACCACTAATAACTAACCTCTTTTTTTTCGCTCCCAAACCTTCGTATATTTCACCACAGGATAAAAAGCAGAATATAAAGACCAAATCCAACCAGGATAGCCATTTAGTACATTTCCATGAATGAGTAAGCGATACAAAAAATTAAAAGGTAAACTGATTAGATTGAGCCAGGGATTACGGGATTTTCCTCTTTGAAATAGAACTTCAGAAGCACGGTCGGTGTACTCATTAAATTTATCGAAATAGAGGGTGGTGTTGGGATAACTGTAATGCAAGAGGACTGATTTGAGTCTCCGAGATTCCCCTTTGAGTTCAACTTTTTCATGCACCATCGCTTCGTTAAAATTCCCATACTTTCGGTTAAACAAACGAAGGTGATATTCCTTACTTTCTCTCCCGTACCGAAAAGGCTTATTGAGAAATACCAATTGACGCGAGAGGAAATATCCCTGAATAGTCGGAGAAGGCATGATTTGTTGGATCTCAACTTGTAATTCAGGGCTGAGTACCTCATCCGCATCCAGACACAAGACCCAGTCATTCTTGGCTTGAGCTACTGCGAATCTTTTTTGAGGCCCAAAACCCTGAAAATCACAAACAATAAACTTGGCGCCAAATGATTTTGCAATAGTAGGAGTAGTATCGGTACTCCCTGAATCCACAATCACAATTTCATCGCACCAAGTCAATGCACGAAGGGTGGCTTCCAGATTGGCAGCTTCATTTCGAGTGATTAAAACAGCACTGATTGGTCCCATAATTCCTGTGGAAATGCAAAGTACGGCAAAAATCCCCTCTTTTGCCTCGGTTAAGGGGTACCCTAAATGCTTTCTGGGTAAAATCTCCCATTTGCTCTGCAATTGAGCCTTAGACTTGGGAGGATGGCAAAATACTTTTGTAAATACTGCCCATTGAACCCATAAATTGTCCTCCACCTTTCGGTTTTTGTAGTAAATTTGCCCACTCCAAATTAGTATTAAGAAAATCAGTTTTTATGGCGAATTCGTTTGATGTAATCGTAATAGGCAGTGGTCCTGGTGGGTATGTAGCTGCAATCCGGGCTTCCCAGTTGGGAAAAAAAGTAGCAATCGTAGAAAGAGAATCTTTGGGAGGTATTTGCCTCAATTGGGGCTGTATTCCTACAAAAGCCTTGTTAAAGAGTGCTCAGGTGTATGAATACATGCAGCATGCGAAAGATTATGGATTAACAGTGGAAAAATTTGGAGCCGATTTTCCAGCTGTTGTAAAAAGAAGTCGGGATGTGGCAGAGGGAATGAGCAAAGGAGTTCAATTCCTGATGAAAAAGAATAAAATTGAAACCATTCTGGGAAATGCCCGACTGACCAAAGATAAAAAAATAGAGGTAACCCTCAATGAAGGAGGCAAAAAAGAAATCTATACAGCTCCACATATTATTTTGGCCACAGGTGCCCGCTCTCGTAGCTTGGACCACATGAAAAATTGATGGCAAAAAAATCATCGGATATCGTGATGCCATGGTTCTGCCTTCTATGCCTAAAAGCATGATTGTGGTAGGTTCTGGAGCTATTGGTTCTGAGTTTGCCTATTTCTATGCTGCCATGGGGGTAAAAGTTACCCTGATTGAATATATGCCCAACTTGGTGCCAGTGGAGGATGAGGAAGTATCCAAACAATTGGAAAGAAGCTTCAAGAAAATGGGAATGGAAATTCTTACTAATGCGGAAGTAACCAAAACAGATACCTCTGGAGCGGGAGTAAAAGCGACAGTTAAAACAGCTAAAGGAGAAGTACAGTTGGAAGCGGATGTGCTGCTTTCCGCTGTTGGAATAGTTGCCAATATTGAAAATCTTGGATTAGAAGAGGCGGGAATTAAAGTAGAAAAAGGCAAAGTGGTCACGGATGATTTTTATCAAACCAATATTGCCGGCATTTTTGCCATTGGGGACATGACGAAAGGACAAGCTCTAGCGCATGTGGCATCTGCAGAAGGGATCATTTGCGTAGAGAAAATATGTGGGCATCATCCTGAGCCAATGGATTACAACAATATTCCGGGCTGTACCTATACCTCTCCAGAAATTGCTTCTGTAGGTTATACCGAAAAAGCGGCTAAGGCAGCAGGGTATGAAGTGCGGGTGGGAAAATTCCCTTACTCGGCCTCTGGAAAAGCTTCTGCTGCCGGTCAAAAAGATGGTTTTGTGAAGCTCATTTTTGATAAGAAATACGGAGAATTATTGGGCGCTCACTTGATTGGGGCAAATGTAACGGAAATGATTGCAGAACTCGTTTTGGCCCGTAAATTAGAAACAACCGGACACGAAATCATCAAAGCCGTTCATCCCCACCCTACCATGTCGGAAGCAATTATGGAAGCCGCTGCAGCAGCCTATGATGAGGTAATTCACTTGTAACAATAAATATTTTAGTTTTTTAAGTGATAAAATAGGCCAAAAATCTAGGCCAAAGAGTAAAAAAAGCTCTTAAGTAAAAATAAAAGCAAAGGGTACA
>JBEIHC010000031.1:0-26915 GCA_040381555.1 Bacteroidia bacterium
CCGCCCGTCTTACCTCGATACGGTGCACAATCTTTCGTGAAAGCTGATTCTTACTTTCGGCACCTACTCGGTATGACTGATAGGGGTTAGTTATTAGTCGTGAGTGGGGAGTGGTTAGTTGGTTTCAAAATTTTGCTAGTCATATCGAGTAGGCACCCTACGCAATTCGAAAATTCTGGAAAGTCATAGTGCCGTATCGAGATAAGACGGGCATAACTCATAACTCATAACTCATAACTCATAACTCATAACTCATAACTCCTCCGCCCGTCTTACCTCGATACGGTGCGAAATCCTTAGTGAAAACTCAATCTTTCTTTCGGCACCTACTCGGTATGACTGATAGGGGTTAGGGGAAAGGGGTAAGTGAGCGATTCTCTGAACTTAATTGTTAAATAGGCTGTTTTTTTGATATCACCGCATAGGATGGGTGCTTATTTATCTGATAAACCAACCAAATGTTTTCAAGTTTTCGGGTTTTGTTTTTGTTTAGTTTGATTTTTGGATCATCAGGTCTGCCTGCCCAAAATATTCAGTTACTTTTTACGGGGGTAAAGTCCACAAAAGGGCAGATTATTCTCAAGGTATACATAGATGAAAATTCCTATCAAAAGGATATTCCGTACAAAACAGAAATTGTTAATAAACAGGATTTGGTGAATGGCATGAAATCGGGAAAGTTAACTTTAGATCCCGGGGTGTATGGTTTTGCTTTACTGGATGATGAAAATAGGAATCTTAAAATGGATTATAACCTTTTGGGAATGCCTGAGGAGGGATTTGCCTTTTCCAACTTTTATCTCACCGGAATGAAGAGACCACATTTTAGTGATTTCCAATTCACGGTCAGTAAGGATCAGAAGTTGTTGATTACAATGAAGTTTAGGTACCTGTAGGGTTGGCCTGAATCTGGCTTGCAGCAAGCCCTTCAATTATCTGGATTCCCTTATGTTCCGTCCATGCTTCAGCGGCCATTCTTTCTGCCAATTTGGAAACCTTTGTTGGTCTATATTTCTTCCAAGATCCCAAAAGCAAAGGACTTACCCATCGGGCAATGGTCAATCCGATTTTTTCCCCAAATCTAGTTTCTTTTCTAGGTCCATCTAGGATGGAAGGTCTGAAAATAGTGGTCAGTGGGTAATTCAAGGCAATGATTTTTTCTTCTACCAATCCTTTTATCCGACTATAATAAATGCCAGAATGGGCATCAGCACCTAATGCGGAAATCAATAAAAAATGTGAAGCACCATTTTTTCGGCAAATCTCGGCTAATTGAAGTGGATATTCTAAATCAATTGCCTCAAATGCCTGTTTAGATCCTGCTTTTGCCATCGTAGTTCCCAAGCAGCAAAAAATATGGCTTGCTTGAAGATTTTCACTCAATTCGGCTAAATTTTTTCCCTCGGTCAAAATCGTCTTTAGCTTTTCGTGCTGAAATGGCAAGGGTTTTCGGCTCAACGCTATTACTTTATCATATCTCTCCTCCTTCATTAATAGGGGAAGTAGGAAGGATCCGGTTAGTCCAGATGCTCCCACAATTAAGGCTGACAGGGGCTTTTGTAATTCGTTCATAAGTTCCTTAAGAAGTTCGCTATTTTTGTCCTTATGAAGATAGGCATTTTTCTGGGAGGAAGTTCACGAGAGAGAGAAATCTCTTTTGCCGGGGGACGAACTGTTTATGATAATCTGGATAAAAACCTTTTTACTCCAATTCCCATTTTTGTAGATAGCTATGGAAATTTTATTCGCCTCGATTGGGAATGGCTCTACAAAGGCACAATTCGAGATTTTTTTCCTCCTGCCAGATTAGTGCCCTCCAGCGAATCAGATTTTCAAGTATACCTCGAGCAGATTGAAGAAGACGGTGGGGCATTGGTAAACAAAGCAGGAAAGGCTGTTGGAACCCGTTTGCGACCCGATGAGTTGAAAGAGGAAATTGATTTTGCCTTTCTAGCCCTTCATGGCAAAATGGGAGAAGATGGTACGCTTCAAGGACTATTGGAATGGTTGGGAATACCTTACTCTGGAACAGGGATACTTGGATCTGCAGTTGGGTTAAATAAGTTGGTTCAAAAAAACCTGATGCCTGGATTGAATTTTCCAGTAAGTCCTTATGTGGTTATTTATGATTTTGAGATTACCGAGAAGTTCCCCACGCTCTCTGCCTATATCCGTCAAAATATCCAATATCCCTGTGTGGTAAAATCCCCCATACAAGGTTCCAGTATTGGCCTAAGTATTGTAAGGAATGAGGCAGATTTACGGAATGCTTTCGATCATGCCTTAATGCGAAAAAAGATTGTAGCAGCAGATTGGGATATCCTAACAGATTCTGAAAAAAACACCTTCATTCGTCGCATTTCCGATATACGGGAGTCGATTGGGCTACCTGTAAAATGCGAAGGGCTGATAAATAGGATTATTCGGAAGCCATCTGAACTTCGGCATTTTTTGGATGAAGCCTTAGTAAGTCATTCAGAAGTAATGCTCCAAGCATTAGATGCAGGAAACTCAGTGCTAGTAGAAAAGTTTTTAGCAGGTCAGGAATTTTCCGTAATCGTGATTGAAGATGAAGGAGGCCGACCCTTTGCTTTACCTCCTACTGGCATTATCAAATCCCAAGATCTGTTTGATTACAGAAGTAAATATCTTCCTGGAATGGCCAGAAAAGAAACTCCGGTTAATTTGCCAGAAGAGGCCATTCGAAATATCATGCGTCAGGCTGAAAGATTGATGCAGGAGCTTGGCTTTACGGTATATGCCCGAATAGATGGGTATTATCAGCCGGATGGAAGCATCTTCTTGAATGATCCCAATACAACCTCCGGAATGCTACCTGGATCTTTCTTCTTTCACCAGGCTGCCGAAATTGGATTAGACCCTTCGGCCTTTTTGACTTACATCATTCATACTTCCCTGCGGGTTAGAATCAGAGAGCAAGTATGCACGCAATTGGCGGAGAGATTAATTCTAAATCTCGACCAAAAACTCGAGCAGCAAAAAGAAAAAGATGATACCAGAATGCCCGTTGCAGTTGTATTGGGCGGATATTCCTCCGAAAGACATATCTCTGTTGAAAGTGGAAGAAATATCTACGAGAAATTAAGTAGTTCAAAGGAGTATGCTCCTGTACCTTTATTTTTAATGAAAGCACAGGGGGATAGGGCGTTGGAACCCGGAATAGATTATGCCTTATGGAGATTGCCTATAAACATGCTTCTGAAGGATAATGCAGATGACATTCGAGACAAGATTTTATACCTCCAGAATAATCCTTCCATTCATCCGGTTATTCAAGAAATACGAAATCGCTGTCAGTCTATAACCCAAAAATTTTCTCGAAATGCTTCCTCAGGGTTGCCAGAGCTAATTCATACCCAATGGTTAAGGGATAATATTCGTTTTGTATTTATTGCTTTACACGGTCGCCCAGGTGAGGATGGGGAATTGCAAACTGTTTTAGAGAAATATTCCATTCCTTATAATGGCTCCGGAATTGCCTCATCTCGCATTACCATCGATAAGCTGGCCACTTTAAGCAGATTAAAAGCCTGGGGCTTGTCAGGTGCCGATCAAAAATTGATTCATAAAGCAGAATGGATCAGAGACCCGGGAGTGATGCTTCAGGGCATTGCCAACGATTTTGGATATCCTTTAATTGTGAAGCCCTCGGATGATGGATGTAGCAGTGCGGTAATGAAAATAAAAAATCCTCAGTCTTTTGAGTTATATACCCGGGCGATGTTTCGCACAGAGGCAAAATTGGACGAGGATTTGAGGTTAGAATTAGGCCTACAAGCTGCCGAAGAATTTCCAGCAAAGGATTATTTTTTGGTAGAATCCTTGCAAACTTCCGAATCTGATGATATTCATTTTCTAGAAGTAACAGTAGGATTATTAACCCATCGGGAAAAGGATGGTTCGTTAAAGTATGAGGTTTTTGAGCCAAGTGAAACATTAGCCGGATCGGAGATTCTTTCTTTAGAAGAAAAGTTTTTAGCGGGAGAAGGACAGAATATTACCCCCGCACGATTCAACTCAGATACTCAACACTCTGCCAGGATTAGCCGAAAAGTTAAGCGGGCAATTCGAGATGCGGCTGCTTTGCTGGGGATTGAAGGCTATGCTCGAGTGGATGCTTTTGTGCGAATTAAGTCCGATGAACGCGTGGTGGTAGAATTCATAGAAGTAAATTCGTTGCCAGGCATGACTCCTGCTACTTGTATTTTTCACCAATGTGCTCTTGCCGGATACACCCCCTTTGATTTTATTGATCGAATAATACAACATGGGATGGGGCGTTACTCATTTCCTCTAAAAACAAAAGGGTAGGGAAGAGGAAGGTATCCTAAAAGCATTGAGAACGATGTGCATTTTAATCTTTAATTTTATCCTATGATTCGATATTTATTCAGCAGAGAGTTTTTAAGACTATTCCTTGTGATTGGGGGAGTCGGATTACTGATTTTGCTTCTGTTCTTTTATGTATTTCTACCTTCCTACACGCGACAGGGGGAGCAGGTTATCGTACCTGATGTAACGGATAAGAATTATGAAGAAGCTATTGAGCTCTTAGAAGGTACTGGTCTTTCTTACAACCTGGATACCTTATATGATTTCAATCCCAATTTTGACCCATTGGCAGTGACCAAGCAGGAGCCTCCTGCACAATCCAAGGTTAAGCCAGGTAGAAAAGTATACTTGTATATCAATCGGGATACCCCCTCTCGTATCCCTTTCCCGAATGTGATAGACAAATCCTTGTTTGAGGCGAGAGCAGAGTTGGATAAATGGGGAATTCGGATTGGAAAAGTTCAATTTGTTGAGGGCGAATTTGCCAATTTAGTTGAGAAAGTGTATTTCAAAAACAAAGTGCTGCGAGCAGGGGACATGGTCGAAAAATTTTCTTCCGTGAATTTAGTGGTTTCGAAAGGCCCTGGCGATAATGCCGCCTATATTTCTGTAGTGAATATGTTGGTGGGAGATGCCGTAAATGCTTTGCAAATGCAGGGCTTCGCCGTAGGACAAATAAAATATGAGCCAAACTCCAAAGAGGAAGAAGGAATCGTTTTTAGACAAGATCCCCGCTATCAAGAAGGCGACTCCTTAGGAAGAGGAAGAAGCATTACTTTATTCGTTGCAGGAGAAGAACCAGAAGAAGCAAGTGAAGCGGTGGAATAATCGTAGA
The DNA here is from genome assembly GCA_040381555.1 of Bacteroidia bacterium. Taxonomy (GTDB): domain Bacteria; phylum Bacteroidota; class Bacteroidia; order J057; family RFSG01; genus CANHCC01. The sequence goes on from JBEIHC010000031.1 coordinate 5,189, forward strand.
ATTGGCCTGAAGGAGATTTATAGTATTCTAGCAATTTACAATTAGTAGTTAAAACTATTTATTAAATGTGAATTGCCCGATGTACGAATTAGCAAAATTCAATCTTCTTTGTTTTGGGTGGGTTTAGACATGAATGAGTTATGCCTATTTATCTGTTAATAAGGTAAGTAATCACTTAGGGTAAGTAATCAATTAGGGTAAGCTGCGTTATTAAATAAAATAAAATCAATATGATTAGTTGAACATGGAGGCAAGGGGAGTTATTTACCTTTTTTCTTCGAAAAATACTTATCGATTTTGATATAACCTCGAATTGAATAGAACAGTGTACTGAATCCGACGGATATAGCGTTATCCAGAAGTTTTCATCCCCAATTATTTGTTAACTTTATTCCCATGTTGAGGTATTGCTTCCTATTTGTTGTATTTGAATTGCTTGCATTCCGGTTAAGTGCTCAAAGTACTTTGTCGGGTGCGGCGGTTGGTGAAAAGGTGATTCAAGAATCTTCTACCATTCCCGGCATTCAAATATTCCAATCTATTCTGCCTGAAAACGCCAAAACAGCTTCCCAAACACTCTTGCTTCCCTTCTTTGATGATTTTTCTTTAGAAGCTTTATACCCCGATACTTTTCGTTGGATTTATGATACCCTAAGAACTCCCTATATTTCCAGAACCATGGCTATTGACCCTCCTTCCATTGGAGTGGTAGTTTTAGATGGATCCAATAAAAGAGGGAGTTATTATAGCCTGCCAGGCCCCAATCCTCCTTTCCCAGAAGGTTTCGCAGACATGCTGACCAGTCAGGCTATTGACTTAAGTGCTTACGGTCCAGGAGATAGCATTCAGTTGTCTTTTGCCTACCAGCCCAGGGGGTTGGGGAATGAACCTGAGATTTCCGATTCCTTAATTGTCTATTTCCGGGATACCAGCACCGTCATTCCGCGTTTTGTAAAAGTATGGTCTATTCCAGGTTCTGCTTTTCATTCTTTCCGTAATGTGGTTATCCCTGTAAAGGACTCCTTGTTTCTGCATGATCATTTTCAATTTCGAATCCGAAATAAGGCAACCTTAAGTGGTCAATTAGATCATTGGATGCTGGACTATGTTTTTCTTGAAGCAAATCGCAATGCAGGAGATACCCTTTTTGATGATCAGGCGATAAGTGTTCCCACTCCCTCCATTTTATTTCCTTACACTCATTTATCCCAGCGGCAGTTTACAGCTTTTTGGTGGGAACGATTTCGCAATTTCGGTGTGAGCATGCGAAATTTGTTTAACGCCACTGCTAGCAGAACTTTGGTTACCAATATTTCTGAATTAAAGCACGGAGCCTTTTTAACAGGGACTGTGAGTTATAATTTGCCCGTAAATTTGGGAGCGGGGCCTCAGGTTCGTGCTTTTCAAGCTTTTGATAATCAGCCATTTTTTGATTACGCCCTTATTCGGCATACAACCTTATTGGATTTGCCGGACAGCCGTCCTGAAAATGATACCTGTCGGATAGATTACCCCATCGATAGTTTGTTTGCCTATGATGATGCTACTCCTGAAGCAGCATATGGATTAAACACAGGTAGAACTTTTGCCCAGAGATTTGAACTTCCTGTTTCAGATTCCATCACATCGGTTCACCTCTGCTTTATCAAAACGATTTATAATGTAGATATACCCAGATCTTTTGTATTGACAATATTTTCCGATGTCGGGGTACCTGGAAGTATTTTGTATGAGCAATTTGGTTCTGCTTTAGTAAGTGACAGCTTGAATGGATTTCTGAAGATTCCCTTGGATTCAGCCATAGCAGTTGATAAATCCTTTTGGGTAGGCTTGCGCCAAACCGACCCAGAACCTATTGGACTTGGAATCGATTACAACAATAATAACACCCGGATATCCTGGGATTCTTTGCAGTTTTGGGTTCCCAGTAATGTAAGTGGCACCCTGATGATTCGCTTAAATCTCTCCAAAGGAAATCCGGTTCCATTTAATTGGACCCATCTGTTGGAAGAAAAAACTCAGATTGTTATTTGGCCTAACCCTTCTCAAGAAAATTCATTTCAATGGAGCACCGAGAATGGGCCTGTTCAACGAATTGAATTATATGATATTCACGGGCGTTTGTTGAGTACTGAAATGGTGGATTCAAATTCAGGTAAAATGGACTTACCTGCAGAAATTGATAGTGGATTATATAATATAGTTTTTTATAATAAGGCAGGGTCAGAAAGTAAAAGGCTAATCTTGCAACGATAGTAAACATTGAAACTAACAGATTTAAAGAAAATGCTACATTCAAAAATTAATGTATTGGCAATTGGAGTGCATCCTGATGATGTAGAGTTGACCTGCAGTGGAACCTTGCTAAGGCATCAATCTTTGGGTTATTCTATAGGGGTGTTGGATTTAACAGGAGGAGAGTTAGGAACCCGAGGGAGTAAGGAATTAAGGCTCCAAGAGGCTGCTGCATCTGCTCAAATTTTAGGATTGAGCTTTCGTAGAAATTTACATTTTCGGGATGGCTTTTTTAAGAATGATGAAGAGCACCAGCTAGAAGTCATTCGGTGGATACGCGCTCTTCAGCCGGATATTATTTTATGCAATTCACCGGAGGATCGGCATCCAGATCATGGTCGGGCAGGGGCTTTGGTAGTTGAGGCATGTTTTTATAGTGGCTTAAGAAAAATTCATACTGAGTTAGACGGAGTTGCTCAGCAAGCTTGGAGGCCAAATAAAGTATTACAATATATTCAGGATAGGTTGTTAAAGCCCTCATTGGTAGTAGATATTTCCCCCTGGATGGACATGAAAATAGAAGCTATCAGAGCTTTTTCCTCTCAATTTTATAATCCAGAAAGCCAAGAGCCAGAGTCTTATATTTCCAGTCCACGATTTTTTGAAAATATAATTGCGCGTGCCCGAACCTATGGTCATATGATTGGGAAGGATTTTGGCGAAGGATTTATAATGAAAGATCCTGTGCCAATTGAAGATTTCATGCGATTTTAATTTTATTGGGTGTTGCACCCGATAATTATCAGGTGCAGCACCCAATAAAAAAACCGGGCGATCTCATTTAAGGATCGCCCGGCCGTCAATTGCAACCGAGTTCGGTTACAGCATTCGGTGATTTGAGTGCATCACCAATAATTTATTCTTCTAAATACTTTCAAATTCTTTCTATGACTTTAAGCATTAGTGAAACTCATTTTTAAACTTATTCTGCAGCATCTACAGCTACCGAAACCCTACCTGAATTAAACATTTCCTTAATCTTACTCTCAATATTGGTCATTAACTCAGGATTGTCTTTCAATAACTGACGAACGGCATCTCTTCCTTGGCCTAATTTATCCCCATTATAGGAAAACCATGAACCCGATTTCTGTATGATGTTATGCTCAACCGCCACATCTAGTACTTCGCCAGCGCGGGAAATACCTTCTCCATACATAATGTCAAACTCAATCGTCTTAAATGGTGGAGCCACTTTATTCTTCACTACCTTCACCTTGACACGGTTTCCGGTTACATCTGTGCCATCCTTTAATTGACCTATTCTGCGAATATCCAATCTTACAGATGCATAAAACTTTAAGGCATTTCCTCCCGTAGTGGTTTCAGGATTTCCAAACATCACCCCAATTTTATCCCGCAACTGATTAATGAAAATACAGATGGAGTTCGTCTTATTGATGGTTCCTGTCAGTTTCCTTAATGCCTGGGACATTAATCTTGCTTGTAATCCCATTTTGGAATCACCCATTTCTCCTTCAATCTCAGCCTTGGGTACTAATGCCGCAACGGAGTCAATCACAATCACATCAATAGCTCCTGAACGAATCAAATTCTCAGCAATTTCCAATGCCTGCTCTCCATTATCTGGTTGAGAGATTAATAAATTGTCTGTGTCTATACCTAATTTCTCTGCATAAAACCGATCAAACGCATGCTCAGCATCAATGAAAGCAGCAATGCCTCCTGCCTTCTGAGCTTCCGCAATTACATGCATGGCCAAGGTCGTCTTTCCGGATGACTCCGGTCCATAAATCTCCACCACTCTGCCTCGAGGCAATCCTCCAACCCCCAATGCCATATCCAATCCTAAAGAACCAGTAGGAATAACTTCCATCTCACTGATGGCCTCATCGCTGAGTTTCATTATTATTCCTTTACCATAACTTTTTTCCAGGCGATCCAAAGTCAATTGAAGCGCCTTCATCTTTTCGTTTTTTACATTTTTCTCTGACATAATCTATTCTGCTAATTCACCCGGTACTTCCGGATACATGACTCAAAATAAAGCACTATGAGATTTCACGCTCCGGACATTTGCCCCCTGTTTTCTCTCATTTTCCTCAGCTCCGAAAACGCCCCAAATCACTTTTATTTGATTATTCGAGTCGTCATTTCAATGCTTACGCCTTACTTTAGTCTGACAAAATTAATCCTGATTTTCGAAATTGCAAAAAAAATTATCAACAAAACTAAATAAATTAGGAATTTGCACAAAGAATAGTCGAAGTTAATTTTTTCATAAAATATTGATATTCAATTTTATAAATTCAAAATGAACAAGATATTTCTATTCAGACCAAAACAATTGCATTTTCGACCTTTATTTCGCCAAATTTTGTAGTTTTTTACTTCTCGTGTGCTGCACCCCATAATTTCCAGCGGAAACTTCTACCCTAAAATGCCCGCATTCGATACAGTTCGACAATCGATTCGCCTTTTTTAAAAGTCGCTAATTTCCGGATTGGCAAACTATCTTGCCAACCTTCTTTCATCCCACTTTCATTGGGTCCAAATTGATTATCCCAGATGATCAGGTCTGAAGAGGAAAGATCCTCCTGCATACAGGCTTCCAAAGGTCTGCGGATTTTCGTATCAAAAATATCTATCTCTGCTGCATGAAAAAAATAAGGATGAGCAGCAAAAACTCGTGGATATTTTTCTCTAGGTAACCAATGAGCAACCTGCTTCATCAATTGCTGACGGTCATCCAAGGGGTAGGGTAAAGGGTATTGAAAAAATGGATCATACACCGCAAATAGCATGGGTAGTGCAATCAATCCTTCTTTCACGAATTTGTTCTGTACAGGCAATAGCTTCGTAGCATAGTTGAGCCCGGCTAAGGCAATTATAGAGGACAAGGGCACCACTGCAGCCATTACTCTAATTAAACCAAAGGAACCAAACAAGCCAAATTTCCAAAACAAGGTATGCGCCCCAAAATAGACTAAGAAGGGTCCTGCCAAAAGTGCCAAAGCTTTCCCTTGGCTCTTTAGAAATGCCTGTTGTAAAAGAGCAATCCCTCCTACAACGACCATAATACTTTGAGGCACTCCAAATATCTCTCGATTGGCCCGAACAAAATGCAACCATTCTCCTTTCCCATAAATATCTTCAGCACCTTGATAAGGATTTTCAGTTCGTAACCAGAAAAAATCGTCTTTAAGATACCCCCCAATCAAACTGAACACTGCTGTACCAACAATCAACAGAGGAATGGGTTTCCATTTTTTCTCCATCAGCAATAATGCACCCCAAAAAAGAATCATCAAATTTCCTTCTGAGCGAACAAAAGGAAGAAAGGAAAGTACCAAACAGGAGGCATAATATTTTTCCTTTAGAAATAATAAGACAGAGCCGCAAAGTACCACAGCAAATAATGGTTCTGTGAGCCCGGAAATTCCTGTTACAAAAAATAATGCATTGAATTGAATCAAAGGAATAGCTAGCCAAGCCCTTTCCCAATTAAGTATTGTAGCAATTCTATACCCAAACCACGCAACAGAAGTTACACAGAGAATATTGAAGATTTTAATCCCCTGAAAACCAAAAGCTGCAAATGGTGCGGAAAGCATAGTGAACAATGGCTTTCCCCAATGATCCAGAAATAATTTTGGATGTGCTGGAGCATACCGGGCAAATAAATAATGCATAAAGCTGTCCTCACCCCCATAGGACCCCTCACTGCGAAAGGACAATACACACATCAGAATGCAGCCACCGATTAGAGCAATTAAAGGAAGTGGGGAGGGCTTTTTTATTGGGTCCATTGATTTCTTAAAGCATATAAAACTATTCCTGCAGCGACGGCTACATTTAGGCTATGTTTGGTTCCAAATTGAGGAATCTCTAGAGAGGTATCACAGAGGGCTAAAGCGGAATCCTGTACACCTTCTACTTCATTTCCCAGAATTAAGGCCAGACCTTTTTCCTGATTAGGTCGAAATGAATTGACCTCAAGACTTTGGTTCGTTTGTTCTATGGCGGCAATGGTCCAGCCTTGTTCTTTTAAGTGCTGAATTACCTCAGTTATTTTTGGCGCTGCTTCCCATTGTACAGTCTCCGTCGAGCCTAGTGCGGTTTTTCGAATTTCTGGATTCGGCGGAGTGCCTGTATAACCACAGAGATAAATTTTTTCGATTCCGAAAGCATCAGCACTTCTAAAAATAGAACCCACATTATGCAAACTGCGGATATTATCCAATAACAGAATTAGTGGAATTTTAGGGCTGTTACGGAAGTCTTCAGCCTCCATTCTTCCCAATTCTTCCATACTAAGTTTTTTCATACAATCTGGGAAACCATTGAATCCGGGTCCAATCAGGGTTCATTTTTCCAAGTGAGGATAAAATTGTCCACGCATTGGGCAAAAAAACGCTCAGTCTTTCCGTATATTTGTTTCCACCACAAAGATAAGGGAGGTATTGAAGATGAAAGACAAGGAAACCCCTTTGATGAAGCAATTTAATGCAATCAAAGCCAAATATCCCGGCACTTTATTGCTATTTCGGGTAGGGGATTTTTATGAAACCTTTGGAGAAGACGCTGTGCAAGCCTCCAAGGTACTCGGAATTGTATTGACCAAAAGAGCCAATGGGGCCGCTTCAGAAATGGAATTAGCCGGATTTCCCCATCATTCTCTGGATTCTTACCTACCTAAACTGGTTAAAGCCGGCATGCGCGTAGCTGTTTGTGATCAACTTGAAGATCCGAAACTGGCTAAAGGAATCGTGAAAAGAGGCGTAACCGACTTGGTAACTCCAGGTATGGTTCTCAACGATAAAGTTTTAGATCAACAAAAAAATAATTTTCTCTGTTCTTTATGGTTTGAAAATCCTAAAAATATTGGTGCAGCATTTTTAGATATTTCTACGGGAGAATTTTTCTGTCGCTCCGGAGACCCTGATACCATTGCCCGATTAGTGTTTAGTTTGAATCCTGCGGAAACGATTGTTTGTCGGAAAGACATCAAAGCCTTCAGAGAGCATTTTGGTGAAAAGTTGTACATGCATCGAATGGAGGATTGGGCATTTCAATATGATAGTGCCTACCGACAATTAACCACGCATTTTAGTACTGTTTCTCTTAAAGGCTTTGGATTGAATGAAGAGCCCTCTGAAGTAATTCCTGCAGGAGCTATTCTCATTTATCTGGAACATAATGAGCAGAAGAATATCTCGCATATTAATCGTATCTATCGTTTTGAAGAGAATAACTTCTTAAGCCTAGATGCCTTTACGATTCGAAACCTAGAATTGTTTGGTTCTGCCCATGCGGATGGGGTAAGCTTATTTTCCGTTTTGAATAAAACTCGAACCGTAATGGGGGCAAGGCTTTTACAGAGATGGCTTGCTTTTCCTTTGATTCAAAAAGAGGAGATTGTAAAAAGGCAAAATGCGGTAGAGGCCTATTTGCGTAATCCTCAATTGCGTGATGCTGTAGGTAAGGTTCTTTCCAGAATTTCAGATATGGAAAGACTCTGTGCCAAATTAGCTACCTATCGAATGAATCCTCGAGAAGCCTCTTTCCTTCGAAATACCAACAGGGAAATTCAGCCCTTATGTGAAGCGTTAGCCGCTTTCGGAGAAGAAGCCCTGAATACTTGGGTGCAAGAGTTTAAACCAACCGCAAAAATTCTGGAATGGTGCGATGCTTGGCTGGCCGAAGAACCCTCCCTATCACTTACAGATGGTAAGGTTGTGAAAGAAGGTAATAACACAGAGCTCGACGAATTGCGTAAACTGCTCTATTCGGGAAAAGAATATCTTTTAGAATTACAGCAAAGGGAAATTACTCGTACCGGTATCTCTTCTTTGAAGGTGGCTTATAATAATGTTTTTGGGTATTACATAGAAATTACCAACGCTCATAAAGATAAGGTTCCGGAAGATTATATTCGTAAGCAAACACTAACCAATGCAGAGCGATATATCACACCAGAACTCAAAATCTATGAAGAAAAGATTCTGACTGCTGAAGAGAAAATTCTGAAATTAGAAAGTGGATTATACCAGGAATTCATCTCAGGATTAATGTCCTGGATTCCGGAGATGCAGCATAATGCCAGAATGATTGCCAGCGTGGATGCATTGTATTCGTTTGCGGAGCAAGCAATTGCAGGAAATTACTGCAGACCTAAAGTGGAAGAGGGAGAGGTGATTGACATTGAAGAGGGAAGGCATCCAGTGATTGAAACTCTATTACCCAGAGAAAGTCCTTACATCCCGAATAGTGTCTTGTTAGATCGAAGTACCCAGCAGGTCATTATTATTACTGGGCCGAATATGGCGGGAAAGAGTGCCTTGCTCAGGCAAACCGCACTCATTGTTTTAATGGCACAGGCAGGTTCCTATGTGCCGGCTATTTCTGCAAAAATCGGAATCGCAGATAAAATCTACACTCGAGTAGGGGCAAGTGATAATCTGAGCGCTGGGGAAAGTACCTTCATGGTAGAGATGAATGAAACTGCACGAATCCTCAATACTTGCACAGATAGAAGTTTAATCTTAATGGATGAAGTGGGTAGAGGAACCTCCACTTATGATGGTGTATCCATAGCCTGGTCTTTGGTGGAATATTTACATGAAACGGAAGAAAGGCGCGCCAGAACTTTATTTGCCACACACTATCATGAGCTGAATGAATTAACACATAAGTTTCCTCGCGTTAAAAACTTCAATGTTTCAGTTCGAGAATTAGACGGTCGGGTCTTGTTTCTCCGAAAGTTGATCCCAGGTGGTACAGAGCATAGTTTTGGTATTCAGGTAGCCGAGATGGCTGGCATGCCTAAGGGAGTAACCAGCAGAGCACGGGAACTGCTTACACATTTTGAAAGCAGGCGTATGGACCAAAAAGAAGCTGTTGCCGGATTTAAATTTTCTACCCGACAGGAAGTGCAGTTGAATATGTTCGAATTAAGGGATGAAGATACGCTCGCCATTCGGAGAATTTTATCCGGTTGTGATATTGACCGTATGACTCCAGTTGAAGCTTTATTAAAATTACAGGAAATTAAGCGAGAATTGGCGGGGGAGTAAATTCACTTTCTTGAATTTCAGTAAATGTTATCAATATTAACATTGTACGGATTCAATAAATCTTTGGCTCTTCTTCGTTTTTATGGGTTTGATAAGACCATTTTCCAAAATTTCGGAATCGCAAATGATTTAAGAATCCCCAAAATCAGTATAATTCCAATTTGTTTTATTTAGGGCGTACTCAGAAAGAATAAATCCTTACTATTGCTGAATTACAGACATAATAGTGTTCTTAAAAGCAAGGGGTTATTGCATAAACCAATAAAAAGCGTGCAATAATTATACTATCAATTTTAAAAAATCTAAAAATTATAAACTTCGGTTTAGGGTAAACCTATCACCAAGCGGTGTTATCACCCAAATATCAGGCCTTATATTTTAATAAATTTATGGAATGTATGTGAACGGATTTTAAATATATTGAATGCGTTTCCATGCATTCAGTATTGGATACATCTGTTTAAATGCCTGTATTGCAAACAATGAATACTTTCGGAGAAAGCCCTAATTAAACTTATCCTATATTTTCAAAACAATCCCCAATCAATCGATATTCATAACTCATCACTCCCTCAAAAAAACAGAGTTGAATTATCGGATGAGGGTAATACTTCCATTTCTCGCAACAGGCACACCTTGAGCATCATGCCCATTCATTGTGTACACATAAACGCCCTCTGGAAGGGATTCCCCTCCCACAGTACCATCCCAACGAAAAAATGGGTTGTTTGATTGGTAAATTTTATTGCCCCAACGGTCAAATATTTCAACCACTAAATCCTGCAAAAATAAAGTACCTGCGGAGAAGAAATCATTAACTCCATCTCCATTGGGAGAAAAGGCATTGGGCACATTTATGATAAGGGGTTTCTCCACAATTAGATGCTTGTCTTTGAGCATCGATCCAACACATCCATTTGAATCCACCGCAGTCAGAGATATTGTATATTCTCCTTCCAGATTGTATTGCTGAGTAGGAAGGCTGTCAATTGAAAAGAAACCATCTCCTGTATCCCATAGCCAACTACTAATACCAATAATACCCTTGAAAGAGGGAATAAAGCTGGCTATAGCCGTAGGCAACTCCAGTGGATTAGGATATACTTCAAAATCAACTTCAGGTAAAGGATTGACCAAAACCACAACTGGAATTCTAGGACTACGACATCTGGAAGTGTCTTCTGTATCCAACCAAAAAATGGTACTAGAAGTCAAGTTGGGAGTTGGGAAAAATTCTCCTGTAAAAATAGGCCACAATTGCTCCACTCGAGTCGGAAAATTATACCAATGTACCATCAGTGAATCGGCTATAGGCATACCTCTTAAGTAGGCCTTTTCACCTGAACAAATTGTGTCGGTTGTGATCTGTGGGGTAGGGGGCAAGTCTCTTACATTCACCACTGTCGAAAATACCAATTCCTGCTCACATCCATCCTTCACCACTGCGGTATAAGTGGTAGTGGTTTTAGGATCTGCAATCGGGAATTGCACTGCTGCATTATTTAACCCCAGCGTGGGAGACCACAAAAATTCATAAGGACCACCATCACCTCCTTCAATTAGGAGTTCTACATAATTTGTATCTCCCCAACAAATCAAAGTATCATCTTCAATTAATCCAGAGAGGGTAGGGTATTGCAGAATTTCAATGTATTGAGTATCTGTAATGCAAGAGTGTTGATCCAACCATAGAGAAAGAGTATGCTTACCCGGGATAGTCCACAATGCTGTTACAAGAGTATCCTCGCCTGTAATTGTGGAAGTGAAGGTTCCGCTACTTATATCCCAATGATATTTAGTACCTGGCAGTGCCCATCCGGTGAATCTCAAGGTATCTTCCTTCCCCCAACAAATAGGAGTAGGTGCTGTAAATCCATTGGAAGGCAATGGCAGAATATCAATAATTCGCTTGAATGTATCGGTTACACATCCATCTCTTTTTACAAACAAACTAACCACTTTAGGGCCAGGGGTGTACCATCCCACTTGCAATGGACCTCCATCTAAACCACCTCGCCATTCCCCTCCATCAAAGTCCCAGAAATACAAATCTCCTAAGACTTGTGTACTATCGTACAAGAGAATTTCCGAGCGATTTAAACAGCCTGTGTCGGCCATACTAAATGAATTTCCAGGTAGCTGAACAACCGACAGATTCAAGGTATCTTTTGCCGAACATCCTAATGAATCAGTCATCGTATGTATGTAGGTAAATGACCCGGAAGATAAAGAGGAAAAAACAGGATTTGAACTCCCTGCATTATTTAGGTTAGTGGCAGGACTCCAAGAGTAGGTAGCTCTGGGGATGGACGGGTATCCAATAGTTAAAGATGCCCCCGGACAAATGGTGGTATCACTTATTAATGAAACAGTAGGTGAGCAAAGCAGGAGAATTTTTGCAGTATCTTTTTGTACATTTCCACAAGTGTTATTACTAACTATAATCAATAAAGAATCATTACAAGTAGTATTAGGCCCTTTGAAAAAATTAACAGGTAAAACAGCAGCAGCCTGGTTCGCTGGAATGATAACACTGCCTGCCAATGGAGGGCAATCCACTCCTGGCACAACAGACCCTGCTATTTGGTAAGATACATTCTGTGGAAAAGTCAAATCACCACTTCTGCGAAAAGTAAACACAGCGTCTACACATTCTCGAACCGCAATGTCATCGTTCCCAGGAAAGGAGGTTGTCTGAGTAACATCAACTTGAGATCCGACACAGCGAAATCCCCCCTGCTCTAAGAAAACGCCAGAATCTAAGGCATCATCCTCTCCATCAGCAATAACAAATTTAATATGGTAAGTAGAGCAAGGAATTGCAACCTGTTTGGCCGTTAACTTGGTCGTAAATCCTGAAAATTCCATGTCTGGATCTAATGGAGGAACGGAAGTATTGTCTTGATACCAAGTACAATTTACACATGGTCCTGTACCCGTTTGTCCATTATTTACAGAATTGATGGTAATGGGCGTAGTTGTGCCGGGTATCATGGCAATGTTTTGAACTCCGGTGATTCCGGGCCCCGAAATATAAAAAGCAAAAGCATCATTGAATACAGAGTTGACAAAAGTATTGTATTCTGCAGAGGCAAAAATATAATTGATGGCGATGGTATCACAATTAGGAATCATGTCAAACTCCAATACACAGGCATCATTAGTAATACTTGGCGCAGGTTGAGGCCAACCTGGCTGTGCAATAGAGGCATTTAAATCTTGGTCGCCCAACCCTCCCCAACCTGTTGATAGGGCAAAGCCACCATTACTAGATATACTGTCTGCATCCCCGGTAGTTAGAACAATACCATTTAAAATACCAACCGAACTACCCGCCCAGTTAAATATTCCAGATGCCCGCGAATTACAATTTATGATGGCATTTTGAACCAAAATACCCGGCCCTGTCATATTATTTGCAAGTTGGGTAGCATTGGAATTGACAGTTACCGCAATTTGAGCCTGACTTACAACAGGATTCATCATCGCCCACAAGGCAATAAGCAGAAAATAGCGTGAGATAAAACAAATCCTATTCAAATGTTTCAGAATAAATGTTAACGAAGTTAATTGACAATATGCATGATTTCAAATAATTGCCCTACATTTTGACCTTTATTTTCCCTGTTTGGTCGATTTTAAAGTCTGGACGGAGTGAAATTAACTTCAAATTAACCCTAATGGGAGTAAAGCAAGACATTTGCCTGATTTATTCAATTTGTAAATACACTTTATTCGAGAGAGGTCATTGCACCTAAATATTGATTAATCAACTGGCAAAAATATTTGTTTCAAATGCACTGCCTGCTCTGGCTTCATCTTGCCTGATAATACCAATCGCATTTCTCTTCTTCTTAGGGCTGAATCGAACAGTTTTTTTTCGTCTTCCGATATAGCTTCAATAGAATTAACGGGAATGGGGCTGCCTTGCTGATCTACTGCCACAAAGGTATAGTAGGCTGTATTGCATTTTCGCTTCAACCCAGATTGTAAATTTTCTGCTGTTACATCTACCCGAACCTCCATAGAGGTGGTAAATGCACGGGTAACCCTCGCTTCTAATAGGACTACCTCCCCTAAAGCCACTGGAGAACGGAAATCCACAAAATCAACCGATGCAGTTACGACTACTCGGTTTGAATGTCGGGCAGCCGCAATAGCAGTTACGATATCCATCCAATGAAGCAACCTTCCACCCATTAGATTTCCTAGTGTGTTGGTGTCGTTTGGCAAAACAATCTCCGTCATGGATGAAAAGGATTCCTCAGGTTTTTTTGGTTTCATTTTGTCTAAATTAGGCTGAATTTTACGCAATTTAACGAAGAGGGAAGGATTCCGGTTCAAAATCTGCTAAATTTAACCTTTCAAATCAAAACTATATGAAGTTACGCCGTTTATTAACCAGCCTGCTCTTCTCGATTTTCTGTCTTTCCTTTTCATCCCCAATCCTATTGGCACAGGGGCCAACCTGCACCATTACCAGTCCTGTAGCACCAGCTACCTCCATTTTCGATAGTATTCCTTATACCATAACCTTTTCTAAAAATGTCTCCGGATTTATTGGCTCCGACATTCAATTGATTAACGGAATTTTGAAACACCTGACCCCAGCTGTTGGACCTGCATCAGTTTATCTCGCCTATGTAGAACCTACCAATTGTGGCGTTGTCGAGATGAAAATATTTGCGGGTGCAGCTCAGGATTCTCTGGGGCAACAAAGTTTGGCGGCTCAGAAATTTGTGCTCCGTTTCGATACATGCAGACCTAAAATCATTTTTACCCCGGTGAATGGAAACCCTACCGGCTCCAATCCTATACCCCTGCACATTGATTTCTCTGAACCGGTTACCGGATTTACTGCCGCTGATGTGCAACTGGATAGCGGTACCATTTCCGGTGGAATCACTTCCTATTTAGGACTCGATTCTCTATTTACTACCGCCATTACCCCTACAGGTACATCCCAAATTAAAATAGTTGTCCTTCACATTGATTCCGGATCGGTGCAAGATCCGGTCGGACTCAGCAATGATTCAACTGCAATTGTCCTGACTTATAATCCGGTATTTACCAGTGTACAATCATTTCAGGATCATCCAGACCTTATTGTATATCCAAGTCCAGGAACTGGCTTCATGCAGGTTGATTTTCCCTATGAAGCCCTTAAAAATTGGTGGTTAATTGATCTGAAAGGGACGGAAATCTTGAGAGGAGAGGTGATGACGGGTTCACTTATAGATGCCTCCTCTGCTCCCTCCGGAAATTATCTCTTGATGCTTCAAGGCGATTCTACCCACTTAGTTCGGAAAGTTATTATTCAGCATTAATTATTTTTAAATGCAGGCATACCTGGATTTACTTAGATATGTTCGTCAACATGGGGTTAGAAAAAATGACCGCACCGGTACAGGCACTCTCTCTATTTTTGGCTGGCAATCGCGCTATAATTTGCAAGAAGGATTTCCTTTGGTGACAACCAAAAAGATTCATGTAAAATCAATTGTACATGAGTTATTATGGTTTTTAAAAGGGTCTGGAAATATAGCTTATCTCAAAGAAAATGGGGTGAGTATTTGGGATGAATGGGCGGATGCAGAAGGAAATTTAGGCCCAGTATATGGAGTGCAATGGAGGCATTGGAAATCTCAGGATGGAAAGGAATTAGATCAGATTAAATGGGTGGTAGAGGAGATTAAAAGAAATCCAGACTCCCGTCGTCTGATTGTTTCAGCCTGGAATCCTGCTGAAATTGCCCAAATGGCATTACCTCCCTGCCATACGATGTTTCAATTCAATGCGGTACAGAACAAATTATCCTGCCAATTGTATCAACGAAGTGGGGATGTGTTTCTCGGAGTACCTTTCAATATTGCCTCTTACGCTTTACTCACCTGTATGATAGCCCAGGTATGTGGCCTGCAGCCTGGAGAGTTTATTCATACCTTAGGGGATGCACATTTGTATATAAACCATCTGGATCAAGCAGATGAGCAATTGTCACGACCGCCCAAGGCCTTACCCCAATTAATACTTAATCCGGCAGTTCAGGATATTTTTAATTTTCAATACGAAGATATTCGATTTGACAATTATGATCCCTGGCCAGCCATTAAAGCACCCGTAGCAATCTGATGATTAGTTTAATCGTGGCGGTATCCGAGAATGGAGTTATCGGAAGAAACAATCAACTTCCTTGGCATTTACCTGCAGATTTGGCATTTTTTAAAAAGGTGACCAAAGGACACAGCATTATTATGGGTAGAAAAACAGCTGAATCCATCGGTAAACCCTTACCCGGAAGAAGAAATATGGTCATAACTCGAAGTAAAAGTTTACCCTTGGCAGAGGGATTCGAATACTACCAATCCTTAAATTCCGCACTTTCAGAATTATCGGTTGGAGAGGAGCATTTTATTATTGGGGGCGCTGCACTTTTTGCAGAGGCACTTTCAGAAGAATTACCCCACCGCCTGTATCTGACTCGAGTATTGAATTCAGTGGAAGGAGATGTATTTTTGCCTCCGATCAATTTCACTGATTGGAATAAGGTACTGGAAGCTTACAGCAAGCCGGATGAACGGAATTCAGTTGAAATGCGTTTTGAAGTCTGGGATAAAAAAGGCGTGGACAATCTCCCCCCACCCATTCAACCTACTATACATTCATGAGCCAGGGAAAGAAAATAGCCGTCGTATTACAAAATTTAGGTGGCCCGAGAACCTTACAAGCAGTTGAGCCCTTTTTGAATAACTTGTTTTTAGACGAGGATATTATCAAAATTCCTTTTTCAGGAGTTGCAAGGAAATTTCTGGCTCGCCTGATTTCCTCCTTGCGGTCCGTTCCTGTTCGAAAAAAATACGACGAAATTGGAGGAGGTTCCCCACTGAATTGCTGGTCAATCCTTCAGGCTGCACTTCTACAAAAATGGCTGAATGAACAAGATTCTCCTCACACCTACCGAGTTGAAATTGCTATGAGGTATTGGCATCCATTTACGGAGGAAACACTTGCCCGCATGCTGCCTCAAGGTTTTGATGAGGTAATCCTATTACCCTTATACCCTCATTTTTCCTACACAACTAGTGGATCTGGATTTCGGGAGTGGCATCGAAAAGAACAAGCGCTCAATCCCCCTCCTTCCTGGAATACTCATTTAATCAAGAGCTATGAATTGAACCCCTTCTATCTGGAGGTAATCAATCTTAGGATTTTAGAAGGCTTGAGTAAATTTCCAGAGGAGATTCGGGATCAGGTGCATTTAGTTTTTAGTGCCCATGGTACTCCGGTTTCGGAAAAAGAAGCGGGGGATCCTTACTCCCATCAAATTCGTCAAACCGTGGATGCTGTAATGAAAAGGCATCCGGGTAAACATACACACTGGCAGATGTATCAAAGTAAAGTAGGTCCGGCAAAATGGTTGGAGCCTAATGCAGATACCTTTATTCCTTTGCTGAAATCCTATGGAGTGCAGTATATGCTAGTAATTCCGGTAGCCTTTGTATCCGACCATATAGAAACATTACATGAAATAGGCATCGAATTTGCCGAATTAGCCCATGAATGTGGAATAAAGCAATTTGAATTTACCGCTGGGTTGAATGATGACCCCTTGTTTATTCAAGCTTTAGGAAGCGAAGCACTGGCTATTCACAACTAAGTAAAGATTGTGAATTAAACCAAAGAATTTAAGGGTAATTTCATCCCTGAACGAATAGAAAAAATCCATACAAACTTCACAGCGAAATCTGTGAATAAAATCACCCATGTCGGATATCATAAAATTATTGCCAGATGCATTGGCTAATCAGATTGCTGCTGGAGAGGTCGTTCAACGACCTGCTTCTGCAGTGAAGGAATTGTTAGAGAATGCTGTAGATTCAGGTGCTTCGTATATTGAATTAGAAATTCGGGATGGAGGAAAAACTTTAATTCGGGTAACCGATAACGGCTCGGGTATGACTTATATGGATGCCCGAATGTGCTTTGAAAGGCATGCCACTTCTAAGATTCAATCGGTCGAGGATTTGTTTCGAATTCGTACCAAAGGTTTTCGCGGAGAGGCTATGGCGAGTATTGCCGCTATTGCCCAAGTGAGTCTTAAAACCAGAAGAGCAGAAGAGGAACTAGGCACGGAAGTAGAAATTTCCGGTTCAGAAGTGAAATTACATCGTCCAGGAGCTTGTCCCACTGGTACTACCGTTAGTATTCGTAATCTTTTTTATAATGTTCCTGCCCGGCGAAATTTCCTTAAATCGAATGCCACAGAAGCTAAAAATGTAATTAATGAATTCTTACGCGTAGCGCTGGCACATCCCGAAATTCACTTTCGGTTAGAGCATCAAGATGCCTTAATTTACAACCTGCCATCTAGTGATTTATTGGGAAGAACCTTGCAGGTTTTTGGCACCGAAACAGAAGATGATTTACTCAAGGTAGAAGAGCATTCCCCTTTTATTAATATCACTGGTTTTGTCAGTAAACCGGAGGCTGCACGCAAAATGCGTGGCGATCAATTCTTCTTCGTGAATGATCGATTTGTTCGCGATGGATATCTCAATCATGCCGTTACAGAAGCCTATGCTGGTACAGTCAAAAAAGATGAATTCCCGTTGTATGTGTTGTATCTGACTTTAGATCCTAAGCACATTGATATTAATATCCATCCGACTAAAACGGAGATAAAATTTGATGATCAAAATGCGGTATATCAAATGCTGAGATCCGCTGTAAGAAAGGCATTAGGAATGCATCACCTGAATCCCGGAATGGGCGGATTAGAGTTTTCTGGTCCAGGTCTGGATGCAGGCCTAGGGATGAAAGATGCTACCATCAGTGACTTTTCCCGGCAACAAAGCAGCAAGCTCAAACCCGGTGATTGGCAAGCTCTATTTGGAGATCAGATCCGCAAATCCGAACCCATGCAAGCCCGTCCAACTCAGAGTTTGTTTCCCTCTGAGCAGTTTGCTAATCCTGCAGAGTCAAGCATCATTTCAGTTTTACAACAGGATATCTGGATTCTCAAACCTAAGTACATTTTAATGCCCTTATCGGATGGGATATTATTTATCGATGCCCCTTTAGCTCGGCAACAAGTACTGTTTGAGCAATTTCTGAAAAAAGGAAGTAGCTTGAGTGGCGCTTCTCAACAATTACTCTATCCCTTGACCTTTCTGTATTCTGCGGCCGAAACAGAGCTCTTGCGTGAACGCGAAATGATCCTGAAAGAAGCCGGTTTTGATTTACAAGAGTTTGGAAAGAATACTTTTCTATTGAGTGGAATGCCTGCAGAATTGCGCGGGCAGGATGCAAAAGAAATAATTGATACCTTCTTGGCTGAGGCAGGAGACCGAAAGGAAGCGGAATCTCACTTACAAGAAAAATTAGCCAGAAGTATTGCCCTCAATAGCAAATTGCCTAAAGATTTCGTTCTAAATCAGGAATCAGCCAAAGATTTATTGAAAAAATGGAATCAATGCGAAAGACCTAATTTTACTCCGGAAGGTAAACCAGTTTGCTGGAAATTATCCTTGGAAGAATTGGATAAACGACTGAAATAAAAGTCTTTCTATCTTTAATTGATTGCCATCTTTTATTTTTAATTTTACTCTCTCAAATAATTTTCTCTGTCAATGTTTCAATCCCTTCCTCCGGTCATAAAGAATTTGGTCATTATCAATGCCATTGTTTTTGTCTTTTTATTCTGGGCATCTGGGAATGCTGAATTTGCCCCAGTCCTATTCAATTTCATGCTCTGTAAATCAGATCTAATTTTTCCAAGGCCCATGATTGAAGAGATTTATGCCTTTGGGGAATTTAAACCTCTTCAACTTGTAACACATTTTTTTAGCCATAAAGAAATCTTCCATATTCTTTTTAATATGATGGCCTTGACAAGCTTGGGTTCAGGAGTGGAATATGTGATGGGCTCCAAAAGATTTCTCGAGTTTTATTTGTTCTGTGGATTTGTAGGAGGCTTAATTATTGCCTTCCTAGATCCTTCTAATAATCCTGTATTGGGCGCTTCCGGAGCCATCTCTGGGGTAATTGTGGCTTTTGCCTTTTTATTTCCTAAAGAAAAACTCAGTGTATTTTTTCTACCCCCAATTGAAGCTCGATGGGTGGCTACAGGTATTGGGGTATTATCTTTGGTTTTTGTCCTGATTGGGGGAGGAGGTTTTATTTCTCATTTTGGTCACCTGGCAGGTATGGTAGCTGCCTTAATTTATTTTGGATTTTATAAGGTTCGTTCTCTTTTTTAAAAATGTCTTTACTGCAGAAATATCAACTTCAAGGAGCTCCGGTTCAAATTGTACTGAGCCTAGGGGGGGTATTTCTCCTTTTCTGGATACTCAGCTGGCTCTTGCCTATGCTGGGACCTATAGGCCTTTTTCCTTTATTTATTGAAAAGTTATCCTTGCCTTGGAATCCTCAATCTTTTCTTTGGCAACCTTGGTCTCTTTTTACAGCCCCTTGGTTTGTCTATTCCAATAATATCCTGAATTTTATTATTCGCCTGGTTATTATTTATCAATTCGGAAATCTTATTCTGACTCTCAGGAAAAATTCCACTGTTTGGTTTTTATTTCTCCTAGGAGGTATTTCTGCCTATACTCTGCAACTCGTTTTGTCTTCTATTGCTATGCCTTTAGGAATATTGGAAGGATATTCAGCTGGTGCAGGACCAGCCGTTTTAGCACTTGCGGCTGCAGCAGGGGCACTTATGCCCGAAATGAATATTCAATTATTTCTCCTCGGAAATGTTCGGCTTAAATGGATTGTCATTGTTTTTATTATCTGGGATATTATTGCTTTAGGCGTTCCATCTTATAGTAGTCTGACTCATGTTGGAGGCGCATTATTTGGATTGTTCTATGCCTTACAATATAAAAAGGGAATTGATTGGGAAAGTATTGTTTACTCCAAACTCTCATTTGGAAATTCTAATCAGTTTCGAAATACCCGGTTTACCTCCACCTATTCTGCTAAGGCCAATTCTAGAAAAGGTCGAGTTTCCGAAGAAGAATTAGATGAATTATTAGATAAAGTTGCGCGTAAGGGCTATGCTGCTCTTAGCCGACAGGAGAAAGAAAGACTGGAACAAGCCAGTCGACAAGATTTATGAAAACCTGGATATTTCGGATTGTATTTGGGTTAAATCTTCTGATTTCGATCTTGTTAGTTATTGCTTATCTCTCTCCCGTTTTTCCCCCAGACGATTGGTGGATGCTTACTTTTATTGGTACAGGAACAACTTACTTACTTGCAGCACATTTAGTGTTAGCCATTGTTTGGGTGTTTTTCTCTCTTGGTGCTACTGCGTTTAATATATTGTTGGTTTGTCTTGGATTTAACTTTTTGTCTGATACCTTTCAATGGAATTATCCCGATACTCAATCTGAAGTCGATCTCAAAATAATCTCCATTAATGTAGGGGTGTTTTCCTATAAAAAAGAAAATGCAGAAAGTTTGTTAAAGAAAATACTCAAACAAAATCCAGATATACTATGCATTCAAGAGTTTTATGCTGTACCTGGATTTAATGCCATTCAATATATTAAAAATAAATCCCGATTGCGGCATCATGCATTTTATCCAATTGATGAAAATTATGGTTTGATTATTTTTAGTCGCTACCCAATTCTTAATTCGGAATTAATTCAATTTCCTATAGATAATTTAGGAACGAACGGATGTCTGTACGCCGATATTTCAATTAATAAAAAGAAAATCCGTATTTATAATACCCATCTTTCTTCTATGAGAATACAACGGCATTTGAAGGAAATATATAATGCTGGAGGTAAGGCCATTATTGAAGAACAAGATGATGTACTGTCTAAAATGCGCAGCTCCTGGAAAAAACAGGTCCCAATGGTTGAATTACTGAGAGACCATCTCAACCAATCTCCTTATCCGATATACTTATGCGGGGATATGAATTCAACTCCTTATGGGTATATAGTGCATAAACTCAGTGAAGGATTACAGGATACCTATCGATCTAAAGGCAAAGGACTTGGATTCACATTTAGAAGTAATTTTCCCTTATTAAGAATTGATTATATTTTTGTGCCGGATGAAGTGAAAGTCATTAGCCACTCCGTTCCCCGAATGCTCGAAAGTGACCATTTTCCTGTAGTAGCAGAAATTGGATTTT
Source organism: Bacteroidia bacterium (assembly GCA_040381555.1). Classification (GTDB taxonomy): domain Bacteria; phylum Bacteroidota; class Bacteroidia; order J057; family RFSG01; genus CANHCC01. Next base: position 26,678 of record JBEIHC010000031.1, read on the forward strand.
AGCACAGAATTAGGGATTAGGGGTTAGGGATGAATGATGAATGGTGAATGATGAATGGTGAATGGTGAATGATGAAAGGTGAATGATGAATGATGAATGATGAATGATGAATGATGAATGATTAAGTGAGCATCAAAACTTTAATAGTCATATCGAGTAGGCACCGAACGCAATTCGAAAATTCTAGAAAGTCATAGTGCCGTATCGAGATAAGACGGGCCACACTCATAACTCATAA
>JBEIHC010000032.1:0-26769 GCA_040381555.1 Bacteroidia bacterium
CTTTCCCACTTTCGATTTGTTTGAGCGTCCTTAATCCGACCCCGGATAAATCCGAAAGCATCTCCTGAGTAACCTTGAGAGCAGCTCTTCGTTCTTTTATTAAGAGGATAATTTTATCAAAGTGCATTATAGTGCTTTTTAAACTACAAAGTTAGGGAATTATTCAATAAAAGCACTCTAAAATGCAGTAAAATGCACTTTCTTTTCATTTTTTCCTATAAGAATTAGATGTAAAGTGTATTAAAGTGCACTTCTTACTCAAAGAATGTGAGTGCTGCAAGTGAATTCGGCTCGCTTTTTTTCAAAAGTTCCTGTTCTTCGCCATTTCTTGTGGCTTAAGCATATAAAGATTAAATCAAAAAACGATGGCATGACTTACCTAGTAAATATAAGACAAAGCTTAGGTGCTTTGGTTTGAGGGATCTTTCCCCCTCTCATCCAGCTAGTTCTAGTGTTAGAGAAGGGGAAGTGCCGGTTTGGGTGTACAAAACGCCAATGAATTTTATACATACCATTTTAGGGTAAGCCAACGCTTAGGGTAAGTAAATACTTAGGGTAAGTAAATACTTAGGGTAAGTAAACGCTTAGGGTAAGTAAACACTTAGGGTAAGCAAACACTTAGGGTAAGTAAAAACCCGATCACTTTTACCCCCTCTCTCATTCATACCCCTTCTTCCTATCTTTGTGCTGTGAAGTATTGGTTTTTCTGTATTGCAATTATTTTCCTCCTCCCCTCCTGCCGCTTCTTCCGCATGGCCGTAATCCAAATGCCCGGACAGCATGATTTTAAGCTTCAGGAATACACAACCGTTAGGAAGGGAAATGAACCCATATTTTATTTCAACCAAAAATCTGAGGCAGAGCAAAATCAGTTTTTGGCGAAGGTGCGGCGCTTCAATCACAAACTCGGAGATACTGCCTCTTTAGAGAAAATTCTGAGGAAGAATAGTGTAGCGGCATTTTTGATGATTCGGCAGGATACAATTATTGCAGAACGATATTTGAATGGCTATCCTTCCAATCGATATTTTACTTCTTTTTCAGTCGCTAAATCATTTACCTCGACGCTGCTAGGATTTGCCTTAGACGAGGGTCTTGTTCCCAGTCTCGATGCTCAGGTGATACAATATATTCCAGAGTTAAGAGGCAAAAAACAGGCAGATTCTCTGAAGGTGTTGCATTTACTGGAACATACTTCCGGGCTAAGATTTCGGGAGATTCCTTTTAATCCGGTAGGGAGAATGACCGCTTTGTATCATCGCCGGCATCAAGAGGGAAGTCTGCAACACATGCGTTGGGACCGTGCTCCAGGTACAAAATACGAATATCAGGATGTCAATACTTATTTGCTTGGCTTGCTCGTGGAAAGAGCAACCGGAAAGCGACTGGAGGATTATTTATCAGAGAAAATTTGGCAACCCTTAGGCATGGAAGCCGATGCGCAATGGTCCACCGATCGCAAAGGGGGAAGGGTTCGGGCCTTTTGTTGTTTGCAAACGCGTGTGCTGGATTTGGCGAGATTTGGTCGTTTGTTTTTGCATCAAGGTAATTGGAATGGTCAACAGATTTTATCTAAAGAATGGGTTGCCCGCGCCACCTGGTGTGATGGAGAGACAGAAGCAAATAAAATTAGACCTCTGCCCTTTCAATGGCAAACAGGTGGATTTCCCGATTGTGATTTTAATGCCCGAGGATTGTATGACCAATTTATATTCGTGCATCCCCGCACCCAAACCATTATTGTTCTGATTTCCGACAAACATTATTTCACGCGCGTGGCATGGCGGGAATTGTTTCGGGGGATGGTGGGGTTGTAGAGACAGGGCATGCCCTGTCTCTACAATCCCACGGCATGCCCGGCTCTACATCCCCCCATCCCCCCATCCCCCCCAACCCAATATTTCCGTAAATTTCCCCAATGATTTTGCATATCATCCACACATCCACTGGGGGCACCTTTCCGATTTTTGAACAATTGGCTAAGTGGGATGATACTCGTGCGCATCGGGCTTTGGCTTGGGGAACAGAAAATCCTACTCAAGCTTTGTTGCAGGAAATAAAGGACTCCAACCTTCAGGTAAGCTTCATTCGCAAAGGGAAAGGCTTGGATTTAATTGCCTGGTGGAAAATAGCTCAATATATCCGGAAGGTTCAGCCCCAACAGGTTCTTTTGCATTCTATTACCGCATGGCCAGGAATCTGGTTGGCCAAGAATTGGATGGGTTGTCAATTTAAAATAACCGTTCCAGTGCATACCTTTCCGTCATTACAAACTCAGTCGGAGAAATGGATGCTCTCGCTTGCCATCCGAAAGGCGGAAAAAGTGATTTGTTTTACGGAAGAAATTGCTGCCTTGTACAGAAGTCTTACCCAACACACTAACATTCAGGTAATTCCCCATATTTTGGATGGGGAATTCTGGAGCCCAGGAAAGAATAGGAAAACCAATGAATGCCTGAGGATTGGATACCATGGGCGGCTGATTAAATGGAAAGGTATCTTTAAACTTCCAGAATATGTGTTGAGTTTGGGTCGACCTTTTGAATTAGAATTGATTGGGGAAGGTCCTGATCGAGCAGAATTTCTCCAAGCTTGTCAAAAGGCAGGAATATTGGATAGGGTTAAGGTATTGCCTCCTGCCACTCGTACTGAAATCCGAGATTGGCTGCGAACCTTGGATAGTTGGGTGTGTTTTTCTCAAGGTGAAACCATGGGATTATCTGCCCTGGAAGCTGAGGCTTGTGGTGCAAGCCTGATGATAAGCGGTTTTCCGGTACGGACTCATTTTCCAACAAAATCTCAATGGGTAAAGGCCTGGGTGGAATAAGGAGGGCTTCCTCAGAAAGTAAAAACCCTCATTATAGCTTAATTACAAGCATATAATTGATGTTTAGGGTAAACTTCGGTTTAGGGTAAACTTCGGTTTAGGGTAAACTTCGGTTTACTGTAAACTTCGGTTTAGTGTAAACCTCGGTTTAGTGTAAACTTCGGTTTAGGGTAAACTTCGGTTTAGGGTAAACTTCGGTTTAGGGTAAACCTTCTGAGGAATCCCCAAGCAGCATACCATTTTTTCACTTAAAAATTTTCAGATATCCCCTATCTTTACAAAATGATCAGGATTCGACTTTTTGGAGGTTTATTATTTGGGGCAGTTTTAGGAATGATGATAGCCTGCAGCAATGATTATCAGCAGGACCGGAATCTTAATCAGCATTTGGACAATATCCGGAATAATCGGTCTGAGTTGCAGGCGTTTTTCCGAAATTTCCCTAAAGGAGGAGATTTGCATCATCATTTTGATGGTGCGGTATATGCAGAAACCTATTTGGATATAGCTATTCAACAAGGATTTTATGTGGATTTGAATTCCTTGAATCTGCAGCAAACCCCAGCACCGGGATATGTTTCCTTGAAAGAATATTCTGTCAGTCCTGCCTGGCCAGTGCTTCGGGAGAAATTAATGCAGCGTTGGTCTGTTCGCAATTTTCAACCCGGCTTTCTCACCCCCGAAGCTCATTTCTTTAATGCCTTTATGGGCTTTATTCCCGTCATGATGGCTGACCCAAAATCGGGAATGATGGACATTCGAAACCGGGCCATACAGGAGGGCGTCTTGTATCTGGAAAGTATTTTTCTGCCCCTTCCTTCTTACTCTATTCCTTTGCCAGCAGACTCCGTGAACTCCCAATGGATAGTAGCCGGACAGAATAGAGACAGCGTTAAAATTCGGGAATTATTTGAAGCATACTATACTGAGTTGATGTCTGGCAATTTGCCTGCACAGGCAGAAGCTCATAACCGTGCGGTGGACAGCTTGCACCAAGGAATAGATACAGAAGAATTTACGCTGCGCTATCAGAATTATATTGTTCGGGTATTTCAACCGGTATCGGTTTTTCGGGATATGGTATTTGGATTTTATTCTGCAGAAAAATCTCCCCTAATTGTTGGGGTGAATATCGTAGCTCCGGAGGATGATCCTGTAACGATTCGCGATTACTGGTTGCAAATGCAGGCCTATAAGTTTTGTAGAGAGAAATTTCCTACGGTAAAATTTGCTGTACATGCTGGGGAGTTAACAACTGGCTTAGTGAAGCCAGAAGAGTTAGGCTGGCATATCCGAGAGGCAGTCGAAGTTGCAGGTGCATCTCGTATTGGACATGGAACAGATATTAGTTGGGATGCCGGTAGGCAGGAGTTATTGAGCAAAATGAAAGAGAAGGATATTGCTGTAGAAATTAATCTTTCCAGCAATGAATTTTTATTGGGCGTATCGCATGATCAGCATCCGGTAGTAGCATTTCATCGGGCTGGAGTACCCTTAGTACTTTCGACAGACGATCCGGGCGTGCTGAGAAATTCTTTAACGGATGAATTCGTGTTGTTGGCAGAGCGCTATCCGGAATTAAGTTATTCGGATATAAAACAAATATCATTTAATGCTTTGAAATATGCGCATATCGAGGAAGCGGATGTAAGAGAAAAAATGCGGGCATTCTTGGAGGCAAGGTTTAAGAAGTTTGAGGATGGCATCAGATGATAGGTCGTTTGGTGGAAACTTGCATGTGATAGCGACTGAAAAAACAAAGAATAACAAGAGAATCATGAAATCAAACTACCAGCAATTGAACCGTTGTACAAGTGAAGTAAACACATTTATCTATGCTGTTTAATTCACTCCATTTTCTGTTTTATTTTATAATTGTAACACTGACATTTTACAGTTTGCCTCATCGTTTCAGGTGGGCAATGTTGTTGATTGCCAGTTGTTATTTTTACATGGCATTTGTTCCGGAGTATATTTTAATTCTGGGAGCAACCATTGTGATTGATTATTTTGCTGCTTTTTGGATCAACGCTACAACAGGCAGGAATCGAAAAATTGCTTTAGCCACAAGTATTGTTGCCAATGTGGGGATTTTGGCAGTATTCAAATATTATAATTTTGCCTTAGAGAATATAGAATCTCTATTGAACTTCGCAAAAGTAGAATCTGATTTGCCCTATTTGACGATGATTCTGCCAATTGGATTATCCTTTCATACATTTCAGGCAATGAGCTATACCATAGAAGTATATTATGGTAAACAAAAGCCAGAACGCCACTTTGGTATTTATGCCCTGTATGTGATGTTTTATCCTCAACTGGTTGCAGGTCCGATTGAGCGACCTCAGAATATTTTGCATCAGTTTCATGAACGAAAAGTTTTATTATCCTCTAATGTAGCTGCGGGCTTAAAATTAATGGCTTGGGGATTGTTTAAAAAAGTAGTAGTGGGGGATAGATTGGAATCAATTTCAGGTCAGGTATTTGCTAACCCAATGGCCCATACAAATTGGGAAGCAATTATTGGTGCCATTTTTTTTACCATTCAATTGTATTGTGATTTCTCAGGTTATTCAGATATTGCCCGAGGTTCCGCCCGAGTTATGGGTTATGACTTAATGGTCAATTTTAGATTCCCGTTTTATTCGCAGTCAGTTAAAGAACTTTGGACAAGATGGCATATATCTCTTAACACCTGGTTTCGCGATTATCTTTATATTCCTTTAGGCGGTAACCGGGTTTCTCAATCCAGAAATTTGATGAATATTCTTATTATATTTATTCTATCTGGGATATGGCATGGTGCAGGTTGGGGTTTCATCCTTTTTGGGCTGATTAATGCTGTGCCAATTTTACTAAGCAAATATACTCGTCCGCCTGTTGAGAAATTATTCCGAAATCTACCCTTACCCAAAAGTTGGCTTACTCCAGTTTCTGTCTCGTTTTTCACGGTAAGCACATTTCTCATTCTTACTTTGTCTTTAATTCCTTTTCGATGTGTGGAGTTGGGTAAAACACTCACCTTTATTACCAGTATGATGGATTGGAGTAATCCAAGCCTTGGTTTTAAGATGCATGGATATACTGGATTGGGAGCTTGTTTACTGGCCATCTTGGTTATGGAGGGTCTTCAGTTTGCCTATATCAAAGGTTGGTATCACAACTATTTTATGAAACAACCATTTTACATTCGGGCTATTGCTTATAATGTCATGGTCATGGTTATCATTAGTTTTGGAGTATTTGAAGAGTTTCCGTTTTATTATTTCCAATTCTAATGAATATGAAACCAGGACCTCAGATTAAAACACTATTTGTAAAATTGCTTTTTGCGGGGCTTTTTCCATTATTGATTTTATTCCTTTTTTTGCTGTTTGATCCATTTAAAATACTCAGAGCTTATGACTCATACTCATATTCTCCGGTGGTTTTAAATCGTGATTTTGTTTCTACTGAATATCTGCTAAATAATTATCAGCGGTATAATTACAATTCTTTTATTTTGGGGAATTCCCAAACCCTTGGCTTCCTTACTACCGACTGGGTCGAACATTTGCCCCCTCAGGCAACCCCCTATCATTATGATGCATCTGGAGAGGTGTTGTATGGGGTAAATGCTAAAGTCAAACTTTTGGATGAACAAGGAATAAAGATACAGCATGCTATACTCCTTATTAATGAGGATATCTTATATGAAACAACTGAAGTAGGCGATGGGCACATATTTCAGAAACATCCGGCAATTTCTCAGAAGCCCACACTTCCCTTTTATTTGAATTTTGTTAAGATATTTTTTCAAAAATTTTTCTTTGTTAAGTATTTAGATCATCTATTTACTGGAGTATATAAACCCTATATGAAAGGGTTTTTAGAAAGCAGAAAAGTGGTCTATACTGCTGTTCATAATGATTTAATTCTGGAGGATATGGAGTTTGTTGTTTCTCATTCTCCAGATTCATTTTATACAGCCAATCAACAATTGTTTAATCGACGCGATACATTGAATTTGGATACAGCAGACAGCTTTACCCATCCTTCCCAGGTTTTGCTATTGACTGAAATTCGGAACATTCTCAAAAAGCATCAGTCAGATTATCGAATAGTAATTGCGCCGTCCTATTTTGGCAGAATCAGTAATCCGAAGAATATACAAATGCTTCAGATTGTATTTGGGAAGGATCGTGTCTATGATTTCTCTGGTCTGAATGAATATTCACGGTACAAAGAAAATTATTATGATTTGGTTCACTTTAGACCATTGGTAGGCAAAGGGATTATGAATGAAATTTATTCGAGGAAACCAGCCTCAAGCCAGGTTATTCATTGAGTTTTTCTCAAAGAAAAAAACGGATCTACGCCAATAATTCCGGATAATGGTTAAATGTATCTTTTTTTTTCGTCGCTCTCAAACTCGCTCTCATACTTGTTCTCAAACTCGTTCTCGTTCTGTCCTACTCCTTTCCCTAACCCTCTTCTGAGGATATAGTCCACCCCCACAAGCTACAGTTCATGATCCTTTATTTAGTTTTTAATAGGTAGAATACTTTTATTCGTTTTAATAAGTTTTTTTAATTGCCTACATAAAACGGTGTAGAGCCTTAATTCTGGGGAGATGCAAGCGTTTCGGTGTATTGGATCAACGCATTAATCTGTTCATCGCTTAATTGCCGATAACCCGGCATGGCATTTTTGCCATATTTAATTACCTCATATTTTTGCTCGTAAGATAATTGAGAGGCAGTTAAATCTTTAGCGCCTGATAGGCCTAATTTTCCATCTGCGCCATGGCAGGCTGCGCAATTCGAGAGATAAATACTTTTGGCTTGCTGAAGGAGTTGATCTGGTGTAGGGCTTATGCTCAACAGTTCAGGGGCGATGAGTGTTTTGCGCTTTTTGTGTATTTCAGCCATTCCATAGGAACCGACCAAAAGCAACAGAGAAAGCACTGCCAGCGGTTTCACACCTTTTTTGAAGCCTATTATTGCCAATGGGATGGAGGCGAATACACTCCCTATTTTTATCATCAGTAAGGTTGTGAATTCACTGGCATTCGAGAGTAGGTAGAGTCCGGTTCCGAGCATAAGAAAGGAAATGACCATTTCTGGAATCTTGGTAATTTTTGAGATTTTATCCAATATTTCTTGTTTATCCGGCATTAACAGGAAAATGGTTTTAACTAGATAGATAAATATGAATAGACCTACGACTACTTTGTGAAGATGAAGGATTCCTGTGTACATGGTATTGTTTTATAGATGAATGATACTGTACAAAGGTAATTACGAATTGTGCAAAATGGTTCAGTGATTTCGGAAAAGGAAAGTAATTTCGGGAATGAATGGAGAATCAAAAATAGTGAAGCTTGCGCTTCGGCTGGATTGGAGTGAAATGGATTTGTTTGGGCACATCAACAATGTGTCGTATTTCAAATATCTGCAATCTGCTCGAGTACAATTTTGGGAGATTAGTGGATTGGCCACGGAGTATCGAAAAGACCATAAAGGTCCGATTTTAGCCTCTGTACAATGCGATTTTTTGTCTCCACTTCACTATCCCGGGAACATAGTCATACACTCCCGTCTAGCGTCTGTTGGTCAAAGTAGTTTTAAATTGACCCATGAGATTATTTCTTCAGCAGGAATAGTGTGTGCTACCGGGCAGGATGTATTAGTGATGTACGACCATATCCAGCAAATTAAAATTCCTGTCCCTCAGGAATTACATAATTGGTTGCCGTAGATACGCGAGGCATCGCGTATCTAATTACGATGCACGCGTATTTACGGGCAATACAAAATGGTAATCAGTTACTTGATATTACGCCCACTGATCAAATGCACCTTTCAGGTTGTCGGCTATTTGTTCTGCCATTCTTCCTTCAATATGGTGTCTTTCAATCATGTGCACGACTTTACCGTCTTTTAATAGAGCCATAGAAGGAGAGGATGGAGGGAAGGGCAGTAGGTAGGATCTCGCTTTCGAAACAGCCTCTTTATCCACTCCGGCAAAAACGGTTACAACTTGGTCCGGTTTTTTGTTATGTTGAAGGGCCAACTTCACGGCAGGACGCGCGGAACCTGCGGCACATCCACAAACGGAATTAATCACCAATAGGGTTGTGCCTGCGGTGTTTTCAAGGGCATTTGCCACCTCTTCGGGTGTCTTTAATTCTTGAACACCTATGGAGGTAAGTTCTGCCCGCATGGGGGCTACTAATGGTTCTGGATACATATAAAGTTTAACAATAATGAAAATTAAAAAGGTTCCGCACTTAGGTTTAAGCCCAAGAGAAATGACAATAGCTTGGTTTACTTCTCATCCGGCCAGAAATTATAGATTTTCTCTTTCTTCTGCTTGGATCTTTCGCTCATATAACTGATGAATTTCCCCATGGCAATTGGATCAAAGAATGGCACCGTTGCTACTTTATTCGCTGCCATCACCCGATCTCCGTACAGTTTTTCTCCAATAGAAATACTTTCCCCCCCATCCCGCGGAAGCTCCTCCATCAGATAACGCATGACTTCGGGGTCTAGATTATCCCGAGCTAAATCATCTGGAGATCCATCTGGAATGCCCATAGCTAATATGGCTGTCCTAATTTTTTCGGGCGAATCATAAGGGTAAATGGTAATCGTAGGCAACACCACACTATCTTCTTCCAAATAGTGAATGGCATAAATAAATTGCGTTTCTTTCTCTCCCTGATAGTCCTTCAGATAGTCGGAGAATACAAATCCCATTTTTTTATATCCCAAACAACTGAAGTATAGTGTATCTCCGGGAACTACCGGAATGCTATAAAAGCCTTTTTCATCTGCAATGGCTCCCCTGCGACTATGGTTAATTCGGACAACGGCATATCCCGCAGGTTGCGCATTTTTTTTGCCCACCAGAATACCTGAAAGCTGATAAACAGTCTTGGGTACATCTTCCGGATTTCGAAATTGTGCCTGTACTCCATTGGTACCGGAAATGAACCAAACCCAGAGAGAAACCACGAAACCTAATTGAATAAATTTTTTCACTGTTCAAATATACGAAAGACCCTACTTGGGAAGTATAAATTTCATCTGTCAGAATAGGACTCTCCTCACAACGATGAAAAGAGTTAAAAGATACAGAGTTACTAAAGCTTACTCAATTCTGTTCAACCAAGCTTTTCTGAGTTGAGCTTGTTCTGAAGTAGGATTATTTACAGCTTCAATCACATGTTGTTCAGGGTATTCAATAAAAATCATTTTAGCTTTTCGGGTAATGGTTTGGGTTTTTCCCTTTTTCCCTTTTTGACGAATTAGCTGGAATTCAACCCAATCTCCTTCTTTCAAGTTTGCAAAGAATTGGGTAAAAGTTTGCTCCAAATTATCCATGGTAAGCTCCTGTCCGTTTACCTTGAAGAACTCATCCCCTGGTTTGAATCCTATTTGTTTTCCAAATTTGTCCATATTAAAAGTTTCCCAGGCCGTGAGTCTTCCGGACTCCGGATTGATACCGAGTTCTATTCCGCCCAAGGTAAACCCACGGACAGTCTTTTCTTTGAAATAATAATACCCAGCAGATTCAAGCACCTGTAATAAGGGAAGAGACCGGGCTTTCCCTACATATTCTCGAAGAAAATCTCCAGCTTGAGGCACAGAGTTCTGCTCAATAATTTGAAATAAAGCAGAATCTGGGAAGGCATGGTCTTTTCCAAATTGGGTGGAGAGCCTTTGCATCAAATCCGCTAGGCCACTATGATCTGGCATGTGCTGACGAAGGATGAGGTCTAAACACATTCCAATTAAAGCGCCTTTTGAATACACACTCTGATATTCATTTTCAAATGAATCTAAGCATCCCAGACTCATTTCTATCATGGAAATGTCTGGATTATACTCTTCAGTTTCTAGGATTTTTTCCCGAATGGTTTCCAGAAATTCTTTTTCTGTTTTTATATCATATTGAACTTGAACAAGATGGGAGGCATATTCTGTGATCCCTTCGTATAACCATAAATGCCGGGACATTTCTGGTTTTTCAAAATTGAAATTTTGAATTTGCTCAGAGTGAATGGTCAAAGGGGTAATAATATGAAAAAACTCATGCGCACCGATGTCGCGAATCTGTTCATAAATCCAATCAGGTTCTAAAGACGGTAAATAGTAAACGGAGGAGTAATTGTGCTCTAATGCACCAAACCCCCCGAACATATTGAAGTCTGTATCGATAAAAATTAAAAATGCATAATTTTTAACAGGAAGATTTCCCCCTAGATAGAGTTGTTGTGCATCCAGTATTCGTTTGAGTTGCTCGGCAATTTTTCCTGCTGGAGCTTTCTTTTCCGGGTCATAAACGGAAACAAGAACCTGAGTGTCATTGAATCTCAGCACAGCTGTTTCTGGTTTGCAAACCAGAATAGGTTGATCAGCCATCTCATGATAATTTGCATAGACAAATTCTACGGTATCCTCCGATTTTCTAAAAACATCTTGAGCTGTGGATGCATGCAAACTATCGGGTAGGATTAGTTGCAATCGAATAGGTTGTTGCACTTTATCCTGAACATATCCCATTATAGCGAAGGTGTTTAATAGGAATACTTCCTGCTTTTTGAAAAAAGTACCCGCAGGATCAAAAATGGACTTTCCTCCATCTTCAAATCCCTTGGTTTGATTTACTTGGTACTGAATTTTTATGGGAGTATTATTTGAGTGTTGGAAGACAAATTGATTAGGATTTGGATGAGCGATTTCAAGGTTTGAATGTTGACTGGATGTTGCGGAGATGTTTGTAATAAACCGCCCGAAGTCATAAGTTTTGTAGGTACCGGGTACAATGGCTGGCATTTGCCAAGTAACAGTTCCAGAAGAGGAGGGAGGTACTAATCCTTTTACGGTAAGGATCCCATTTTCTGCATCATTTAAATTAATGGAGTAGCGGAGGGTGTCAGAGCTTGCAATTCCCCGAGTAAGACCGAGCATTATCACCCAACAAAAGAGTATTCTAAAAATCATACAGTAAAGGTAGTGAGCAAAAGGTTTGTACCCAAAGGAGGCTAACATCAAACAGGAATTTTAGAAAAGCGACCTGCCCTACAGAAAAAAAACGCCCCATTTTTCACACGAAAAATGGGGCATTACTTTGTTGTGTGTTTGTTTTTATCTCGGGCTTCCTAACCGCGTCATAACGCAACGGAATCCTACAGTGTTACTAGATGTATCGGCATGCATGAAGCGACGGGATCCTGCAGTAAGGAAGTATGCTACATCAAACCAAGAACCACCCCGAAAGACTTTAATATTGTCATCATTTTCAGAGCCTGGTCTGGCATTGGGATCTGGATTGAATAAGAGCGAAAACTTCTCATTGTAGCCAGAATCATCCAATAACTTGTCTGGGCGAATTTTAGATTTACCAAAGCGTCGGATTGGATTTAGGTCATCTACATCTTCATAAGAAAGCTTACGATAGGTATCTTCACACCATTCAGAAACATTTCCGGCCATGTTGAATAATCCAAAGTCATTGGGGTAGAAGCCTTTAACAGGACCCATATAGAAATGACCATCCGTGAAGAATCTCAGGTCTTTTCCGGATGTGCCCCCGGCCCAACCGGCATAATCTCCTCTTCCTCTTTTGAAGTTAGACTTGAAATCTCCGAAAGGAGTACGAAGGGATTTTCCTTCCCAAGTATAGTTTTCTTGTTCGAGCAAACCGCGTGCAGCATATTCCCATTCGGATTCTGTTGGGAGACGATATCTAGGCCAAAGGACAGCCTCAGGGTCTTTTTCGAGTAAACGATTATTAACATGAGCAGTTCTCCATTGGCAATAGGCATTTGCTTTGTGCCAAGTGATGCCTACAACAGGATAGGTATTGAAGGCAATGTGAGAGAAATAGTACTCAAACATTGGATCATTATAGGTAAAGTCACGCATCCAAACAGTGGTGTCTGGATATAGTTGCTGGAACATAAACTCTCCAGAATCTTGTAGAATATAATACAGAAACTCCTTGTAATCCAAGTTAGAGATTTCCGTTTCATCCATATAGAAACTGGAAACAGTTACCTGTTTTTTGCGGTTATCGAAGCTATACTCGATATCTTTTTCACCCCCACCCATAAAATAGGTTCCCCCTATAACAAACACAAGACCGGGAGCTGTGGCCATTCCGGAAAATTCTTTCACCGGAAAACCTTCAGCTCCCTCCTTGAATGCATATTTATCATTGGTTTTGGAGCTGGATTTACCCGGAAAGTTAATGTCTGGAGCACCACAAGAACTGAGCAGTCCAATAAACAACAATCCCACCAAAGGAATTACCATGAACGATCTTTTCATAGAGAGCAATCTGATTTTTATATTACACAAAGCAAGAGTCATAATAGGATGCGCTGATATCAGAAACGGGGACAGGGCATTTTACGGTGTTTGAATTTAGTTTTCGGGTTTCTTTCGAACTCAAGAATAAGAGCTAATTCATGAGAGCCACCCGAAATCTGATTGGTTAACTGAGAAATGGTGAAGTCATAAGAATATCCAAAACTCAGAATACCTTTTTTAAAGCCTACTAAACCAACAAGCGCTTCATTTCCAAAGCTTTTGAATGTTGAAATTTCATACGAACGAGAACCTTGGTCCACTTTCATATTCGAGCCGCGGTAGTACAAACCAAAAACCATTGGTTCTGCTGTCAGATAAAACCCTAAATCCAACTGGTCAAAAGATGCCTGTTGTTTAAATATAAAGACAGGAGTTAAAATATATTGTTCCCGATTATGAACAGGTCCTATTGGAAGCTTCACTCCGGCGGTGATTTGAGTCTTCATCGGAAGCCTAGGATTGGTGTCGACAGTACGACCATTTGGGGTAACAATATTAGAGAGTTGTACGGGCGAAAATCTTTGGGCAGGTTCTGTAATATGACTGGCAGAGAAACCAAAATACATATGGTCATTATAATACACTAAACCAGCTCCCACATCCGGAATCATGCGGCTTTCAGAAAATTGTGGCTCCTGTGTTTGAAAGGAAACGCCATTTCTCGCATCGAGCTGATCTGGGAAGCGCAACTTGTAAAAATCTACCGTTGCCTGCTGAATACCGCCGGCAATTCCAAAGCGTAAAAAATGTTGAAACTTTTTCCAACTTTTATTAAGAGGAAGGTTGTATGCGTAGTTAAAAAGAATGTCAGTTTTAGTCAGACTGCCTTCTCCTGCAACATCTGACATGGTAGATAAGCCTATACCATGCAGGCCTTTGCCTATTTCGATGGGCTGATCGTAGGTGAAATAAAAGGTACGAAAGGCACCGGGTATAGATGCCCATTGCCTCCGGTAGCCAGTGGCAATCCGGGGTCCTTCTGAAGCGCCTGTTAATCCAGGATTCAGCGCGACCGGATTAGCATAATACTGACTGAATTGAGGGTCTTGTGCAAACACAGAACCTGTCATCAGTATCAGCAGTGCTGCTAATACAGGAAAAGGTTTTAATAGTAATCCTTTATCCATTACCTTGTAATTCTTACAGAGTACACGAGAGCAATTGAGTTATAAACTTATACACATTTTGCGTGAATTCCAAACTTTTCAGAAAAAAAAATAATCTTCTCACTAATTATCAATGCTTTATGATAACAATAAATTGATTGTTAACCCTAGTTTGCACCTGTTTTACCGGGCATCCTCGTAAGTTTATCGCTACTTTTGGGAAAATCCAGACGGAATACAATACCCATTTGAAAACTTAACTTATTGGAAGTATAATTTATTGTCTATATCTATTCATAAATATAGTTCAACAAGGATTAACTTTTTACCCTTTTCAGACGAAATTTTCAAATCAAAGAATCGTTGTTGCATTCTTACCGTTTACGATACCTGAGTTTCGAGTCAATTTTAAATACTCCTTTACTCTTATTACTCGCATAAAATCAGATACAACAGAATTTAAAGTCTACTGTACAGAACGATAACCGAAAAGATGAATTTAGAACCTAATGAAGAATAACTTTGTGCGTAATCCTTCTCAATCAATAATCTGCTTAAAACTTTGATCGGATTGGTGTAAAAGGGATTTAGTTGTATTTTGAGCCATTATTAAATTGATCTTTGTCTATGCAAGTCATTCTTAGATTTTTATCGGGAGTAATACTATTAGTAAGTTTCAATCTTTCAGCTCAATTGGAGCGGTCGTCTTCTACTGGTAGTACTCGAGCAAAACTGAATAATCCTACATCTGTTCGTATACAGTCTCAATCTGTTTTTTCGGGGGAAGAGGGTCGTTTTGTACCCGCATGGGACAGTTTGCGACTATCCCTTATATCTCAAGAAACAGGAACAAAGGCATGGGGGTTATGGTTTGATGGAGCAGTTTCAGATTATCTAATTGGAAATTTGCCTTTTTATTCTTTACAAGTCCCCTTGAATTCTGGAGAAGTAAAAAGAATTGGCAGTATTCGAGTTCAACAAACAGATACTCGATTTACCCGCGATTACGGACATGTACCTGAAAAATTGAGTAAGGAGTATTCCGGGGAGTGGTATCCAAACGAAGCGGTTACTGCAGGAGAAATTGTCTGGATAAAAGGTAAACCATGGCAGACTATTCGTATTTATCCTGTACAAGTAAGTCGGGATGGACGAAGTATAAAAGTGCATGGCGAAATTCAGTATAGCCTGCAAAGCATTCGAAAGCCTGAAGTCGCTTCACAAAATAAAATGGCGAGGCCAATGGCAACAGAATCTGTATTAGCCAGCGGAGACTGGTATAAAATTGCCGTTTTAGCAGATGGCGTTCATGTGTTAGACGCACAGTTTTTAAGTTCAATTGGGGTAAATTTAAGCAATTTAACTCCCTCAACCTTGAGGATTTTTGGTCAAGTGCCAGGTCTATTGCCGCAAAGAAACGATGGTTTTAGATATGATGATTTGGTCGAAATACCCGCCTATGTGAATGGAGAAAACGATGGGGTATTTAATGCAGGAGATTATCTAGCTTTTTATGCCCATGGTCCTCATGCTTGGAAATTTGATTCTTTGACTCAGGAACATCGGCATACTTTTCATTATCTATCGGATACAGCCTATTATTTTTTGAATCTGAATCAAAGTACAGGTCAGCGCATCCAGAATGCCTCTATGCCTACTCCCACTTACACTCCTGCGGCCTTTCGGGGAATGCATTTTTATGAGCAGGATAAGGTAAATTTTATCCGAAGTGGCCGAATATGGGTAGGAGAAAGCTTTGATATAGCTTCTAGTCAGAGTTTTAGAATACCTGTGGTCATGGCCAGTCCAGATTCTTTGATTCGGCTTACTCTGCAAGTAGCAGCAAGAGCTTCTACCCCTACATCTTTTTCAATATCCTGCAATGGGGTTACCCAAGGAAGCATTCCTGTAAGCAGTGTGATTCTTGAAGGCACCACAGGAAATTATGCCAATATAGTGCGTCAGACTTTTTATGTTTCTCCCTCGTTTGTATCCGGAGGGGAGTTGGTTGTTACCCTCAATTACAATCGGCCCTCTTCTACACAAGGCACCAACGGATGGTTAGATTTTATAGAAGTAGAATATGCTCAGTTGCCGATCATGAGCGGGGTTCAGCAGCATTTTACCTTGATGAAATCCAATACGCCTGGTAGTGTGGCAGATATTAGATTGAACAATATATCTTCAGAATATTTTTGTTGGGATGTTACCAATATATCAGCCATCCAAAATATGCCATTTGCCTTAAATGGAAGCACTGGAATTATGAGCGCTGCGGCAGATGTCAATAGAAATTTTATTGCTTTTAGAAATTTCGCTCCGATTTTATTACGACCTGCAGGAGGGGTAAAGATTCCGAATCAAAATTTGCATGGCCTGCCGCAGGTTTCTTATTTATTGGTAACATCACCGGCATTGCTTCCCCAGGCTAATCAGTTGGCAGAATTTCATCGTAATTCATTAAATCATACAGTTGCAGTGACGACAACAGACCAGATTTACAATGAATTTTCCGGAGGGAAACAGGATATCTCTGCTATCCGGGATTTTGCCCGAATGTTTTATTTGCGTGCAGGAGGGGATACTACCCAAATGCCTTCTTGGTTATGTTTGCTCGGGGATGGATCTTATGATTACCGAAATCGAAATGGAGAGACAGGAGCCGCTCTTGTACCCCCTTATGAAAGCAGAAATTCCATTTCGTTTTCAAACTCATTTGTTTCCGATGATTTTTTTGGGTTTTTGGATGCTTCAGAGGGAAATTGGGGAGAGGGGACCAATGGCGCTATTTCGGATGATTCTTATGAAAATCATGGTTTGGATATTGGTATCGGGAGGTTACCCGCAAAAAACCAGGCGGAAGCGCAATTAATAATCAACAAAATCCGAAATTATTCTTCTGGCAGCAGCAGTTTTGGACCTTGGAAAAACCGGATTGTCATGGTGGCAGATCATAAGACGGATGAAGGCTCTTTGCATGTTTCCCAAGCAGATAGTTATTCCGGATTGGTACAAACAGAAAATCCTGCGATTAATCTGGATAAGGTATATCTGGATTATTACAAAGGGGTCAATTCTGCTGAAGGTTTTTTGCGATTTCCTGAGGCAAAAGATGCCCTCATTCGGTCTTTGGATCAGGGTAGTTTAATTGTCAATTATACCGGGCATGGAGGTGAATTGGGGTGGTCAAATTCTCGTATTTTAGAAATTCCAGACATTAATGCATTGAATAATGGGAATCGACTACCTTTATATGTAACAGCCACTTGTGAGTTTGGGCGTTTTGATAATCCGGAATTGACCTCAGGGGCTGAGCTCCTATTTCTGAAAGACAATGGAGGATCTATAGGTATGTTTACCACTGTGAGGTTGGTATATTCGGGCCCCAATCAGGCTTTGAATCAGAATTTTTATCGACAGGTATTTCGGAAACATCCGGCAGATCAAACCTGGTTTTCGTTAGGAGAAGTTTATCAATTCACAAAGAACGATACTTGGAGTTCGGGATTAAATACTCGAAGTTTTGCCTTGCTTGGTGATCCTGGAATTACCTTAGCTTTTCCCAAAAACACAGCAGCCATTACTAAAGTGAATGCTCAATCTGTGACGGTGAATCCAGATACCCTTCGTGCATTGAGCTTGGTGACTTTAGAAGGCGAAGTTCGCTACCCAAATGGACTGAGGATTTTCGATTATACCGGTACCTTGTATATTACAGTGTTCGACAAACCCGCCCGCTACAACACCATTCTATCTCCGTTTTCTTTCAATTGGCAAAGAAATAGAATATTCAATGGGACAGTAAGCGTGAAAGAAGGATTGTTTCTCGCTCAATTTAAAGTGCCATTAGATATTTCTTATGAAGATGGGCTGGGTAAGGTGAGCCTATATTATGAGGACGGTTATTCCGATGGAAGTGGGTACTACAGCAATATCATAATCGGGGGAACAGATACAACAGTGGTTCAGGATAGAGTAGGTCCGGAATTAGACCTATATATGAATGATGAGAAATGGGCAGATGGAGGATTGGTCAATCAGAATCCTTTGATGTTGGCTCGCGTATTTGATGAGAGTGGCATAAACACATTGGGTACTGGCATTGGTCATGAAATTACAGCTGTATTGAACCGAGATGATAGTAAACGGATTGTATTGAATGAATACTACTCTGCGAAAAAAGATTCTTACAAAGAAGGGTCATTGTCTTATCAATATAAAGATTTGGCAGAAGGGAATTATGATTTGGAGATGAAAGTATGGGATATTGCGAATAATTCTTCTCTTGCGCGGACAAGCTTTGTAGTGGCTAATAATTCAAAAATTGCTTTATCCCATGTATTGAATTACCCTAATCCATTTACGACCCAAACCAAATTCTTTTTCGAACATAATCAGAGAGGGGAAATGCTCCAGGCTCAAGTTCGTATTTTCACCGTTTCCGGTCGATTGGTGAAAACCTTAGATCACTCATTTTACGCAGAAGCTAGTTTGAATAATGACATACAGTGGGATGGACTGGATGATTATGGAGATCGTATTGGCCGGGGGGTATATGTATATGAGGTGCGGTTGAAAGTTATTCGTACAGGTGAATCGGTAGGGAAATATGAAAAGCTCGTTTTGCTTCGTTAAAGAAAGTCGAATCTCTGTGGGTTCCGTAAAGTTTGTATCTTTGTCGCTGATTTAAAAAATGCCTATCGAAACAGCATTACTTATAGTAACTGTTTAATTTCATGATTTTCAACACTATCAATTTGCGGACTATGCTTCGCAGCGGCAGGGATATATCCTTTGCAGCACTTTTGTTTTCTGCCTTTGGCCTGTCTGTACAGGCTCAATCAGTCAGTCAGACCCAGGTAATTGGCTCCGAAAACAAAGCCATTACCACGGCCGTTCCTTTTTTAATGATTTCGCCAGATTCTCGACATGGGGCTTTGGGAGATGCTGGTGTCGCTTTGGCGGACAATTCCAATGCTATTTATTGGAATACTTCTGCATTGGCATTTGCCACGAAAAAGCAGGGGTATGGTTTGAGCTACACACCTTGGCTAAGAAACCTGGTTCCGGATGTGAATTTAGCTTTTGTTAGTGGATTTAATAGAATTAGTGACCGGGCCGGAACCATCGCATACTCATTGACTTATTTTTCTTTGGGCGAAATACAGATGACAGATATTTCTGGAAACCCAATTGGAACTGCAGGCCCCAATGAATTAAGTGTGGCGGTTGGTTATACCAACATGATTACAGATAAAATGTCGGTTGGGATTAACTTGAAATGGATAAATTCTAATTTGGCAGCAGGTTCTGCAGCAGGCTTAAATACTGCCAAACCCGCGAATTCTGTTGCAGCGGACGCTAATTATACCTACAACACTGATTTTGTTGTGGGAGGAGGAAAGGTCGCCAAGCAGACAGGAGAAGGTGGTTTACCCGTGCGTTTTCGTTTCGGGGTCAATGCCCAGAATTTAGGGGCAAAAATGCGGTACATTCAAACAGGAAGTCAGAGAGATTTTATTCCTTCCAATTTGAAAGTAGGCTATTCTTTTAAAACACAAATAGATAAGTACAATAGCATCGCTTTGGTGAATGATTTTAATAAATTGATGGTCCCTTCTGCCGGAGGCTCTGCATCGATACCTCTTTTGGAGGGTATTTTTGGTAGCTTTTCAGATGCAACAGGAGGAATGGCAGAGGAAATACAGGAAATAAACACCTCAATCGGCGCGGAATATTGGTATAATGATCTTTTTGCCATTCGAGCAGGATATTTTAATGAGCATTTAACTAAGGGAAATCGGAAATATGCAACAGTAGGCGCAGGGATAAAATATCAGACTCTGGGCTTTGATTTCGCCTATTTAGTTCCATTTCTTGCTAATCACCCTTTGCAAAATACCATTCGTTTTTCATTGAATGTGAATCTGAACTGATTTGAACTTCCGGTGGAAAACTTTGATTTTTCCACACGAAGGTGTATTTTTGCCCTCTATTTTCGCGAATCGATTATCCCTCAGAACTGAGATTTATGGCAGTAATTAATAAAATACGGAAAAATGTAGGTCTGGTAATTGTTGTGATAGGGCTATCTATGGTAGCTTTTATCCTGACTGATTTATTCAGAAATTTTAACACACTTTTTGGGGAAAGTCCTAATCTGGTTGGGCAGGTTGGGGATACCGAAGTGGATTATACTTACTTCAATACAGAATTGCAGAATGCAATTTATCAAGAGCAAAGAAAGTCTAACTCTCAAACAGTTCCTGATGATGTGCGTCAAAACTTGGTGAATCGTGCCTGGGAATCTGTGGTAAATGAAATTGTCATGAATAAGGAATATGAGTCATCCGGAATTCTCGTTTCCTCATCAGAATTGATGGACATGTTCGCTGGCCCAGATCCATCTCCTATTATCATTCAACAGTTTGCTCAGGGTGGTCAACCTTACAGTCAGGATCAGATGAAGCAATTGTTGGCAAGAAGTAAATCAGACCCTGAGGTCAAAAAATATTTGGCCGAATTAGAAAAATACATGGTTTCCATGCGTCTACAGGAAAAATACATGAATGTCGTTCGTTCGGGTATGATGGTTTCTCGCCAAGAGGCAAAAAATGCATACGAAGAGGAAAATCGTAAGGTTAGTTTTTCTTTTGTAGGAATTAATTATTCATCCATCCCTGATTCTTCTGTAGAAATTACCGATGATGATATTCGTCGTTATATGGCAAAAAACAAGGAACAATTCAAGGTTAAAGAACAAGAAGCGGAGGTAAAATATGTTCCATTTTACAAAATTGCAAGTGCCTCTGATAGTGCTGATGCATTGGGTTATCTTGAAAAAATCCGTCCGGATTTTCTCACTTCCACAAATGATAGCCTTTTCGTTTCGGTCAAATCTGATTTTCCTTTTGATTCAACCTATCGTGCTTTAGGTGAAATGGAGGAAGGAATGCGCAATAGGGTAGAAGGGTTGAAACAAGATTCGGTTTTAGGTCCTGTATTTGATGGGTTCGCTTATCGGATGATTAAAATATCAGATGTAAAAACAGCAGACAAGGCCAGAGTAAAATTGCGGCATTTGTTGGTTGCTGTGCGTGGTTATACGCAAGAGGATACTGCGAGATCTAAGAATCGTGCGGATTCTTTGTTGCGCATAGTTAACACCAAAAACTTTGAGGAAGAAGTGGCGAAATCATCTGATGATAATGGTACCGTAAATAACGGGGGAGATATAGGTTGGTATAAAGAAGGTAATTTTGGAGGAGAATTTGATGAAAAAGTTTTTGGTTTACCCACAGACCGTCCTACATTATTGAAATCAAACCGTGGATTTCATATCGTTTGGGTAGTAGAAAAATCTAATACCATATATCAATTAGCTGAGGTAGTTCGCACCGTTACTCCTAGTTCTAACACTTTGCGTGCATTGTATAAAGACGCGGATAAATTTGCCGGAGCAGCTACTGAATCTGGAGATTTCGAGGGATTAGCTAAAAGTCAAAATTTATCTTCTATCCCATTACCTTCGATCGCCCCCTCAAAGTTGATTCTGCCAGGAATGACAAATACGGGTGAGCTGGTGCGTTGGTCTTTGACGGAAACTCCAGGTAAAATTTCCGGTGTGATTGAAACAGGAGATGCTTTTGTTATCGCTTGGTTAGTTTCTCGTAAAGAGGAAGGCTATATGGATGTTGAGGACATCCGTAAAAATTTGGATCGTCGGATTATGAATTCGAAAAAAGCTCAAATGCTGAAAGAAAAGTTAGAAGGTCAAAGTGTAGATGATTTTAATAAAGTACGCGATTTATTGGGTCGTGGAGCATTTGTATCTCAAGCAGATGAAGTAAGTTTTGCCTCCGCTACGGCACCCGGAATTGGGAATGATCCAATCGTAGTAGGTAGAGCATTTGCCGCCGAACTCAATCAAACAACCGGACCAATCGCAGGGGAAACAGGCGTATATGTGGTAAAAGTGACTAAAAAGACAGACCCCAATCCTCCTACAGATGCTGATTTAGCTTCTTATCAACAGAGTTTGGCCTCTACTAAGACTAATACCATGGCTTCCAAAGTGTATCTTGGAGCCCGTGACCATGCGAACATTAAAGATTTTCGCTATAAATTTGGGTTCTAATAAGTTTTGTTTTCATAGTTAGGTTGAGAAGGGCTGTCCGGGGGGGCGGCCCTTTTCTTTTGTGGCTTTATCGGGTGCTGCACCCGATAAATATTTTGTCCGTTGCCATTGGATTAATCGTAATTTTGCACTTTATTTTTACATGCAACAGATACGAAACATTGCCATTATTGCCCATGTGGATCACGGTAAGACTACATTGGTGGACAAAATCCTGCACACTTGCAAATTATTCCGAGATAATCAGCAAACAGGCGAGCTCATTCTAGATAACAACGACCTGGAGCGCGAAAGAGGAATCACCATTACAGCCAAGAATGTTTCTGTAACTTACAAAGGCTACAAGATTAATATTTTGGATACCCCTGGTCACAGTGATTTTGGGGGAGAGGTGGAGCGTGTACTCAAAATGGCCGATGGCGTTTTGTTACTGGTAGATGCCTTCGAGGGTCCTATGCCCCAAACCAGATTTGTACTCAAAAAGGCTTTAGAACTTCGTTTGAAGCCTATCGTCATCATTAATAAAGTCGATAAGCCTAATTGTCGTCCGGAAGAAACTCTCGATAAATTAGTCGATCTATTGTTTGCATTGGATGCGGATGAAAGTCAATTGGAATTTAAAACAATTTATGGCTCAGGTAAGGGGGGCTGGATGGGGCCCGATTGGAAAAACCCGACAACAGACATCACCTATCTGTTAGATACCATCCTGACAGAAATACCTGAGGCTGTCTTTACACCCGGGGATTTTCAGATGCAGGTTACTTCTTTGGATTATTCGGCTTATGTCGGTCGTATTGCCATTGGAAGAATCAATAGAGGCACAGTGAAAGAGGGGCAGGAAGTCGTGTTGATCAATCGTGAAGGTGTGGTCAAGAAAAATCGGATTAAAGAGGTGCATCTGTTCGAAGGCTTAGGTCGGCTTAAGGTTACTGAAGCGCATGCTGGAGATATTTGTGCCTTGGTAGGTTTAGAGGGATTTGATATTGGTGATACCATTGCGACCGTTGAGAATCCGGAGGCCATGGCTGCGATAAAAGTGGATGAGCCTACGCTTTCCATGTTGTTTACAATTAATAACTCTCCCTTTTTTGGAAAGGAAGGTAAGTTTGTAACTTCCAGGCATTTAAGAGATCGCTTATTTAAAGAGACAGAAAAAAATCTGGCCTTGAGAGTTGAGGAAACGGATTCTCCCGATTCTTACATGGTGTTTGGTAGAGGCATTTTGCACTTAGCCGTATTGATTGAAACGATGCGGAGAGAAGGCTATGAACTCATGGTTGGACAACCTCAAGTTATTATTAAGGAAATAGATGGGGTAAAATGCGAGCCTATCGAGCATTTAGTGGTGGATGTTATTGAAGAATATGCAGGTAAGGTAATTGAAATGGTTACTGCACGCAAAGGAGAGTTGACCATCATGGAGCCGAAGGGCGATTCTCAACATCTAGAATTTATAATTCCCTCCAGAGGTCTTATCGGGCTTAGAAGTAATATGCTCACTGCAACTAGAGGCGAGGCCAATATGTCGCATCGATTTGTTGAGTACCAACCCTTGCGTCAGATGAATCAAGGCAGACAAAGAGGCGTCTTAATTTCTATGGGTACAGGGCCCGCAGTGCCTTACTCTTTGTTTCAATTACAAGATAGAGGTACTTTCTTCGTTGACCCAGGGGTTGAGGTATATGGTGGTCAAGTAATAGGTGAAAATATTCGTATTGGCGATTTGATTATTAATGTTCAGAAAACCAAGCAATTGACGAATGTGCGTGCTTCCGGTACTGATGATGCCGTTACAATTACCCCTCCAGTCAGAATGTCTTTGGAGCAATGTATGGAGTATATTGACCGGGATGAATATGTGGAGGTTACTCCAAAGTCTATTCGGATTCGTAAGATTTGGTTAGACGAAAATGAAAGAAAGAAGAATAGTCGTAAAGAATCTTAATGATTTGAATAACTCAATCGTTTGGTAAATTTGAACAGTATATTTCCTTCTGAATATGACAGCAGTAGATAAAAAACACATTCTTGAATCTTTAGGTATTCAAGCTGAAAATCAGGGCACTTCAAGTGGTACGAAATGGATAAAGAGTGGTTCTTCTGAAAGATTGAGTGTGCCTTCTCCCGTAGATGCACAGCCCATCGCTTCAGTTGTGCCTACGGATGCAGCTGCTTATGCAGAGGTACTGAAGGTGGCTACTCAGGCTTTTGAAACCTGGAGGAATGTCCCAGCCCCTCGTAGAGGAGAGATTGTGCGTCAGATTGGGGATGAATTGCGCCGGAAAAAATCTGAGCTCGGCATGTTGGTTTCCTGGGAGATGGGTAAAATCTATCAGGAAGGTTTGGGCGAAGTGCAGGAAATGATTGATATCTGCGATTTTGCAGTTGGCCTTTCGCGTCAGTTGTATGGCTTGACCATGCACTCAGAAAGACCCGGACATCGCATGTATGAACAATGGCATCCTTTGGGCGTAGTAGGCATTATTTCAGCTTTCAATTTTCCAGTAGCCGTTTGGTCTTGGAATAGTATGATAGCTGCCGTTTGTGGGAATGTTACAGTTTGGAAACCTTCTGAAAAAACGCCACTTACCTCTATTGCCTGTATAAATATCATCAAGGATGTATTGGTTCGGAATGAAGTACCGGAGGGCGTATTTTGTCTGATTAATGGTAACTATCAGGTAGGCCAATGGATGACGGAAGATTATCGCGTAGCTTTGGTTAGTGCAACAGGCTCCACTCGAATGGGTAAGGCTGTAGCAGAAGTGGTAGGTAAGCGTTTAGGGAAATCCTTACTTGAGTTGGGCGGCAATAATGCCATCATTATTACCCCGAATGCAGATATGAAGTTGGCAATACCCGCTATGGTGTTTGGTGCGGTAGGCACTTGCGGACAAAGATGTACTTCTACCCGCCGGCTGATTATTCATGAAAGTGTATATGATCAGGTTGTTAAGAGTTTGAAGGATGCCTATGGAAGTTTGGAAAAACTCATTGGCGACCCACGCAAGGAGGGCACCCTTATAGGCCCATTGATTGATAAGCAAGCGGTTCAGGCAATGATGGAGACTTTGCGTTTGGTGCAATCGGAGGGCGGAAAAGTATTATTTGGTGGCACCCAACTGAGCGGAGCAGGTTTTGAGTCTGGCAATTTTGTTGTGCCTGCATTAGTGGAGGCTCAGAATGCCTATGCTGCCGTGCAGCACGAAACCTTTGCACCTATTTTATATCTACTTAAATACAAAACTTTGGAGGAGGCGGTTCTGATACAGAATGCTGTTCCCCAGGGCTTGTCTTCTGCTATTTTCACAACGAATCTAAAAGAGGCAGAATATTTCTTAAGCCATCAGGGATCTGATTGTGGGATTGCTAATGTGAACATTGGCACCTCAGGGGCAGAGATTGGAGGCGCATTTGGAGGCGAGAAGGAAACCGGAGGGGGAAGAGAGTCAGGTTCAGATGCTTGGAAGGCTTACATGCGCCGGCAAACGAATACGATTAACTATTCAGATGCATTGCCTTTGGCTCAGGGGATTAAGTTCGATTTTTAGGACTAGCTTACTTTTAAATTTTCGAAGCCTCCCAGTTTTGGGGGGCTTTTTTTTGAAGACGAACTAATTTCTGGAATTTATTTATAAATAGGATGTTCTCCTAAATTGTTTTTTAGCTTTTAAATAATTGATATCCAAAAAATTAAAAAACAAATAAAATTCAATAAAAAATGAGTTGAATTAATACTATTCGAAAACAAAAATTTATTTTTTTCAAGAAATTATTTTTTGATACTTTTGTTAAGTAATTGTTAAATACTAAAAATCATTACTCAAGGATTTTCAGTTTACCGAAGCTTAGTTTGTTTATTGTACTGTTTACTGATTAACGGAAAAGTTATGAAGACGATTGTTACCACTATTAAACTTGTGAACACAGGTGTATCTTCCTTTAGGAAGACTTTACTGGCTTGTATCCTATTGGGGATTATGCAGAGTAATCTATTCGCTCAGGTGAGTGGTTACACCTTCTCCCAAAGTAGTACTACCTATTCGGAAATAACTGGAGCTGGGACAAGTCCTGTTTTGATGGCAACCGCAACCGCCAATACCTCAGCAGGTTCCATGGACTCTTATTCAGCCGCGGCGACCATTCCTTTTACATTCACAATTAATGGAACTGGTTACACTACTTGTACCGTTAACTCGAATGGGTATATCACCTTCGGGGGAACAGCTCCTGGAACAACCATCACGGTTCCAATTTCTAATACAGGCACATACAACGCAGCTGTCTCTGCCTGGGGTGGGGATATTAACGGAATGTTTAGTTTGGGTGGTC